>CAZUCB010000119.1:0-8199 GCA_964618755.1 uncultured Bacteroides sp. | reverse complement strand
GCTTCGTTCCACACAAAGAAGCCATCAAGCTCGTTAAAAACAGGACTAATTGCCTGAGCAGTTACAGGCGAAGACAGCATGTGGAATTCATCGTTAAAAGTATGAGGAATATAACGTTCAACAATATTAATGGATGAAAATAGCGTTCCATTGTCTATTAATGAAGCTGTTCCGCTAGCATCTGACTGTAAAGTTAATGTATCATTTACAGTTAAGTCTTTATCCGTATTGATTGTAAGTTTACCCAATGGTGCAATCGTTAAATTCTTACATTGATAATTATTTGAGTTTACAATAGCTAACTTTGTTGCAGCAATGGTAGCATTGGTAGTAGTATCTGGAATTCCGTGATCCCAATTGGCAGCGTTTTCCCATGCATTAGATAGGGTAGCTGTAAAAGTTGTTTTTGGTGTAGCTATAACATTTATAGTATAATCTTCCACTTCACCCCATTCTGCATTTCCACAAGGGAAAGGATTAGGTCCATTATCAGCATCATCTAATCTTATCCTCATTCGTGTCGTTCCAGGTAATGAATTAGGTGGTGGTGTAAAGCTTGTAGTTGTGTGAGGACTGACAAACGTACCACTTGAAGAATATACCGCTTCACCGGCATCAGTAAAATCATTATCATGATTCCAATCAATCCAAATTAATAGTTGATCAGCTGAATATGAATTTGTACAGCTTATTGTAGCTGTTGTATTTACTCCAATTTGCATATTAGTTATTTGTGAAGTAAAATTTTGATATCCAGAAGTTCCTCTTGTTGAAGCTTGATTTATTGAACCTATTGAAACATTTGAGATATATTCTCCATAAGATAGCGTTGAAGTTGCACCTGCTAAGCAATAGCCTGTTGTTGCGGCAATAGCTGTAAGTGCTGGTTTTTTATAACAATGTTCAGATGAATTATACTCGTAGATGGCATAATAATAAGTAGTTCCTTGTGTAAGTGCAGTTATGTTTACAGATGTTCCTGTTCCGTTATATATCACATAATTCCCTGTTCCTAATTGTGTTCCTAACCCAAAAATGGCATTGGCAGTATAAGTGCTTCCAGCATATGGTAAAATGGTAGTTGCACTTCCTGCCTTTGCAATTATTAATACAGAATCGCCGGTGCCTCTTGTCCAACCAATAGTCATTGAATTATTTGTTAGTGCAGAAGAAGTAAATGCAGAAGCTTGAATTGCTGGTGAGTTGCATGGGGGTGGAAATGTTACGTTAAAAGATATCGTTGTTCCAGCAGTGGAAACATTTGATATGTTTATACCACCTTTTGTTCCGTTTTGTAAAAAACATTTCGGATTTGTAGTATCATTTATGGCAGTTCGCCCAACTGTAGATGAAAAAAATGCGTTACTTGGAGTTCCGTTTGAGCTAATTGTTCCATTAGGTCTAAAAACATAAACTTCGTCAGGTGGCCCATTTCTGTTGCCTGTGCTTACGCTTTCGTCTATCCTATAAACTATTAAGCCTGAACCAGGTATGTTAGATTCAAAAGTTCCCGTTTTGCTTCTGTATTCTAGCATAAAATATTCATTTGTAGAAAATGGAGAAGCTATCTTATAGCAATTGTTGGTAGATGAAGTTACAGGATTTAATGTATAGCTTCCAGTAGTTGTTATTTCGGGTATAGAGTTTATCCATACATGATTGGAATATTTCCATTTCATATATGCCAACATGTGCCCACCTCCACTTTCCATCAAATCCCAAGAACTAACAGGCGCAATTCCATTAGAAGTATAGTGATACAAATCAGGAGCTCCTAAAGCATGAAACATTTCATGGCAAATTGTTTGAACTGCTACCTGACCTTCGGGCTGGAAAGTATAATCATATACTTTTTTTCCATTAATATAAATATTTTGACTGAACAAAGTCCATCGGTGTGCCCACAATAAATCATTCCACCCTCCACTGCTACCTTTTATTATAAAACAAACATTATCTACATTATCATCTCCATCTCCATCAATATTTAAGGATGAATGAACAGGTGAATTGATATTTATCCAATTTATAGCATCAACGAGCAGTTGATGTTCTCTTATTCTTCGCTCTTCTCCATTTCCACCACCATTGTAACCTATTGGATTTGTGGTTGCATTGTAAGGTAGAAAATAATTTCGAGAGTGAGAATCTTGATATGACAAATTAGTGGATAGTTCACAATCAGGATAATGCGTACTATTTATGGTAAGGTTATTATATGAAACCTCCTTATAATAAGATTTAAGGCTAACACCTGTTGATGGGTTAAATTTATCTTCATAAACTTGTCTCGTTGTTGTAAATTCGGTATCATCCGAAAAGCGTATATAAACGACAATGTTATTCATTATGCCTGAATGTGGTGCTTTATTTGGGCCAGTGTTTTTATTACTTTCAAACTTATAAGCAAACATTGCATCATATTTTCGCTGATATTCTGCTTTTGATATCTTTGCCCATTTTTTCAACCCAACTCTTGCTGGATTAACACTGTTTACTATATATCTGGATGGTTTTAATATTTCGCCATCAAATACTGCGTAGTAATAATATCCATTAGGAGCTTGAATTATTGTATAACCTTGTTCATCGTGAATCCAATTAAAAAACTCATCACCAGAAACAAAACAGTTAATCGTTTTTCCATCGGGTTGTTTGATAATATAAGGCAATTTTTCAAAATATGCAGCTCGAACGTTGATTATCAATAATAATATTGTAACAATCAATAATAATCTTTTTATCATAATAAGTATTTTTATGACAGTTATTAATTTTTTTTCATATGATCTTTTCTAAAAAAACTATAAATGATTTTTAAGAATGATATTGTAAAGATACAATAGAAATTACCTATTTTGTAAAATAAAAATGTATAAGACAATAAATGTTTGATTATTTGTAATTAGTATATATGTCTCAATATTTTTATTTGTTTACAATTACCATTTTTTCGGTAGCAATTATATCACCATTTTGAGCAGATAGTTTTACCAGATAGTTTCCTGCTTTTATTGTTTTACATTTATGGTATATTTTTGAATTTTCTTTGGCAATTAGAAAACTATCAACCAATAAACTCGATGGAGTATAAATAGATAAATTCACATCTTCATTTACATTGTTTAGTTTTATAGTAAACTCACCAGTATTAGGATTAGGAAAAATATTCATCTTTTCATTAGGCTCAGGCAATACTTCGTTTAAGTTCGATTGAAAAGGTTTGCCAATACCCAATACATATTCGCCTTGCTGAAGATTATTTGTAGTTAAACTGCCCGAAAAACCATCATCTTCATTTACAAAGTTTACAATACGCCAATCGTCGGCAGTATTTTTGCGATATAATAATACCAACGAATCTATAGACTGATAAATAGGCAAAAATGCACCATCTAAAGAATTTGTTCGATTGTAAAGAAACTTTCCTTTTGCATTGAATCCATTAGGGAAAATACCTTGAACCAACCAATAACGAAGAGGGCTAATCCTTTTTATTTCTGTATTTGGTGTTTTAAAACCATCTGCTTGAACCCAATTATGTACTACACGAACTAAAGCAGAATCATTTACTTGTTGTACATCTAACTGAAAAAGGCTTTCGGTATAATCAACGATGCCTGTATTTTTAATAATCTCATAACTATCTGTAGTTGCATCAGCAAGTTTTTCTTCCATATCAAGTATTGCAACTGTTGGAACAAAAGGCATTTGAAAAGCTTTTTTCCCAAATTCTCCATTAAAATGAATGGTATCGGTAAATTTTTGCCAATTGTTATTCATAAAAGTAACTTCTACAATATTTGAATTGGCAAATGCAGGAGCAGCTTTCAGTTTCTGGCGAACATATACGTAATAGTTAGCAGGATTTGAAAAACTTATCATACTGTCAATAGAAAAATGTGTGAAGCCGGGATTATAAACATGAAAATTAAAAAAATCAAACAAATTGACACCTGTGTAATTGCTTATAAAATCTCGCATCTCAGAAGTTGAAATATTGTTATAAGCATATTGATTGAGTAATTGCTTTACACTTCCAAAAAACAAGTTGTCACCTAAATAACCACGTAAACTTTGTACCACGCAACTTCCTTTCTGATACACCGTTTCGCCATAGGTATAATTAGTTGGAATTCCATATAAAGCTCTATATCCTGCATCTTCAATGTGGCATGTTTGTAATACTCGTTTAAGTTTTGTTCGTAAATAATCTTTATATGTTTTTTTGCCATACACGCCTTCTTTATACAAAGCCTCATTAAAAGTAGCCCAACCCTCGTTAATCCACATATCCTCGGCAGCACTACATGTTATTAAATTGCCAAACCAATGGTGGGAGAGTTCGTGCGCCAATAAATATTCATCGCTAAGTGTTCCGTCAATAGAAGCAGCAGGATATGCAATATTGGTAGCATGTTCCATAGCACCCAATGTAGTAGCTACGTAGCCCACTCTTTCCCAGCGATAGGGTCCCCAATAGTGTTCAAAAGTTTGTAAAATACTATTCAAGTTAACAAACGAAGCCTTTGCCTTATTTGTATCGGAAGGCAATACATATACTGAGGTTGGTATGCTTCCATTCAAACCCTGAAATACACCGCTAACAGATACATAATTATACACTGCAACCGATGCCAAATAAGCAGGAATGGAATTATTAAATTTCCAATGAAAAGTTTTACTACCATCTCCATTGTTTAAAATACTCATTAAAGTTCCACCGCAAACTACATATTTTGCAGAGTCAACCGTAATGTAATAATCATAAAAGGCTCTGTCGATAAAATCATCTACGCAAGGGAAAAAGCACTTTCCGTAATTATGTGGATCATCACCAAAAGAAACACCTAAATTATATGACAATCCTGAACTTATATGAAATCCTCCCCAGCCATAACTTTCTACGTGAGGTGTACCTCGATAATATACTTTTACTTTCAACGTATCGCTGATATTTGCTGGTATTGTAAGAGGAATACGGATTTTGTTATTAATGTATGAAAAAGTATAATTAACATTATTTACTTTTACCGAATCAACGGTTAAAAGTAATAGTTCCAACGTAATATTATTGATAGCATTCATTTTAGGCACAAGTTTAACTTCGGTAAACCCGAACAGTTGATTTGTAAATTGATGAGCAATATCTAAATGAATATCGTAATGCAATACATCAATTGAATCGCTTGCCAATGCCTTGGTTGAAGAAGTTTGTGAAAGCAGATTTGTTGACAAACCAAACAAAATAACTAAAGAAAAAATAAATATATTTCTCATGATTCAACACTTAATAAAGATTATTCAACAGCAAAAATAAGTCTTTAGGCGAAAAAAAATAAAAAAATAACAATTAATATCAAAAACTTGAGTTTTATTCCTAATTTTGATACCTTAAATTTAATAATAAATCATTTCTAATAAATCATTCAAAAAGAAATATATATTCACAATAGATGAAAAAATTATTGTTATGCTTCATTCTTTTGTTCCTTACATTCAATATGCAGGCACAAAAAAAATGGACATTGGAAGATTGCATCAAATATGCACTGGATAATAATATACAGGTAAAACAAAGCCAGTTAAGTGCTGAATCGGATAAAATAAGTGCATTGCAAAGCAAATTAGGTGTTTTGCCCAATGTTAATGGAAGTGTTGGTCATAATTACAATTGGGGCAGAAATATTGATCCATCGTCCAATTCATATACCGACCAGCAAACCCAGTCTAATTCATTTTCATTAACGTCATCTGTAGATTTGTTCAATGGGTTTCAAAAAGTAAATACAATCCGACAAAGCCAAAGCAATTATATGGCCAGTAAATACGATGTTGAAAAAATGAAAAATGACATTGCATTACGTATTGGACAAGCTTATTTGCAAATACTTTTCAACAAAGAACAAGTTGAAATTTCTCAAAATCAGGTGGACATTAGTAATATGCAAATTGAAAGAACTAAAAAACTTTTCGAAGCAGGTACTATAGCTAAAGGAAATTTGCTCGATATACAATCGCAAGGAGCATTGGAAGAAGCCAATTTGGTTGCTGCACAAAACCAATTAGAGTTATCTTATCTCGACCTTGTTCAGTTGCTTGATTTAAAATCAACCACAGATTTTGATATCGTAAAACCTGAAATTAAAATGGAAAATGAGATTGCATTGATTCCGGCTAATCAGGTATTTGCTTATGCCGCAGGAGTAATGCCCGAAATTAAAAGTGCAGAATATCGTCTCGAAAGTTCTTATCGTGGCTTGGCAATAGCACGCAGCTCAAGATATCCAAGCCTATCATTAAGCGGATATTATGGCAGTAATTATGCTGATAATTATTTAGATTATACAAAAATCAAGTCAATGTCAACAATTATAGGCATGCCCACCAACTATTCTGTTGCAGGTACTGGCGAAAAAATTGTTCAGCAAATAACCAATTACGAATTTGAAAAAATGTCGTTTAAGGATCAGTTAGATAATAATCTTAGCAAATCTTTGCGTTTTACCCTGAACATTCCTATATTTAATGGATATCAGGTAAATGCAAATGTAAGTAAAGCAAAACTGAACACATTGAATGCAAATTATAATTTGCAAACGGCAAAAAACCAATTGCAAAAAAGTATTGAACAAGCTTATGCCGATGCTCAAGGTGCCTATAAAAGCTATAATGCTTCGCAAAAAGCAGTAACTTCTTTTCAGGAAGCATTTAACTATATGCAACAAAAGTTTGATGTAGGTATGATGAACTCTGTGGATTACAATGATGCTAAGAACAAATTGATTAAAGCAAAATCAGATTTGTTAAGAGCAAAATATAATTTCATTTTTAAGAAAGTGATACTTGATTTTTATCAAGGGAATCCTATTACATTATCAAAATAATAAATTAAACAAAACATAAATTTTTCATTATGAAAAAGAAAAATATCATCAGATTATCTATTGTAGTTGGTATTGTATTAATCGTTTTTTTACTTATTGCCAAAAAAAGCGGATGGATAGGTGGCGATGCTACCTTGGAAGTATTTACCGAAAAAGTGACCAAAAGGAGCATTACCGAATCGGTTTCTGCAAGCGGGAAAATAAAACCTGAAGTTGAAATCAAAATAAGTCCGTTTATTTCGGGTGAGGTTGTAAAACTATTGGTTAAAGAAGGAGATGAAGTAAAACAAGGACAGTTATTAGCTGAAATAGATCCCGAAATTTACAAATCTTCTTATGAGCAAAGTTTAGCTATGCTTAATGGTCAAAAAGCAGGTTTGGCAAATGCTAAAGCCAATTTGTCTCAGGTAAAAGCTCAGTTCAACAATACTCGGATTACTTTCGACCGCAACGATAAATTATTTAAACAACAAACCATTTCGGCGGCTGATTTTGATGCAGCCAAAGCTGCCTTTGATGTGGCCAAAGCTCAGGTAGAAGCTGCAGAGCAAAATGTGGAAGCAGCAAAATATAATGTAAGCAGTTCCGAAGCTGCTTTAAAACAATCGAAAGAAAACCTTACCCGAACCTCAATATATGCACCTAACAGTGGAACTATCTCAAAATTGAGTGTTGAAGTTGGCGAAAGAGTTACCGGTGCATCACAATTTTCGAGCGGTACCGAAATTATGCGTATTGCTAATTTGAACAATATGGAAGTAAATGTTGATGTAAACGAAAATGATATCGTAAGAGTTAAATTAGGCGATACAGCTTTGATTGAAGTAGATGCTTACTTGAATCGTAAATTCAAAGGAATTGTAACTCAAATTGCTAATTCTGCCAATACTACTGGCGTAAGTGCCGATCAGGTTACAAATTTCAACGTAAAAATCAGAATTTTGCAATCATCTTATCAGGATTTGATGAAATCAGACAGACCCAATATCAGCCCATTCAGACCGGGTATGTCGGCAACTGTTGATATTCAAACAAAGAATGCATCAAACATACTTACAGTTCCTATCCAATCTGTTACAACAAGAGAAGATTCTACAGGCAAGAAATCCTTATTTGCAAAGAAAGAAAATACTGAAAATAATGATGGAGAAGAAGAAACATCTACTAAAAAAACGATAAAGGATGAGGTAGTAGAATATGTGTTTTTATATAAAAACGGAACGGCTTTGATGCAAAAGGTTAAAACCGGTATTCAGGACAATAATTACATCCAAATTACCGAAGGTTTGAACGAAAATGATGAAATCATTGC
>CAZUCB010000118.1:0-8216 GCA_964618755.1 uncultured Bacteroides sp. | reverse complement strand
ACATTTACCAATGAAGGAGTAAGCTGCAATGGAGCAGATTCAAGCTTTACGATAAGAGTTGAGCCATCTGCAAATCCTATTATTAATGGTGACACAGTTGTTTGTTGTAACGTAAGTACAACTTATTGTGATGTTGATAATACAGTAGGAAGTTATTCATATCAATGGACAATTTCAGGTGGTATTATTGAATCAGTTGCAAATACAAATTGTGTTACAGTTAAATGGAATTGTAATTGTACATCAGGTTGGTTAAGACTCACAAAAACGAATCTAAATACAGGATGTACAACAACTACTGATTATTATAACGTAACCATAAATCCATTACCAACTCCAACTATCAATGGTAATACGACTGTATATACCAACGCTACAGGAGAACTTTATTATGTAACTCCATCTATTCCTGGACATTTGTATTCATGGTCAGTTATAGGAGGTAGTATTACAAGTGGTCAAGGTAATGATTCAGTTTACGTTTCTTGGGATTGGGCTCCATGCCAAGCTTGTCAAGGATCAATATCTGTATCTGAAACAGCTCCAACTGGATGTACAGGAACAACAACAATAAGTATTACACAACTTCCTGCACCAGGTGCATATAAACTTACAGGAAAATTAACTTATGATAATACGAACAACACGCCATTAAATGGAGTAAGTATTCAATTGGTTAAAGATGGTGAAGTTATTGCAACAACAACAACAGTTACTACAATCAATCAATCGGGTAATGCCGTATCGGGATATTATGAATTTAATAATATCGCGTATGGAAATTATTCTTTAAATGTAAGTTCTGTTAAACCATGGGGTGGTGTTACCGCTACTGATGCATTATTAATAAAATTACATTCTGTTGGCTCAATAACATTAACTGATCTTCCATTAGTGGCTGCAAACGTTAATTTAGCTTCAGGTGTAAATGCTACGGACGCACTATTAGTACAACTTCGCATAGTAAGTTTGATAAATCAATTTGCTGCGGGTGATTGGAAGTTTAATAATGCTCCATTTACGTTTAGTGCTTTAGACTCAACATATAATTTTAAAGGAATTTGTGTAGGTGATATCAATAAATCTTACAATACAACATACTTGAAACAAGCAATATCCACTAATGATGGTGTTGTGGATATACAACAAAACAAGTCCTTTACTTATACTATTAAGGCTAATACATCAGCTAAATTGGGTGCTATGACATTGTTCATGAATTATGATCAAAATTCATTCGAAATCGAAAATGTAAATAATACGTTGGATGGAATGAAATATAAGATTGAAAATGGACAAATAGCACTTGCATGGGCAGATTTAAATGCTAAAACTATTACTTCTGGAGAAACACTTATCTCTCTTCAAATAAGAGCAAGAAAAGCTATTATGCACCCAACTCAGATTTTTAATTATGATGTAAGTAGCGAATTTGCAGATCCAAATGCAGTAGTATTAGATAACTTTAACTTAAAGATGTCAGATGTTCAGACTGTAAATCAAGATAAAGGATTTGATGTACAAAACTATCCAAATCCAGCAAGGGAAATTACAAATATAGTTTATACATTGCCTGAACAAGGTAAAGTTAAGATTATTATTACAAATATCCTTGGACAACCAATTCGCACCATTGTTGACGAAGAACAATCAGAAGGTGTGTATAAAGTTGTGATTAATGCAGAAGAATTAAATCTGTATTCAGGTGTGTATATGTATCAGTTTGAAGTTAACGGTATCACTACGAATTATTCTAAATTAGGAAAAATCGTTTTTGAACGATAATAACTAATTAATTAGATTAAGAGAGGGTAACTAATAAATTACCTTCTCTTAATCTTTTTGAAATCAGCATTAAATATTTAACTAAAATACTCAAAGAGCTGTCTTATATTATTGATAGCTCTTTAATCTTTTATTAGGGAAATAATTACGAATGTATGATTTATGCTAAAACAAAAAAGCAAAAATGAATATACTGTGAAATAATAAATTGCCATTTAATATCTTAAAAAGGTAGCTTATACATTTTTTTGTTATTTTTGCATAATAATACTTTAAATATTATTTTTAATTCGAAAGAAATATTTTGATAATTTGAGACAAAAAGAAATGAATTTTGTTTATTATATTGAACAATCTTCAAAACGAATAAATGAACAAAAGTTAAAATGTTATATCAGTAATAAACTTAAATAGATACAATGAAAAAAACAATATTAATCACTGGAGGTGCTGGATTTATAGGTTCCCATGTTGTTAGATTATTCGTAAATAAATATCCTAATTACAAAATTGTTAATCTTGATAAATTAACGTATGCAGGAAATCTTGCAAACTTGACCGATATTGAAAACAAACCTAATTATGAGTTTGTAAAAGCCGATATTGTGGATGCTCAGGTAATAAACGAAATTTTTGAAAAATACAAATTTGATGGTGTAATTCACTTAGCTGCAGAATCACATGTGGATCGATCTATTGCCAACCCAATGGAATTTATTATGACTAACATTGTTGGAACTGTTAACCTTCTGAATGCGGCCAGAAACTTATGGAAAGACAATATGGATGGTAAACGTTTTTATCATATTTCTACCGATGAGGTTTATGGTTCATTGGGTGAGGAAGGCTTTTTTACCGAAGAAACTGCTTACGATCCACGCAGTCCATATTCTGCTTCCAAAGCTAGTTCTGATCATTTGGTAAGAGCATATTTTCATACTTACAAAATGCCTGTTGTGATTTCTAATTGCTCAAATAATTATGGTCAATTTCAATTCCCTGAAAAATTATTACCACTTTCTATCAATAATATCAATCACAATAAACCTATCCCTATTTATGGAAAAGGCGAAAACATACGCGACTGGCTCTATGTAGTAGATCACGCACGTGCTATCGACCTTATATATCATGAAGGCAAAACTGGTGATACTTATAACATTGGTGGCAATAACGAATGGACAAATATAGATTTAATCCATAAATTATGCGAAATTATGGATAGGAAGCTTAATCGTGAAGCAGGAACATCTTTAAAATTAATCACTTATGTAAAAGATCGTGCTGGTCACGATTTGCGTTATGCCATTGACTCAACAAAATTACAAAACGAATTGGGCTGGAAACCTTCTTTGCAATTTGAAGAAGGCATGGAAATTACCGTAGATTGGTATCTAAAGAATGAAGATTGGCTTAATAATGTAACTTCAGGTGATTACCAAAAATACTACGACAAGCAATATGTTAAAAGATAAATATCATTAAAATGTATGAAGCTTTTAACTTTATAAACTTTTAAATCAATAAATGTCAATATTTGGAAATATATTTACTTCTAAAAAGCTGAGCCAGCCTATTAATTTGGCTTCTATTGGGATTGATATGCACTCGCATTTAATTCCAGGTATTGACGATGGAGTTGCAACATTGAATCAGTCTATTGCATTGATTAGAGAAATGCATGATCTTGGCTTTAGCAAAATAATAACTACACCTCATATTCAAGGAGAAGTATATAAAAATACACCAGAAATTATTCTTGCAGGATTAGAAGACGTTCGTAAAGCAATAAAGACAGAAGGTATTAATGTTCAATTAGAGGCAGCAGCTGAATATTTATTAGATGATGGTTTTGCAGAAAAGTTTCAGTCTAAAAACTTACTAACCTTTGGCAGCAAGTATATTTTGGTTGAAATGTCTTATTTTAGTCCACATCCTAATCTTTTTAATTTTATTTTTGATTTACAAATAGATGGTTATAAAGTTATTTTAGCACATCCTGAACGTTATTCCTATTGGTTTAATAGTTTTAATAAATATGAAGAACTGAAAGACAGAAGTGTGTTTTTTCAATTAAATACAATTTCATTGGGTGGTTATTATGGTGAAATGGTAAAGAAAGTTGCTGAAAAATTAGTGGATGCCAATATGATTGATTTTTTGGGAACAGATATGCACAATACTAATTATTTGAATGGACTAAAAGAAACACAATTTGAAAAATATCTCGATAAAATACTTTCTTCTGGAAAAATTATGAATAGTATTCTTTAAAAACACTTCTTGTTATTGATAATCCATAACTTAAATTATTAACAGCGTTTTTATTTAATTTGCAATAATTTTTTCTACTTTTGCAAAGTATAAAACACTTAAATTATAAAAATTATGAAAAAACTATTTTTTTTATTAATTATTGCAGTTCTTATTATTGGAAGTAACATTGGCTGCAAAAACCATGGAGACAAATCCACAGATTCAACAAAAACAGCAATTACTGTTGATAGTTTTTTGCTTACACCTGAAGTATGGGTTGGTAAAGATATAGTTATTGCAGGAACGGTATCTCATATATGCAAACACAGTGGGAAAAAGCTTTTCCTTTTTGGTGCCAATCCAGAAATGACAGTAAAAATCAATGCAGGTGAAAATATGTCAACTTTTGATATCAAAAATGAAGGAAGTGATGTTGAAATTTCAGGTACTGTTATTGAAGATGAAAAAATTGATGCGAACTACTTAAATGAATGGGAAGCTGAAATTAAAGCATCTATAGATGATAAAGATCAAAAAGTTTGCAATGAAGAAAATAAAGCAATAACAGGGCAAGCTAATAAAGCTGCAGTAAAAGATACCGCAGTTTTAGAAGATCCTTATGCTAGTGTAAAAGAATTTCGTAAGAAACTGGAAGAAAGTGGCAAAACCTATATTTCTATCTATGCAATTGATTGCAAAGCATTGAAAGTTATACAAAAATAAACTCCCTATTTTAACTCATTTGAATTATGTCGTCAAACAAATTGAGAATCTTTCGTAAATGGAATAGAATCCTGCATAGGGATATTGGTTATTTCTTTTTCGGACTCACAATTATTTATTGCATTTCGGGAATTGCACTAAACCATAAGAAAGACTGGAATCCTAATTACAATATTATTTATAAAGACTTTACCATCAATGAAAGTATTGACAAGGCATCTATAAATTTGGATTGGGTAAAGGCACTTTTAAAGAACTATCATGAAGACGATCATTATAAAAAATACTTTTTCCCAAATAGTCATACATTAAAGATTTTTATTGATAATGGCTCCATTACCTTAAATCTAAATACTAAGGAAGGGTATATTGAAAAAATAACCAAAAGACCTTTGTTTTTTCAAGTTAATTTTCTTCATTACAATCCTGGTAACTGGTGGTTATGGTTTTCTGATTTGTTTTGTGTAGGGATGATTATTGTTGCAATAAGTGGATTATTTATTATTGCAAAAAGCAAAAATAGCCTTAGCAAACGTGGGATATGGTTTGTTTTGGCAGGTTTCATAGTTCCAATATTGGCGTTGATTTTTTTGTAATTAAATTTTAAGAAAATAATCTGTTTTTGAAGGTTTATTAAAAAAGCATCCATTTTTTAAAATGGATGCTTTTTTAATTATCTGCTAAATATTGCTTTTCTTCATAAATTAATTCAAATATGTAAAGAAAATACTATGCCATCAGTTTTTTATATCTGATACGCTTAGGTGCTTCATCGCCTAATCGTTTTTTACGATTTTCCTCATATTCCGAATAAGATCCTTCGAAAAAGTAAACTTGTGAATTCCCTTCAAAAGCTAAAATATGGGTTGCTACACGGTCTAAAAACCAGCGGTCGTGGGAAATAATCACAGCACATCCTGCAAAGTTTTCCAAACCTTCCTCCAAAGCTCTTAATGTATTAATATCTATATCGTTGGTAGGCTCATCAAGCAATAAAACGTTGGCTTCCGATTTCAATGTTAAAGCCAAATGCAAGCGATTGCGTTCACCACCTGATAATACTCCTGTTTTTTTGCCTTGATCCGAACCGCTGAAATTAAATCTTGAAACATAGGCCCTAGAATTAATTAATCTGCCACCCATTTGAATCTGTTCATTGCTTTCAGAAATTACTTCCCACACATTCTTTTCTGGATCAATATCTGTATGTTGCTGGTCAACATAACCAATTTTTACGGTTTCACCTACGTCGAATTGCCCGTTTTCGGGAGTTTCATTGCCCATAATCAAACGAAACAGGGTAGTTTTTCCGGCTCCGTTTGGACCAATTACTCCAACAATTCCAGCAGGAGGTAATGAAAAACATAGGTCCTCAAATAAAATTTTATCGCCAAAAGCCTTAGATACATTGTTTACTTCTATCACCTTGTTTCCTAATCGAGGTCCATTGGGAATATAAATTTCTAATTTCTCTTCTTTTTCTTTAACATCTTCACCCATCATTTTTTCGTAAGCAGATAATCTTGCTTTACCTTTCGCATGACGAGCCTTAGGACTCATTCGTACCCACTCAAGTTCTCTATCAAGCGTTTTCTTTCTTTTGCTTTCGGTTTTTTCTTCCATTTCCAATCGTTTCGACTTTTGGTCTAACCAAGAAGAATAATTACCTTGCCAGGGAATGCCTTCGCCTCTATCTAATTCAAGTATCCAGCCAGCAACATTATCAAGGAAATAACGGTCGTGGGTTACTGCAATTACAGTGCCTTTATACTGTTTTAGATGTAGCTCAAGCCATTCGATAGATTCGGCATCTAAGTGGTTGGTAGGCTCATCTAATAATAATATTTCGGGTTCTTGTAACAGCAAACGGCACAAAGCAACACGGCGACGCTCACCTCCTGATAGATTTTTTACTGCTGCATCGCCTTCAGGACAACGCAATGCATCCATAGCACGCTCTAATTTGGCATCAAGCTCCCACGCATCATGGTGTTCAAGTAATTCGGTAACTTCGCCTTGGCGGTCGATTAGTTTTGTCATTTCATCGTCGCTCATAGGTTCAGAAAATTTATTGTTGATAGCTTCGTACTCTTTCAGTAAATCAACTACTTCCTGTACACCTTCTTCAATTATTTCTCTTACGGTTTTATTATCATCCAATATTGGCTCCTGAGCCAGATAACCTACTTTATAACCAGGAGAAAAAGATACATCGCCCAAAAATGATTTTTCCAATCCTGCAATGATTTTAAGTAAGGTTGATTTTCCACTGCCGTTTAAACCAATCACACCGATTTTTGCACCATAATAAAAAGAAAGGTAAATATCTTTTAATACTTGTTTGCTGGGTGGAAATATTTTTCCAACACCTGCCATGGAAAAAATGATTTTCTTATCGTCTGCCATAATATGTTTTTTTGCAAAATTAAGAAAAATAATAGGTAAGTTTGTAGAAAATAGCATTCGCCAGAAAAACACTCAAAAAATATGTAAAGCATTTATATTTGGTTGAATTTCTTATAATCCGTTAAGCATTTTATGAATGAAATACACTGAATTTCTTGATAAGTATTCGAGAAATCGGCAACCATAGTAATTATAATGTGGGAAAAATTATCAGATTTTTAAATCTTGACAGATTTTATTAAAATATATTTTACCATAGTGATAACCTCACTTTGAGTGAGATTATCACTTTTAGTGATTTACCATTTAACTGATTTTCCCTATCTTTGCAAAAATTTTTTATTTTATGAGTTTAGAGTTAAGCGAACAAGAGTTATTCCGTAGAAAATCACTGGAAGAACTCCAAAATGCAGGTATCAATCCTTATCCTGCCGAATTATTTGAAGTAAATGCAAAAACAACAGAAATATTAGAGAAATATCCTAACGACAATACACTTTTTCAGAAAGTCAGTATAGCCGGGCGTATGATGAGCCGCCGTATTATGGGAGCAGCTTCATTTGTAGAATTACAGGACAGCGTAGGGCGTATTCAGTTGTATATCAAACGCGACGATATTTGTGAAGGTGAAGATACTTCATTTTACAATAATGTATTTAAGAAAATGATGGATATCGGCGATATCATTGGGGTTACAGGATATGTATTCACTACCCAGATGGGTGAAATCAGCATACATGTTACCGAACTCAAACTGTTGAGCAAATCGCTGAAACCTTTGCCAATTGTTAAAGAAAAAGATGGTGTAGTTTACGATGCTTTCAGCGATCCTGAACAACGCTATCGTCAGCGCTATGTAGATTTGATTGTAAACGAAGGGGTAAAAAATACTTTTATCAAGCGAACTAAAGTGATACAATCCATGCGTGAGTTTTTCAATGCTCAGGGTTATCTGGAGGTTGAAACGCCAATATTACAGGCAATCCCAGGCGGAGCTGCTGCACGTCCGTTTATAACCCATCACAATGCATTGAACATTCCGCTTT
>CAZUCB010000117.1:0-8261 GCA_964618755.1 uncultured Bacteroides sp. | reverse complement strand
TTAGAAATTTTCAGACAACTAAATTACAATAATTCTTTTAAAAAAAATAAAAAAGCGAAATACTTCTCGGCAAAGAAGTATTTCGCTTTTTTTTGTAATTGCAACAAAAAAATTAATTTGTGCAACAAACAATATTATACGTATCAGTAGCAATAACCAACTCTTCGTTAGTAGTAACGACCATTACTTTTACTTTTGAGTTTTCTTTTGTGATAACTGCGTCAACACCTCTTAAGCCTTTGTTTTTTACTTCATCAAAATCAATACCTAAGAATTCCATGTTTTTGCAAATACCTTTTCTGGTTACACAAGCATTTTCGCCAATTCCACCAGTAAAAATAATAAGGTCAACACCACCCATAGCTGCAGCATAAGCTCCAATATATTTTTTAACTCTGTAATCGTACATATCAAGGGCAATTTGGGCTCTTTCATTTCCTTTTTCGGCAGCATTTTCAATATCTCTCATGTCAAAAGAAACACCTGAAACACCCAACATGCCACTTTTCTTGTTGAAAAGATCATTGGTTTCTTTCATGCTTAAATCTTCTTTTTCAGCTAAGAAAAGGGTAATGCCCAAATCAATATCACCACAACGAGTTCCCATTAACAATCCTTCAATAGGTGTAAATCCCATGGAAGTATCTACTGATTTTCCTTTTTTGATAGCAGCTACAGAAGCACCATTGCCAAGGTGACAGGTAATAATATTTATATTTTCAATGTTTAATCCCAAAATATCACAAGCTTTTTGAGCAACAAATTTATGGCTTGTTCCATGGAAACCATATCTACGGATACGATATTTTTCGTAATATTCGTAAGGGATACCATACAAATATGCATGTGGTTCCATACTTTGGTGGAAAGATGTATCAAAAACTGCCACTTGAGGAACCTTAGGCAAAATAGCATCTATTGAGGTTATTCCTTTTAAATTTGCAGGATTGTGAAGCGGTGCCAACTCAATACATTTTTCAATATCTTTTTTAACTGAATCGTTAACACGAACACTAGTTTTGAAGTTTTCTCCACCATGTGCTACTCTGTGTCCAACTGCAAATATTTCATTTTCATCTTTAATAACACCATGAACAGGATCTTTAAGTGTACTTAAAATAAGATTAATACCAACCTGATGATCGGGTATGTTTTTTGTAAGTTTAAATTTATCTTTATTTTTTGCTTGATGACTAAATTCGGCATTTTCCATACCGATTCTCTCTAATAGTCCTTTTGCTAATAAATCTGCATTGTTCGACATATCGATCAATTGGTATTTAATTGAAGAACTGCCGCAATTTAAAACTAAGATTTTCATGGTGTTGAAATTGTATGAGGGTTAAATTATTATTTTTCAAAAGTATTAAATTCCTATCAGAAAACGAAAGAAAAAAGCATAAAAAAACGAATATCCAAAAGATATTCGTTTTTTTATAAGAGTTTCCTATTTTTTAGGCTCCCTATTTTTTTTTCTTAATTTCCTTTGAGTTGGATTTAACTGTTTTCTTCTCTTTTGACGAAAGTTCAGTAGTAAAACCAATTTTTTCTATCGCTAAATTTATCTTTTCGCGATCAGTTGTATTGCCATCAAAGTTAATAGTAACAAGTTTTGTTGCTAAATTGGCAAATACATTGGAAACGCCAGCTTCTTTTTTTATTTCTTTTTCTATTAATGCTTTGCCTTTTGCATCTTGAAAATTAACTTTAATATTAAATTCAACAATGCTAGCATTTCTTTTTGTCTGAGCTAATACAGATGATGGTAAAAAACAAACTGTAAACAAAACAAGGCTGATGGTTAGAGCTTTTAAAGTTTTCATTTTTTTTATTTTTTAATTAATATATTGATTTTTATAGTTCTCTTTTTTATTTATTTTTAAAGTTTAATTACCTTTTTTACAATGAGTTGATTTTGTTGTTTCACCTTTAAATAATAAATTCCTTTTGCAAATTTACTCATATCAATAGTTGTATTCAATTCATTTGTAGATGATTCAAAATCAGAATTCCAAATGAGCTGCCCTGTCATTGTGAGCAATTGCATTTGTAGTTTTCCAGAAATGGATGAAGGAAAATGAATATACAAAAGTGAATTTGTAGGATTTGGATAAATGTTCAAATTATTCAATGTATTATTTTCATTAACAGAGACTTCAACGTTTATTGTTTTTGCAATTGTATCTATACCACACGCATTAGTAGCAGTAAGTTTAACATCGAAATTTCCGTAAACTCCATAAGTATGAGTAGGATTGGTTAATACTGATGTTGAACCATCACCGAACTCCCATAAATAATTTACCCCTTGTAATGTTGCATTGGTAAAACTAACATTCAATCCATTTGAAATATAAGAAAAAGAAGGAGTTGGTTTGGCTGAATTGATATAAACATTTAAAGGCAAACGATTGCTTCTACAAGTTTCGCCTTGTACTTCCCAATCGTAAAAAAAGTAATAATAACCAGTTGGATCTTGAGTAGCACTGCTTGATTTTATAACTATTTTATTGCCAATTTGATACGGATAGTTTGTGCCTGCATTATTTCTGTATAAATCAGGGCTGCTAGGCCCAACTAATCGTAAATTATTATCAGCAGGAATATTAAAATCAAGTATTATACGACTTGTTCCAGCGGGCACGTTTAAAGTTTTTGTTGCTAGCACACTTCCTGAATTATTTTGTAATTGAAAGGTACGACTTTTTGCTGAATTGGCATAAACTTTCACACTTTTTAATACAGAAGGAGTTAAACAATCAAAAACAAGATAATGGATGGATGAATTGTTAAAATAATTTCCTCCTCCAGAGTTATCGATTTTTCCTCCGTAAGTACTTGGAGCGTTGACCTGTGATTCAACATAATAAGTTGTACTAGAATTCAAAGTATCAGTATTAAAAACTAAACCAGTATCAATTGGTAAAATTGCTGTTGGAGAATTAAACCATTTAATAATTCCATTTCCACTTGCATGAAAAATAAAAGAAGTAGCTCCACAATTAGCAGTATCGTTGGGAATAATTGGATCAGCTGGTTTATTTATGCTTACAATATTAGACCTTATAAGTGAGTCAGAACCATAAGCATTCGATGTGTAAAGCTTTACAGAATATATACCATTGCTTTGATAAGTATGAGTGGTATTTTGAATATTAGATGTTATTCCATCACCAAAATCCCAGAGCCAATTATTGGGTCCATTCGTTGAAATATCTATAAAATTAATTACACCAGTACAACTACTAGTATCTGAAACTTTAAAATTACAATCAGGTGCTACGGAAGGGTATGAACACAACCAATTTACAACAAAACCTGTATCAGAAACAGATGCATCACTTGTTTGCCTAAGAGTTATGCTTCCTGTGGTAGATGTGATAGTTCCTCCATTTGGAAAAGTATTTCCTGAATATTTCCCTATAAGTAAAGATGAAGTGGAATTTCCATCATAAATATACAAGAAATCGGAATTTGTTTCAAAACTGAATTTAGTAAATGTTAATGTTACAGAAGTTGCTCCTAAAGGTGAAATGATGGTAGTAACATCTGTATTGTCTAAATAAAAATTATTACCACCGTTATCATATAAAATTCCGTTGCATGAATTAGCAGTTAAGCTCCCAGTTTGAGGCATAGTAATTACACAAGGGTTTGATGGAAATACACTGATATATTGTTGTTTTATAATACTGTCTATTCCACAATTTCCTCCGTTTGTTGACAGTTTTACATTATATGTTCCATAATTATTATATACATGTGTTGGATTTACTAAAGTACTAGTAGTTCCATCACCAAAATCCCAAATATAATTTACTCCATTATTACTTTGATTTACAAAAGTTACATAAGCAGGTGATTGACAAAACGTAGCAATATCAGCAACAAAATCACTTTGAACACCAGGTGTATAAGCATTTCCAACCCCTACAGCATAAAATGCATTGGTAACACTTTGAACAGCTTGACTACAATTGCCATATAAATCAGCAGCTGCAATAATAGCATAAAGGCGAGCATCGGAATATTTTGAGGTATTGGTTAAATAAACCGTAAGTAAACGAAATGCAATAGCACCTGCAGTATCAACACCAACTCCAGAAATATTATAGGTTTGATTAAATTCGTTTGTACCACTTCCTCCAACTGATAGTAAATAATACCAATGATTTAATACACCAGAATTGGTATGTACGCCACAATTATCATTAAGATTACTTGGTATGCAACCAATTTGGTTAATCCAAAAATTACCACCATAAGTACCTGGGTCATTATATGTATTAGGATTTGACATAGATCGCAAAGGAGTTCCAATATCTGAACCTATTAACCAATTAGCCGTTGAAGGTTTTGCATAAAATTCGATGGCTGTGCCAAAAATATCACTAAAAGCTTCATTCATAGCGCCTGATTCACTTTCATAATCTAGATTGGCAGAATAAGATGTCAGTCCATGTGTAATTTCATGGGCACAGATATCAAGAGCAACTAGAGGTTGCCAAGAACTATTGCCATCACCATAAGTCATACGCTGCCCATCCCAAAAAGCATTGGCATAACTTACGTCATAATGGATATAACTTTTTATTTTAAAGCCTAAATTATCAATACTATTTCTTTCATATCTGTACCAAAAATAATCCCATGTTTTTTCAGCACCCCAATGAGCATCTGTTGCAACTTCATCTTTTGCAGCATTTACGTTATTCCAATTATTGTCAGAATCAGTAAAATCAACTGAATTTCCATAATTAGTACCTGTACGCATATTGTAGGTTTCAATACCTTGACCTCTAAGGGTTTCTCGAAGTCTAAAAGAAGTTGGATTTGTGCTATCTGTTTTTATTGATTGTGTACCGCTATATTTTGTAACAGCAGTACCATTAGCATTGCCTTCATGTATTAAATTATTTTCAAATACAATTTTTCCTGTTGAAGCATCTACATAATAAATAGCTCGTTTTAGAGGTTTATCTGCATATACATTAAAACTATAGGTGTAGATATATTGTTGAGAAACTTTATCTTTTAGTAAAACTAATTCGCCTTTTGGATAATAGGTTGCACGTAGGTTTTTGGTCTCTTCTTGTAAAAGTTTTTCTTCTTCAGGCATCTGCCATTTATACCTTTGTGCATTTATTTTATTTAGAAGTTTCTGTAAAGCAGTATTTTCTGAAAAGGAAATAGTATTTGAAATGTTTATATCTCTATACAAGTTTCCATTAACAGCATATATTTTACCGTTATTTACATGTACTAAAAATTGAGCATCATGTATTGGCACATTTTCATAAGTAAGTTCGTAACGGTAATGAATATTACCTAATTCATCTTTATTGCTGTTTATTAGTTTATTGTCAAAACTTTCTCCAACCTTTAATACATTATATAATAAGATGTTTAAATTTTCAAATAAAAATTCAGATCCTTTTGTAAATTTGAAATAAGTAGGTGTAACATTGCCTTTAGTTAGAACTATCATTTCTGTCCCAGGTATAATCCTTTTGGCATCATTACCATATAAAATAGTTTGAGCAGAAGTTAAATTATAAGTTAATAAAATATTTAACAGAACAAATAAATAAGTAATTTTTCTCATTTCTATTTAAATTTAAAACTTTGTAAAATTACAAAATCTAAGATATGTTTGAATTTTATTTTTCTAATTAACTTCTAATTTACAATTTACAATTAATGACTTTTAAGCATTCTTTTCTTTTTGGTTTTAGGTTTCATTACCGAAAAACCAAAACCACCCAAAAACTCACCAATATTAAAATATTTCCCATGTGAATAACAGATAAGTCCTGCTTTTTCCATATCAAATGCTTGTGTTTCTGGATTAAGGAATTTTGGATCTACATTTATAGCAACTACTTCTGCTATGAACATATCGTGTGAGCCTAATGATTTGATTTCCTTTACTACGCATTCAATATTAACTGGAGATTCGGCTATTAAAGGAGATTTAACCAACTGTGCTTTAGTTGGTGTTAATTTCATTTCATTGAATTTATTATAATCTTTCCCCGATTTTATACCACACCAATCAGTGGCAAAAGCAAGTTGTTTGGTAGTAAGGTTTATTACAAAATCCATATTTCTTTTAATAATTTCGTAAGAATGTCTTTTCGGTTGTACCGAAATGTAGCACATTGGAGGATTTGAACAAATAGTTCCTGTCCAGGCTATTGTTATAATGTTAAATTCCTTTTCGGTAGCTCCACAACTTACCATTATTGCTGGTAGTGGATAAAGCATAGTGCCTGGTTTCCAGTTTATTTTCTCCATTTATTTCGTATAATTTTATTTTTTGCAAGTATAAGATTATTAAGCGGATTAAAGTCTTCAATTATTTCAAAATTTAAATTTTTAACTTAATTTAAAATCATTGATTTAAAACTTATTTTTTTCTACTAAAATTTATATTTGTAAATAATACAAATTCAATTGGTTAAGATTTATTAACAAAAAAAGTGAAAATAAATTTGGTTTATATTTATTTTTGATTGTATATTTGCGTATTCAAATACCGAAATATAAATAAACAAATTGAGTAAAATAATAAACATATCAGAAGCAGCATCAATCGCAATACACAGCGTAATTTCCATTGCTAAGAGTAAAGAAAAACTTAATGCAACTGAGTTGGCAATTTCTATCAATGTATCGCGAAATCATCTGGCAAAAGTTATGCAACAGCTTACCAAGTTTGGTTATTTAACTTCTGATAGAGGTCCGAAAGGTGGATTTATTTTAAATAAAATACCCAGCGAAATTTGTTTGCTTGATTTATTTGAGATGGTAGAAGGTAGCATAGAAGATATAAGCTGCATGGGGAACTGCCAATTATGCCCTTTCAAAGATTGTATTTTCGGTGGATTAGCCAGCAAATTTACAAACGAGTTTAAAAACTATTTAAAGAATACAAAAATTTCTGATTTAATTTAATAAATACAAAAATGAAACGAACGATAATTAAAATAGATGAAGAATTATGCAATGGTTGTGGTGAATGTGTTTCAGGATGCCACGAGGGAGCATTGCAATTAATTGATGGCAAAGCCCGAATGATCAGCGATTTGTTTTGCGATGGTTTAGGAGCTTGTATTGGCGAGTGTCCTGTTGGTGCTATTGAACTAATAGAACGTGAAGCTGAAGCTTATGATGAAATTGCTGTAATGGAGCGTATTTCACCTAAAGGAGCTTCAACCGTTCTTGCTCATTTAAAGCATCTGAAAGATCATGACGAGATAGTTTATTTCAATCAGGGTGTAGAATATATCAAGCAAAATAATTTAAATATTGATTTAACATCATTAACAACAAACAATATGAATACAGAACACAAACATCAGGGTTGCGGATGTCCTGGATCTCAGGAAATGGATTTCAGCAAACCAGCACAAGCTTGTGCTACAGTAACAACAAACGAAGGCGTTCCATCAGAATTACGCCAATGGCCAGTACAATTACACTTGCTTAATCCAATGGCAGGATATTTTAAAAATGCCGATGTAGTGTTGGCTGCAGATTGCGTGGCTTTTTCGTTCGGAAATTTCCACAATCATTTTCTTAAAGGAAAAACATTGGCAATTGCTTGTCCAAAATTAGATTCAGGCAAAGAAAGTTATATCGAAAAATTATCTGCAATGATAGATGAATCCAAAATCAATACTTTGACTGTTATCATTATGGAAGTTCCATGTTGTGGTGGTTTACTTCAAATTGCTAAAATGGCAGTTGACGCATCAGCAAGAAAAATTCCTGTTAAACAGATAGTTGTAGGTATTCAAGGAGATATTGTTTCTGAAGAATGGGTTTAAATAGTTTATAAAGTTCATAAAGTTTATAAAGTTTTAAAGTTCGTAATGTAAAAAGTAAAGACTTTAATCTCTAAATAAAAGATAATGAGATATAAAGTAAATCAATAAAATAAAAAAATCAATTAAAAAATTTCAAAAAATGAGTATGTTTTGTTATCAATGCCAAGAAGCGGCAAAAGGAATCGGATGCACAGGATTAAAAGGTGTTTGTGGAGTAGATTCAGAAGTTGTAAATTTACAGGATTTAAATGTATGGTTATTAAAAGGAGTTGCTCATTATGCAGTAAAAGCCAGAGAAAAAGGAGTTGAAAACGCAAATGTAAATCGTTTTATCAACAAGGTTTTATTTTCAACCATTACCAATGTAAATTTTGACAAAAAAGCTTTCTTAAAGCAAGTTCGGGAAACTTTGGTTTTAAGGGAAGAAAT
>CAZUCB010000116.1:0-8310 GCA_964618755.1 uncultured Bacteroides sp. | reverse complement strand
TTCTAATTAAAACAAATGTTTAATTTTCTTTATTTTACAGCTTAATCGCTTAATTTTAAAGGTATAGTTTTCAACAGGCTGTTGTAAATGTCCTGCATATACAGAGCCCATTTTCAAATAAAAGCGATAAAACATATTGGAGGTAATGCCCCATTTATCAAGAAATATTTCTTTGCCTTTTCTGTTTTTGGTTTTCTTTAATTTTCCAGTAGATTTCGACATAAAATGGTAAACTAAACTTTTACCAACTCCTTTAAACTGGCGAACTCCAGCTTGCCAAAGTTTCATCGAAAAATCGGGATCGGAATACATGCCAGGTGAAAATTCAATACTATAACCACCCACCATATCCCAAAGCTTTTTACTTACTACGTTTGGAGGCCAGCTTGATCCGCTCCAGTCGTTTGATTCCTGTTGTTTACAGAATTCAAGCAGCTTTTGTTCTTTAAAATTATCAGGATTATTACCAAAGTTAAATGGAGCTTTTACACATTTATTTTTAGTAAATACAGGTTCTATCAATGTGGAAGAAAAGAAAAAATAATCACTGTTAATATCCTCAATTTCTTTCCATAGGTAATAATCCCAATCGGGACAAACATACATATCGTCGTTAAGATATACAATATAGTTTGCCTGTGCTAAGCTTGCTGCAGCATTTACAGCATAACAAATACCTATGTTTTCTGCACTGTATGTAAAGCTTAGTCCTTGCTGTTCAGCCCATTCTTTTGAACCATCGTTCCCTTCATTCAAATGAAGAATAATTTGATGCAAAAACCGACTATTTTTTAGAATACTATCGATGCAAAGTTGCAGATAAGGAAGATTGTTCCAAGTAGGAATAATTATTGAAAAAACAGGAGTTTCTATTTGTTTGCCTCTATGGTATATAAGCATTATTTTCCTAATTTGTAAAGCGTTAAATATTTAACAAATACACCATGAGCCTCTATTTTACTTATTGTGTATCCATAAAATCCATCTAATATCCCTAATTTGAAAAAGTAATTACGGACAAATCTTAGAAAAGGACTAAAAATAATTTTTATTATACTAGATTTTTCACCCAATTTAAAAGCTTTATTAGCACTCAATATGCTGTATTTCGTTATTCTTTCAAAATGCTCAAGAAAAGTGTAATATGAATAATGATGCAAATCACCTTGTAGCAATTGTTTTTTTATAGGTGTTTTGAATTCAATTTTCTCATGAACATCCGCATCATCCCATAATCCTTTTAGGCGATTCCATATTCGCAGTTTCCTATCAGGATACCATCCACAATGTTTAATCCATTGCCCGCAATAATTGGTCAAACGATTCATTTCATAAGCATCATCGTTTGTTATGGAATTTTTTATCTTAATAATTGATTGTTTCAAAATTTCCGACAGAGCTTCGTCTGCATCTATTGATAATACATAATCATAAACAGCTTGATGAATACCAAAATTCTTTTGATTCCCAAATCCTTCCCAATTTCGTGCATAAAACTTAACATTATTTGCCAAGCAAATTTCTTTTGTCTTATCTGTAGAAAACGAATCAACTACTATAATTTCATCAACAATACCTTGTAACGACTTAATACAGCGTTCGATATTACGTTCTTCGTTATATGTAATTATGACAGCAGATATTTTTATCATGTTTCAAATTTTCAAATTCAAAAGTACACAATATATCATTATACCGATATGTTTCATGGTTTTTTTAATTCTTATTAACCATTACACTAAAGATTTTCTTATCCATTTAGAAAAAAATAAATTTAACCGCAAGGTTTTATTAAAAATTGTGTCATACTATAAAATCAAAAAAATAATACAAACTTTAAAATTTAAACAAATGAAAAAATTATTTTTATTATTCATTGCAATAATTGGATTTGCAGTAATGTCGAACAATGCGTCCGCTCAAACTAAACCAACAACAGAGAAAAGCGTGGCAAAAACAGAACAAACAAAATCAACTTCGGGAAATGCTATGAATAAAAACAAAAGTGTAGCTTCTGACAAAAGTGATTCTAAAATAAATGAAGGCAAAACAACTTCAGATAAAAAAAATGAAAAAACCGGATGTGGTAGCAAAGCTAAATGCAGTGAAAAATGCTCAGGTCATGAAAAAGTAGCATCAAAAAGTTGTAAACACTAATTAAAAAACCTTCTCCTTGTTTTAAGATAAAAATGGAGGTTCTCAAAGCATTAAAAAGTATAAAAACAATAAATCTAAAAACTATGAAAAAAGTATTTTTATTATTCGTTGCAATTATTGGATTTGCAGCAATATCGAACAATTTATTAGCACAAACCAACACCAAAGCTGAAAAAGCAGTAGTAACAACAGAACAATCAGTAACCACTCCTGGTAATTTTGTGGATAAAGATAAAAATGGAGTTTGTGATAAGAATGAGTCAAAAACCAAAACTGGCAAAGGTGCTAATTTTGTTGATAAAAATGGAGATGGAGTTTGTGATAAGCATCTCCAAAAAGGAAACAAAAATGCAAATTGCAATGGAACAGGAAAAGGTAATGGAAAGGGAAACTGTTGTGGAAACCACAAAGGATTTGGTAATGGAAATTGCTACAGGCAAGGACAAACAAAGTAAAGAAAACAGATTCTCTATTTAAAAATTAAAAACCTTGTCGAACGATAAGGTTTTTTTATTACTTTTATGCCTTAATAAGAATACTACTTTACTAAAAAATGTCTGAGAACGAACTAGTAGAAAGAATTTCCTGCAAACAGGAAGCTGCATTTGAAGAATTGGTTCATCTTTACCAAAAACAGGTAATCAGTACTTGCTATGGCTTTGTTGGTAATTACCATGACGCTCAGGATGTTGCTCAGGATGTATTTATTGAAGTTTTTGAATCAATTGAAAAATTCAGAAGAGAAGCAAAACTTTCCACTTGGATTTATCGAATAGCGGTAAATAAATCTATTAATTTCAAAAGACAAAAATCAAGAAAACAATGGGTTCAGAGTATAGAAACATTTTTTGGAAAAGGAATTAACGAAGCTCAAACAGTTAGAGCACACAAAAGTGATGAGCCCAATGAAGCATTAGAGGAAAATGAAAAAAAACTGATTTTGCATCAGGCAATAGATAGATTACCAGAAAATCAAAGAATAGCATTTACATTGAACAAGTTTGATGATTTATCATACCAACAAATAGCTGATGTTATGAAAACCACTTTGCCATCCGTAGAATCACTTATACACAGAGCAAAAATAAATTTGCAAAAATATTTAGTAAATTATTATAAATAAAATGATTATCACGCAAGTAAATGAAGTTGAAATTGTCTAAATTCTATAAAAATGGAAAACATGAATTGCAAACAAGTAGAAAATAATCTGTTGTTCTTTATTGATAATGAATTATCAATTGAAATGACAAATTCATTTGAATTGCATATTGCAGAATGCAAACACTGCAAACAACTTTATGATAATGTAAAAGCAAGCTTACAAATAATTAATACAGAAAAAACACTGGATGATGATTTTTATTTCTACACACGCTTGAAACAACGTATGGAAAATAAAAAAAACAATTCAGGTATAGTTAATTTTTTACCTAAAAGTGTGTTGCAACCTATTGCCATAGTTTGCCTTCTTGTAATTGGGGTTTTTGCTGGAGTCAATATTGGAAATAAATATAATGCCAATAATTATAGTTTATCAGATGAGGAAACAAGGGTTTCACTTTTAAATTCATATTCAGAAGAAACTTATATTGTGGAAATCGGCAATGAGAATATGGAATCATTATTTACTTCAAATTAATAAGATATGAACTACTTCACTAAAAATAAGATTTTAATATGGATCGTTATTGCTGCTTTCGCATTAAATATTTCGGCAATTATAACAATTCTATACCACGTTAATAAAGAAAAATGCAGAACTGAAAATGAGGCTTGTCAGCATAAATCGCACAAACTTTTCAAAAAAGAGCTCAATCTAAGCCCCGAACAAGAAATACAATTTATTGAAATTAAAAAAACTTCAAGATTAGAAGCAGAGCCTATTGTGATGAAAATGAAAGAACAACGCAAAATGTTGATAAATGTTTTATTTGACAAAACACCTGATACACTAAAAATAAAACAAATTTCAAATGATATTGAACAATCTCAAGCATTGCTGTTGCAATATACTATTAAACATTACCTCGAGTTAAAGAAAATATTAAAAGAGGAACAACAAGAAAAATTAAATTTTTTGTACCAAGATTTATTCGGTTGCGATAAAATGCAGATGGGTAAAAAATGTGGAAATAGCTGCAATAAAGAAGGTTCTGGAAGTGGAAATGGAAAAGGTGATGGTAGTGGTGGTGGAAAAGGTGACGGCAGTGGTGGTGGGAAAAGACATCGGCATGGTGCAAACAGTGATAATAATGATTTTTAATAACTATTCTCCATTCTTAATTTTCCTAATCCATTTTTCCTGAGAAGGTGGTTTGTAATTTCTCATTTTCTCAATTAGGTTTGTTGGATTCTCATCGTCTAAAAGCATTTGTCGGTGAATTGGTTTCATAAACTGATCGGCTTGCATTCTGTCAACCTGAGCAATCAATGAATCATAAAAATGATTAACATTTAAAATTCCCACAGGTTTTTTGTGCAAATCTAATTGAGAAGAAGTCATCATTTCAAACAATTCATCGAGTGTGCCAAAACCACCCGGCATGGCAATAAATGCATCAGAAAGTTCCGCCAAAATAGCTTTCCTTTCAGCCATAGATTTCACATAAATTAATTCAGTAAGTTGTGTATGTGCAATTTCCTTATCTGAGAAAAAATCAGGTATTACGCCAATAGTTTTACCTCCATTAGCCAACACTTCATCGGCAATAACACCCATCAATCCAACTTTTGCACCACCGTAAATCAATGTAATTCCTTCACTTACCATTAATCTTCCTAGTTTTTTTGCAGCTTTAGTATATATTTCATTTTCGCCGCGACTACTTCCGCAAAATACGCATATTGATTTTATATTGTTCATATTACCATTGATTTGTATGAATTCTATTTTTAAAATAACGCTCTGGCATCGCCTTTTGTTCATCTGGATGCCCAATTGCAATGATAGATAAAGGCTGTATATTTTCTGGTAATTTGAATAGGGTCTTAATTGCCAAAATTCTTTCTTCACGAGGATAAACACCCAACCAGACAGAACCTAAACCCATAGCATGAGCTGCCAATAAAATATTTTGTGTAGCTGCTGAGCAATCCTGCACCCAGTATCCTTCAGTTTTTTCAATATTTTCATCAGCACATACAATTATAGCTAATGCTGCTTCTTTTAGCATATTTGCATAAGGATGAGCTTCTATAATTTTATCGAGAATATAGCGATCATTTATTACTATATAATGCCATGGTTGTTCATTTCGAGCTGATGGTGCATACATAGCAGCTTTCAATAAGTTCTCAACTTGATCATTCGTTATTGGTTTAGAAATGTATTTGCGGATACTTCTGCGAGTTAATATAACTTCCAGCATATTTTTTTTAATGTTTATAATTTATTAAATTACTGATTACTTAAATGTCTTTGAATAGAATAGTAATAAAAATTTCGTCAATTGAATGTCCATTCTATTTTTCATTTCTATTTGCGATCTTTAGAATATAAACATTTTATAAATCGTATTTTAAAATGCAAATATAGTTGAAAATAATAATTTTCGCAGTTTTATTAAATGGGTAAGTTTAATTGTTCTCCAATATTTAATATCCTAATGTTAGTATTGATTGTAAAATAATAACGAATGTCATTGTCCTAATGCTTATCACAACAATAGAATTTGAGATTTTTATCATTTTTATGAAAAACAATATAAATATATGGTATTTTTGCATGATGATACAAAAAATAGTGAAATTTTTAAATCTCATAATTCATTGGTTATCAATGAATGCTCAAAAAATAAATTGGAAGAAAACAATTAAAATTGCATCCTATATTTTTGTTGGATTTGTTTTTATATTGTTTCTTTTCCGAGAGCCTATTGTAAAAGCTTTGCTAAACAAAAGAATAACAGCTTTTAATAAAGTTTATCAAGCTGATTTACAAATTGGTAGTTTTAGTTTTAAAGGTATTACAGCCGCCGAAATAAACAATATATCGCTCAAACCATTAAATGGGGATACATTGCTGAATATTGAATCTGTTTACGCTAAGGTGAACTTTTGGAAATTGCTCATTTTCAAGGTTAACTTAACTGATTTCAATTTGAAAAATGCAAGTATTTCTTTTGTCAAAAATGATAGTATCGATAATTACAAGTTTTTACTTACTCACAACAATGAAGAGAACAAGCTTGAAGAAAAACCTATTGTTGAACATGATTATTCATCAGAGATAAATCGATTGCTCAATGCTGTTTTTTATAAGATTCCTTCTAATATCAGCATCCATAACTTCACTATCAGCTCTAATACCAACAATCATTTGATTGTAATGAATCTCCCTGAATTAATTGTAACAGAACATCAGTTTAAATCAATTATTTCGTTGAGTGAACATGAAAAAAATACGCATTGGATGGCAGAAGGTACAATTGAACCTTCTGAGAAAATTGTTAAGTTTAAACTTTATTCTGCGGATACTTCCAACGTAAAACTTCCTTTTTTGGAATACAAATGGAAATGTCAAATAAGTTTTGACACTATCCAATTCAGCTTTAATGGTAATTATTGGGACAATGGAAAAACAATTATCAGCGGCTTTTCATCTGTAAATGGGTTACTTATCAATCATGCTCGCATTTCTACATCCAATGTTTTTTTAAACAATGCTTCTTTAAATTTTAAATTAAATATTGGAAGCGATTATTTTGAATTAGACAGCGCCTCTGTTGCAGTTTTCAACAAACTAAGCTTGCATCCATATTTATATTATCGCCCCTTGCCAACACGTCATATTGCCTTACGTTTGCATAAAGAACGTTTCCCTTCGCAAGATTTGTTTGAATCTTTACCTAAAGGCTTATTTTTAAATTTAGAAGGTATAAAAACTACTGGTGAATTGGCTTATAATTTAGATTTCTTTGTTGATATTGACAATCCTGATTCTATCATTTTTGAATCAGATTTACAACGCTATAATTTTAGAATATCAAAATATGGCAATACCAATCTTGATAAAATGAACGAGGATTTTATTTATACTGCTTATGAAAAAGGTGAGGCTGTGAGGAATTTTATAATAGGTGCCGAAAATCCAAATTTTAAACGTATTGATGAAATTTCACCCTATCTAAAAAATTCTGTTTTGATATCGGAAGATTGTGCATTTTTCTGGCATCGTGGTTTTTTGCCTGAGTCATTTAAAGCTTCTATCACTAAAAATATAAAAACAAAACGCTTTGCACGTGGTGGTAGTACAATAAGCATGCAATTGGTTAAAAATGTATTTCTTAAACGTAACAAAACTGTTGCCCGTAAATTGGAAGAAGCACTTATTGTATGGCTCATCGAAAACAATAGCTTAACTTCTAAAAATCGTATGTTTGAAGTTTATCTTAACATTATTGAATGGGGCCCTATGGTTTATGGCGCTAATGAAGCAGCTCATTTCTATTTCAACAAAGATGCTTCTAAACTTACGTTGGCTGAATCTTTGTTTCTGTCAAGCATGATCCCACATCCAAAATGGTATAGATATTCGTTTGACGAAAGTGGGAAACTTAAACCTTTTTTAGCCGATTATTTTTCATTTGCAGCCAATCGTATGTTGAAAAAAGAAATGATTACACAAGAAGATTACGATAAGCTTCTCCCGCAAATTGATGTAAAAGGTCCTGCCAAAGCACTTATTTTAAAAACAGATTCTTTACCTGAAAATGCAATTGAATATAATTTTTAATATAATTATCCCTAAAGTTAACTAAAAAACTAACAGCACAAATATCTGAATATCTATTCTTTATAATTACTTTTCCTTGATGAAAAGTAAAACAGAAATCAACGCTTACCACAATTTTGCTAAAAATCTAACAAAATTGAACCCTTGCCGCGTTCCTAGTCGTCGCTAATTAAACATATTGCTATAAAATACTTTAGAACTTAGCGACTTCAGGAACGCTAAAGTCCCATCGCTTGTTCAATTTTGTTTGATTTTTTTAGCGCAAAATTCTGGAAGGCGAAAACAAAAATATTTGCCATATATTATGATTAAAAGAAAAAGCATGATAAATAGCTGGACTGACCTCAAAAAATTTACGCAACAAAACAAGCTTTTTAAATAGCGGTAGGACTAGCAAGCAATACAGGAGTGGCGAA
>CAZUCB010000115.1:5187-8333 GCA_964618755.1 uncultured Bacteroides sp. | reverse complement strand
ATTCAATGTTAAAACACATAGATTTCATAGATATTTTAACAGATGCTTATACAAGATTGTTCTATATTATTGTTCTAACTGATTAAACAAATTATTTACATCATGATTTCTTCAATATTATAATTTAATTTTGTATTTTTGAATAATCTTGTTCGCATATTTATTTAATTGATTATTAATTAAATATAAAATATGTATTAAATACACTAAGGTTTAAACTTTAATAATCAAAATCATGAAAAATAAGCGTTTTCTGCTAATATTCAGTCAATTATTTTTATATTTTGCACTATTTGCACAACAATATAATGCAGCAATAACAACCAATGAGCTCAAATCAACAATTGGTTATCTGGCTTCAGATTCTTTAAAAGGAAGAAAGCCGGGAACTAAAGAAATAACAATTGCAGCCAATTATATCCAATCTCAATTTAAGCAAACTGGATTGAAATTTAATAAAAATAATGGTTTGCAAAACTTTGATATTGTTACAGGTGTTTCATTAGGCAAAGAAAACAAATATTTTTTCAATGGTCAATATGGTATTGTTGGAAAAGATTTTACACCTCTTGCTTTTTCAAAAAACGCATTTCTTTTTACAAAAGTAGTTTTTGTAGGTTATGGAATATCAGTAAATAAAGACAGTTTGAAATGGGATGATTACAAAGGCATGGATGTTAGCGGAAAATGGGTTATGATGTTGCGTGGACATCCTGAATTAAGCAATGCTGACAGTCGTTTCAATGAGTTTGTAGATCAAAGAGATAAAGCACTCTTGGCTTCAGACAAAGGTGCTGCCGGCGTTATCTTTATTACGCCTGTTGAAATAAATAAAACTGACGAATTAGTTTCGTTAAATTACGATAAAAGTCCAACAGTAGCCAATTTGCCTGTTATTAATATTACCCGAAAAATGGCGAATCAAATTCTATCGAATGATACAAGCCATACAATAGAAAAGCTGGAAATAACTATCAATAAAACTAAAAGACCTAACAGCTTTCAGATACCGGAAAAACTATTGGTAAAAACTGATATAAAAGTTGACAAGCAACAAACTCAAAATGTTTATGGAACTCTGGAAGGTAGTGATCCTATCCTGAAAAATGAATATATAGTGGTAGGTGCACATTATGATCATTTGGGATTTGGTGGTGCTGGTTCTGGTTCAAGAATGCCAGATACTGTTGCTGTTCATAATGGTGCTGATGACAATGCATCGGGTGTAGCCGGTATAATTGAAATGGCACAGAAATTAAGTGCAGAAAAAAACAATCTTAAACGTTCGATTATCTTCGTAGCCTTTAGTGCTGAAGAAATGGGATTATTGGGCTCTAAATATTTTGTAAAGAATTTACCAATTAAATCCAATCAGGTAAAGGCAATGGTAAATCTAGATATGATAGGTCGTTTAAGGCAGGATGACCCATACATTCTTATCAGTGGAACAGGAACTGCTACCGAAAGCGAAAGCTTATTAAACGGGTTGAAGAAAAATACCGAAATTCCATTAAAATATTCACCTGAAGGCTATGGTGCTTCTGACCATTCTTCCTTTTACGGAGAAAACATCCCCGTTTTCTTTTTAACCACTGGAGCACACGAAGATTATCATACACCCTTTGATGATGCAGATCGTATCAATTATGAAGGAGAGAAACAAGTATTGGATTTTACTTATTTATTGCTTTCAGATTTAATCAATCGTAGCAAATCTCTAACATTTAAAGAATCTGGCCCTAAATCCACAGATGGTTACCGTGGCGATTTAAAAGTTACCTTGGGTATTATGCCCGATTTTGCAACTCAGGACGAAAAAGGTTTACGGGCTGATATGGTAAGAAAAGATGGTCCGGCTTCTAAAGCAGGTATGCTGAAAGGTGATGTGATTGTTGCAATAGATGGTAAATCTGTTAAAAACGTTTACGAATACATGGCTCGCTTGAAACAACTGCAAAAAGGGCAATTGGTAAGTGTGGATGTAATGCGGGAGGGTAAAAAAATTGTATTGCTGGTGCAGTTATAACTTATATTGTATTCAAGCTGCTATTTTTTAGTGATGATTTTTAATGTATTCAAGTTGAAAAGAAGAACGATATTCAATAAATAATAATAATTCCTTCCTATCTTTGCAAAAATTATTGCATTATAAAATAAATGAATATAGCAGCTTTGGTTTCGGGTGGTGTGGATAGCTCGGTAACTGTTTATCAAATGAAAGAACAAGGTTACGACCCTACCATATTTTACATAAAAATAGGCATGGAAGACGAACATGGTTATATCGATTGTCCTTCGGAAGAAGACATTCAGATTACTACCTATATTGCCCGTAAATATGGCTGTAAATTCGAAATTGTATCTTTACAACAGGATTACTGGGAAAAAGTAGTAGATTACACCATACAATCTGTTAAGCGTGGATTAACGCCCAATCCTGATATGATGTGCAACAAACTCATTAAATTCGGAACATTTGAAGAAAGATATGGTAAGGATTTTGATAAAATTGCAACAGGGCATTATGCTACTACTACCGAAAAGAATGGTATTGTTTACCTTTCTACTGCCAAAGACAAAGTTAAAGATCAAACCTATTTTTTGGGACAAATTAATTACTTACAGGTATCAAAACTGATGTTTCCGATAGGTGATTTACTCAAAAGCGAAGTGAGAAGTATTGCAAAAACTGAGAGATTGCCAAGTGCCGATCGCAAAGATAGTCAGGGAATATGTTTCTTGGGAAAAATCAATTATAACGATTTTATCAGACGCTATTTAGGCGAAAAGGAAGGCAAGATAATAGAATTAGAAACCGGGAAAATTGTTGGAAAGCACAAAGGTTATTGGTTTCATACCATCGGACAACGTAAAGGATTAGGATTGAGCGGTGGTCCATGGTTTGTAATACAAAAAGATGTGGAGCAAAACATCGTATATGTTTCTAATGGCTATGATCCGGAAACACAATACGGGAAAACAATAAACTTAGGAGCTTTCGATTTTATTTCAGAAAACCCATGGGGCGATTTCAAAGGTTTAATTGATGTGAACTTTAAAATACGCCATACACCTGAATTTACAAAAGGTAGCTTGGAAAAAATCGGTGATATTTACCGTATTCGCTCACAGGAAAAAATACAAGG
>CAZUCB010000115.1:3800-5087 GCA_964618755.1 uncultured Bacteroides sp. | reverse complement strand
TATCTTCTTTAGGCTTTTAATTTCTTTGTGTAATCTCAGACTTTCAATGGTACTCAGAAAAATATATAAAATCACACCTGAGTGAAATAATAAATAAGTATCTGAATAATGAAGAATTTTAAAAGTTGCACCTATTACCATTATTAGGGCAGAAATACCCATGAGAATACTCAAAATGGTATCTATTGTTTTTTTATGCATAGTATATTATTTAAAATTACCTTACAAATATACGACTAAATTATTACTAAAAATTCATATTCCACCATTAATCTCTACTTTTGCATCCCGAAAAGCAGCATAAGTGAATAAAAAGATATTCCGATTAGCAATTCCTAACGTTATCAGCAATATATCCGTGCCTTTGCTTGGCTTGCTCGATATTGGTTTAATGGGACATTTGGGTTCACAGGCATATATCGGAGCCATTGCCATTGGTACCATGATATTCAACTTTATGTTTTGGGCATTTGGTTTCCTTCGAATGGGTAGCAGTGGTTTTACGGCACAAGCTTATGGTCGTCGTGATATACCGGAAGCGGTGATGATACTGGCAAGGTCATTAACGCTGGCATTGGTAAGCGGACTTATGCTGATTATCCTTCAAAAACCCATTGCATATTTTTCTTTCAAGCTGTTAGATGCCAGTAATGAAGTGGAAACCATTGCATCGCAATACTATTACATTCGCATATATTCGGCACCGGCAACCATTGCACTTTATGCTATATTAGGTTGGTTTATCGGTATGCAAAATGCTAAAACACCTATGGCAATTGCCATCTTTGTCAACCTGATAAATATGGCTTACAGTATTTTCTTTATCAAAGTATTGGGTATGAAAGCCGAAGGTGTTGCGCTTGGTTCTGTGCTGGCACAATACACCGGACTGGCATTTGCCCTTTGGTTGCTTTACAAACATTATGGCAAACTCTTCAAGTATTTTTCTTTTGCAAAGCTTAAAGTAATCAAACCTTTCCTTCAATTTTTGTCGGTAAATCAGAATATTTTTATTCGAACCATGTTGCTTATCATTACATTCACATTCTTCACATCCCGATCAGCTACGCTTGGAGATGATATTTTGGCAGGCAACACCCTATTGTATCAGTTTCTGATATTCTTTTCCTACTTTATGGATGGTTTTGCTTTTGCTGCAGAATCGTTGGTGGGTAAATACTTTGGCGCCTCCGACAAAGTAATGTTAAAGAAAACAGTAAAGCGGCTCTTTGTTTGGGGCGGAGGCATCTGTTTGTTTTTTACAGTATTCTATTTCCTTTGCGGAAA
>CAZUCB010000115.1:0-3700 GCA_964618755.1 uncultured Bacteroides sp. | reverse complement strand
AGAGGATTATTATTACAATTGCAAGCAAAGAAACAAATCTATGGCAATTAAAACCTCATCTATTCTTCTAAAGTTTTCCAAAGTAATATCTTCTATAAAGTCATTATATACTGCATATCCGATGAGAGAGATAACTATCAAACAATTAAAAATGCAATTTGTATCTTGGCATAAAAATTGTTAAGATAATCTTAAAGTATTACAAAATTTATTTATTATGAAGCTAACAAATTACCTACTTCTTTCTTTTCTTTCAATTCTTCTTAGTTTACCGTTGTACTCCCAACACACTGTATGTGGAAAAGTAATAAATCAAAAAGGAGAACCGCTTTATCCTGCAAATATTAAGCTAAAAAATAGTACAATAGGAACTTCTTCTGAGAATGATGGAAGTTTTTGCATACATATACCCGCTAAAGGTGAAATTAAAATTAGTTTTGTTGGCTACGAGCCTACTACCATTAAGATGAATATATTGGATACAGCAAAAACTATATTCAAAACCATTGTATTAACAGCAAAAAGTTTATCGTTACCTGAATTTGAAGTAAATGCCAGCCAACTTAATACAGTGACAAAAGAGAAGAATATTTTTGTAAGAGATTACGAATTCATGGGAAACAATATCTTAACGCTTAGCATGAAAGAAAATGAAAGAAAATTATCGCTGATTACCCTTGACGATAGCTTAATTTGGGAAACCAATCTTACCAATGGCATGTTTAGGTGTACAAAGTTTTACAAAGATTTTCTTTCAAATACCTACTTATTAACTGATGACTCTGCTTTTCAAATAACAAATAAGGACAATGAAATCTATTTTTTCCCTGGAGTTGCGTTAGCTGATTTTAATAAAACTATTATTCCATCCCTAGCTATGTGCGACCAGAAAATTGTTTATCGGGTTTACGGACCACATAATAAATCTGTTTACTATTTTCTAATAAAAGATGGAAAAGAACAATTACTTTTTTCTCAGAGAGATGCCATTTCAGAAATGTATTGTAATGATATAAAGAAAGAAGTTTATAGCCACACTGATTCTCATTCTGTAAAATATGAGACTATTGCTGATCAAACATATTCTACTAAGAGAAAGAATATGATGAAAGAAAATGAAGTCAATATGAGAGTTTCTTCTGATTATTTTGATAATATTTTTTACTATAAAATAATGGCACAACCCATAGAAACACATCTATTAAAAATAGAAGATACTATTTATGTTTTTGATCATTTTGTTTCTATGATAAATATTTATGCTTGTGACGGAAAATTGATTCAAAAATTAAATACTCATTATCCTAAAAGAAAAGACATAGTAGCAAAACAGCTTATTTTAGCAAATAATAAAAAAGATGTATATGCTGTATTTAACAATGATGGCTTGTATTCTATTCAACAAATTGATTTAGAAACTGGGAAACTCAAAGGAAAAGAAATAATAATAAACTATCCTTTTGTAGAAAAAATAAGGATACATGGTAGTCATCTTTATTTTCTTTACAAGCAAAATAAAGATGATGGAAAAAAATTGTTATATAAATTAAATCCTTGGTAAATATTTTATTCCAATTTATTCTTACAAAATTTTCAAAGCAACTATTGTGGTAACCTCAGCTTTATTATTGCAATTGCAGGCAAAGAAACAAGTCTATGGCAATTAAAAGTATTATTTTGCTTATATTTAAGAGCGGTCGGGTACAAAGGTTTGAAAATTTTATGATTGAGTGAAATAGAGAATTTGGAAAAGAAACGAAGTATTAACTCCAAAAAACATCACTTGTCATATTGATTTCATTTTCTTTACCAGCTATTAATAGTTTTTGGAAAACTAAAATAATAAAAAAAGCCTTTTCATTTGAAAAGGCTTTTTAAATAGTTTTTAAATATTATTTTGTTACTCTTTCAAGCCATTTAAGCATAAATATCATAGTTAACATTGAAATTGCACATGCAGCAACAAATAACATCCATGTCATCCAAATAGGGATAGCATCATATAATATAGCTCCTACAAATAATAGAGAATTTCCAATAGCAGTGGCACCTAACCAACCTCCTTGCATTACGCCCTGATATTGTGGTGGAGCTACTTTAGATACAAAAGAGATTCCCATAGGACTAATAAATAATTCAGCCACTGTTAGTACAAAGTAAGTTCCTATTAATAGGAATGGTGTAACTTTCAAACTTTCGTCTAAAGGAATACCTCCTTGTTGAGGATCAATTGCTCTGTGTAAAGGTAAATGATATACATAAGATCCGATAACCATAATTAAAAATCCAATAGCTGCAATAAACATACCTATTGCTATTTTCTTTGGAGTTGATGGTTCGTTACCTTTTCTTCTCAACCAAGCAAACAATGCTAATACCAAAGGAGTTAAAAATACAACAAAGAAAGGATTAATAGATTGGAATATTTCGGCTCCTTTTAAAGTAATACCTCCTAAAGAAACTTTCATAATACTTAGATCTGTGTATTCTTTTGCAAAGAAAGTAAGGGTTAATCCATTTTGATGGAATGACATCCAGAAGAATATGGCAACACCAAATACTGCAAATAAAGCATACATACGTTGTTTAATTTCTTTAATACCCATTACTATTGCATCAGGATCTAAAGGAGCTCCGGCTTTAACAACTTTCCGTGGGTTAGGGAAATTCTTTTTATTCACTATATAAATAACCAATGAAATAGCCATTGCAAAAATAGCAACACCAAAAGCATAATGGAAACCTGTAGTAAATACATTTAAATAATCATTGGCAAAAGCAGTCATATCAGTTACAGGAGAACCTGATACTTCTGTTGACATTTTTGCTAACGATTCAGCAGCACCTGAATTTATAGTTCCATCTATCTGTGCATGACATAAAGCTGGTAAATCAGCATTGTATTGGAAGCCGTGTTTGCCTAACCACCAGTTTCTAACACCAATAGCTGTTAAAGGGGCAAATATTGCACCTACATTAATAAACATATAGAATAAAGAGAAACCTGAATCTCTCATTTTTCCAAAACTTGGATTATCATACATCTGACCTACCAAAGCCTGTAGATTTCCTTTAAATAAACCATTTCCAAAAGCAATAACAAATAAACCAATGCAGGTCATTGTTAGAAAAAGAGCTTTATTTGGAGTAGGTGTTGGAGAAGGAATGGCTATCAAAAAATAACCAACAGCCATTAAAATTATACCAGTCATAATAGTACCCTTGTAATTTCTGGTTTTGTCGGCAATAATACCTCCCACTAATGCAAGAATGTAAATAGAAGAGTAAAAAATTGAATAAATAATACCAACACTTGTACCTGATAATCCAAATTTAGCCTGTAAGAAAAGCACTAAAATTGCCATCATGGTATAAAAGCCAAAGCGTTCGCCCATATTTGCAAGAGCTGCTGCTAATAATCCTTTCGGATGATTTTTAAACATAGTTTTTGTGTTTTAATGAATAATTGATTTATATGATTTAGCTACAAAAATAATAAAAAAAATATACTCTCAAAGTTTTATTTTTAAGATTGTTGAAAAGTTAAGGATTTAATCTATTGTATTTTAGCAAATGCAAGAATATGTCCATCTAAGTCAGCACAATAGGCAACTTTGTCGCCCCAATTTCTAATTTGTAATGGACTGATAGCTTTTGCTCCAGTTTCAATAGCTCGTAAATAATATTGCGAAGGATGGTT
>CAZUCB010000114.1:7211-8816 GCA_964618755.1 uncultured Bacteroides sp. | reverse complement strand
GGACAAGCTGCTATACAAGCACCTGTTTTAATACAACTGTTTTCATCTACAACCGGATGCAACGAAACCGGTTCATAAAGACCATCTGCTTTTGCTATCTTGATTTTTTCTTCAACTATTCTGGAGTTCCTCTTTTCTCTCCTCAAATAAAATACAACTGCAACTAAACAGAGAATAAAAACTGAAGAATAAATAAGAATATTTTCTATAAGTATTTCCATAATTTAAAATATCCATTTTGAACCAAACATAATGGCAATTACTACATGAACAATCATCACAATCAACATTATAAAGGCAAAAGGCAAATGTGCAACGTGCCAGTATTTTAAAAGATTCTGCATGGTTGTAAGCCTTTCTATTTTCCTGTTTAAAGAAATTTCATTTTTCAAAAGATTAATAATGTTACTATATTCATTCTTAGATAGATTGCTATGTTTTATTATTGATTTTACATGTTTTAAAGTTTTTCTATCATCAATATAAGTTTTGAAATAATTAATCAGAAAATTATCATGATATATTCCAACTTTCTTTTTTGTTAGTTTAATAATCTCATTATAACTCTCATTATCCAAATTAATATTGTCTTTTAAAGTTGTTTCTATATCTGTTTTCAAATTATTAACCTCACTTAAGCTTAACTCACGCCCTTCAATAGTTCTTGGAATTTGAATATAAATAAACCGACCAATTATACCACTCGCAAAAACGGCAACCATGCTCCAGAAACTAATAGCTACAATGCCTCCAAATTTGAATGAAGTGTGGTAAAGCACCAAAATCGGACCTAATGTGCATAAGAAAATATGAAATTCCAACCAATGTTTTAATAAACCGATTCGGGAAAAAGTTCTGAATCTTTTGCGAAGCATATAAACCAAAACTCCTATTAACATGAAAACAGATCCCAAAATACCATATCCATGTCCAAGAACTCCACTGGGTTTTAATGCTTTATAATCCTGATGAAAAAATCTTTCCTCAATACTTGTTTTGTAAAATGAAGAACCAATGTATGTTATATAGATAAATACAACGATAACAATGAATGCTAACAAGAAAATAAAAATTCTGTGAGCTGTTTTTGACATACTAAAATTTTTTAAGATATTACAATTATAATCATTTAATTGAATTGTAAATTGATATACTTTGTAAAATTAATAAAAAAACTCATAAAAATCATTATTATTAATAAATATCATAATAAACCAATTTATTTTAATGTTTAATAATCTTAATTTAGATATTGAATAATTTATAATTACATTTTTTTAATAAGCAAAATAAATTCTAATCATCCTCGTCTTCGTTTTGAATTGAATTTTGTTGTTCCACTTCATTTTCAGAAATTTTAGTGAAATTATAAGCCTGATAAAAAACAAAAATAGCAGATGTAAACCAAATTACTGCAAATATATTTAAGAATAAATTTGATTTAATGTTTTCATCTTCAATATTTTTGAATCCAGTAAAAATTGATTTTAAAGTTCCAACCTTATAATGAAAAATAGTATCAGAAATTATACCTAATAAATGTAAAATCACCAAACCTAAAAGCAAATTAGCAAAAATTTCATGAATTTCCTCAAGAATCTCTTT
>CAZUCB010000114.1:1965-7111 GCA_964618755.1 uncultured Bacteroides sp. | reverse complement strand
TAATAATATTAATTTGGTTCAATATGTATTGTTGTGCTACTTCTTTCTATTGTCAGGTTAATTTTCTTTTCAATATTTTCACTAATATTATGTGCTTCAATAATACTTAGATCATTATTTACATGTATTGTCACATCAATAAAAATATCAGCTCCTGATGCCCTGATTCTTAAATTTGAATAAGATTCTATACCATTAAAATTAGTAAGCAATTCTTTTGTTGTTTTGTAGATATCACCAGGAACACTATCTAACAAAACATTTATTGATCTTTTGCCAAGCCTGTATGATACAGAAATTACTATAAATGCTACTAAAAGAGCTGCAATACTATCGGCAATAAAAATGTTGAAATTAGCACAAATTAAACCAATTAATACAACAATAGAACTCCAGATATCAGTTGAGAAGTGTAATGCATCTGCTTCTAATGCCTGACTATTGTATTTTTTTGCAACCCTTTTTAAGGCTCTTGATCTGGATATATCTATTACTATTGAAATTATTATCACAATATAACTCCAAGCGTTAATTTCTATTTGAGTTTTCCCGGAAATTAAACGATTAGTTGCTTCATAAATTATCCAAATACAAGTAATTAATAAAAGTAATGTTTCAATTAAAGCTGATAAATTTTCTATTTTACCATGTCCATAATGATGATTATCATCAGCAGGTTTGTCTGATATTCTTACAGAGAACCAAGTAATTGCTGCAGCTACAAAATCTAAGGCAGAATGTAAAGCTTCAGAAAGTATTCCTATACTTCCGGTAAGAAAACCTATTGTGAATTTAAATGTTGTTAAAAAAAATGCAGCAATCACAGATAGCATTGCTACTCTGTTTTTTTCTTTTTCCATAAAGCTATTGATTGTAAAAAATAAATTAAAGTAAAATAAAAGGGAATATTATTTTACAAATTTGGGAGGTTGCCATTTACTTAAATCAAATTGCTGTGGATTTAATACTAATTTTAATATAATTATAACATTATTATTTAAAAAAAACATGGAGTTTTTCAAGGGAGGAATAATTGTATAAAAATGATTATGTGGTTGTTCATTTGAATGAACATGAGATATTTTACTTGAAATATTCTCAATATTGATATCTTGATAATTATGAATATAAACATCATTTATTATCAAAAAAGCATTGAAAAACAATATTAAATAAAAAACTTTATTCATTTCAAATCACTATTGTCCGATAAACTTTTATCAAAGTAATATTATTGGGATTTCTCACTTCGTCCGAATTGACAATCAATTGTTTATATTTGGAGTGGGGTTAGAAAGCGGCTTCTCCGCTTTCTGACCTCACCCAACAAAAATATGCTTAATGACATGTCATTCAATGCGAAGCAATAAATCTACATATTTTTGTCGGACACTAGTGATTACAAATATATTACTAATGCAAAAATAATAAAAATCCTGATTTTGCTTTTATTTATATAACTTAAATCCGCAAATTATTTTTTATCTTAGAAATAAAACAATTACACTAATTCTTATAAAATAATCTTAAGATGGCAAAACCTTCAACTATTTAATAACAAATCACTTTCAAAAATTATTGAGACTATGGATATATTGTACTTCACATAAATTGAATAACTTAAAATTTTGAAAAAAAACATTTATCCTCCAAAAATACCCATTCAAAACTAAAAATACCTTTTTCAACAAATATTTATTGACTATAATATATGATTTAAATAATTTTGCAAAATAAAATAATATTCATAATTCATTTATTTATAATTATTTAAAAATAAACTATAAAAACTTCTTACACTAAGGAAACTTTTTTGAATAAATAGTGTTTATGGTTTATTATTTTTTATAATTTTGCAGTATGGAAGAAAAGGAAATATTCATCATTGAGAAAGTTGGCGAACTTTTTAAAAAATATGGAATAAAAAGTGTTTCGATGGACGATATTGCCCAGCAATTGTCTATTTCAAAAAAAACACTTTATCAATATTTTAAAGACAAAGCCGATTTGGTAGTTAAAGTGGTAAATTCACATAATTGCGACCACGATAAAAAATTTATGGATCTGATAAATAGCGAAATGAATGCTATAGATGCGTTAATTGAAGTAAGCAAACATCTAATTGAAATGCTTAAAGATATTAACCCTCCTATACTTTACGATTTACGTAAATATTATCCTGAATTAACTAAAGATTTAATAGTAAATCGAAAAGACCATGTTTACAATAATATCAAAACCAATTTGTTGAAAGGAATCGAACAAGGCTTATACCGACAAGATTTGAATCCTGATATTATTACCTCAATTTATGTAAAGCGAATGGATGATGTGTTTTTTGAAGACGATTATTATCTGAATAGATTTGCACAGCATGAGATTTTTAGTCAATTATTTATTTATCACATAAGAGGTATAGTAAGTACAAAAGGACTTAAATATTTCGAAAACAAAATTAAAAACGAACCATTAATATAATTTATAATAAAATGAAATTCAAAAAAATAATTATTGCTTCATTGCTATTAGTTGTTGTTATTAATCCGATTTTTGCACAACAAAATGGCAATTTACAACTAACGCTGAAAGAAGCAAAAGAATATGCGTTAAAAAACAGCCCACTTATTAAGAATGCAAATATAGATTTGGTTTCTGCCAAGCAGAAAATCTGGGAAACAACATCTATAGGTTTGCCTCAAGTAAATGGCAAATTAGCAGGTTCATATCAATTATCTGTCCCTGAAAATATTAAATCATTTTCGGGTTTGAGCAATTTGGGTAGTTGGATGTATGTTGCCGACCAATCTTTATTTGATTTAACAGGAAATGGATCTAAATTTGGTAATATTCCAATACCAACGCCTACTGAACCTGCAAGTGATGCTGATTTGAAATGGGGATTAACATTTGACGTTACAGTTACTCAACTAATATTTAGTGGAGCTTATATTGTTGGATTACAAACTTCTAAAACATTTAAACAACTTTCTGAAGTGAGTGTTACCAAATCTGAATATGATTTAATAGAATCTGTTACCAATGCCTATTTTTTATGTGTGATAGCTCAAGAAAATAAAGAAGTAATAGATAGTATTTATAAGGCTACAGAAAAAATTCTTTTTGAAATTCAAGAAACTCAAAAAGTTGGATTTTTAGAAGAAACTGATGTTGACCAAATGCAACTAACACTTGTAAATATCCAAAATACCAAGGATATGATTAATAGGCAATGCGAAGTAGCATTAAACTTGTTAAAATATCAAATGGGAATGGATTTAAGCAAGCAAATTGAATTGAAAGATAATACTTCAGTTTTAATGAGTCAGCTTAATGCAGATGTGGTTTCAAATAAAAAATTAACAGTTGAAAATCAAATTGATTATCGTTTATTATCAGTACAAGAGAAAATGGCAAAATTGAACGTTAAATATCAAAAATCAACGTTTTTGCCCGATATAGCTGCTTATTATAATCATCAGGAAAATTTCAATAAAAAATCGTTTTCATTTACACCACCTGATGTTTTGGGCTTAAGTGTAAATATTCCAATTTTTGGAAGTGGTCAGAAAATTGCGAAAGTAAAACAAGCAAATTTAAGTTTATTAAAAATACAAAATGGGAAAGAACAATTGAATATGGGATTACAAGTTCAATATTCTGATAATCATTCGGCATTTTTGACAGCGATGAGTAAATTTCAATCCAATAAAACTGCACGTGATTTGTCGAGCAAAATTTATGACAAAGCTATTATTCGCTATAAAGAAGGTATGATAAGTAGCTTAGAATTATCTCAAGCACAAAATCAGTATTTACAAGCACAATCTAATTATTTCAATACTATTATTGAAATGTCAACAGCATATACAAAATTAGAAAAATTAATAAAGTAATTAAAAATCAATTAAATATATTAAAATGAAAAAATTAGTTATAATTTTAGGAATAATAATCACTATTGTTGCCTGTAAAAGTGGTGACAAAAAAAGTCAACTCGACAAATTAATTAAAGAAAGAGATGCTTTAACTGAGAAAATCAATATATTACAAAAAGAATATGATGCAACAAATCCTGATACAACAGCTAAAATAAAATTAGTTGAGCTTACAGAAGTTAAAATTCAGGAATTCAATCATTATGTTGAAGTTCAAGGGAAAGTGGACGGTGAAGATAATATTTATGTAGCTCCAAAAATGTCTGGAATTGTAACCGCTGTATTTGTAAAAGAAGGCGATGCTGTAAATAAAGGACAGGTTTTAGCTCAGATTGATGATGCAATAATTAAACAATCAATAGATGAACTACAAACTCAAATAGTTTTTGCCACTAATATTTATAACAAACAAAAGAATTTGTGGGATAAAAAAATTGGTTCAGAAGTTCAATATTTGACTGCAAAAAATAACAAAGAATCTTTAGACAAAAAAATGAATACTTTAAAGGAGCAAATGAATATGTGTAAGATAATGGCTCCGATAACTGGAACTATTGAAGAGGTTGGTGTAAAAGTTGGTCAAATTGCAACTCCAGTCCCTAATATGCCTGCTTTTCGTATGGTAAATTTCAGTAAAGTTAAAGTTACCGCTGAAGTTGCAGAAGCATATTCTTCTAAAGTACGCAAAGGCGACAATGTAATTATTAATTTTCCTGATTTTAACGAAGAAATTAATACAACTATATCATTTTCAAGTAAATTTATCAATCCAACTAATCGTACTTTTACCATTGAATCTCGCTTAAATGCAGGAAAAATAGAATTCAGAGCAAATATGATTGCTTTGATAAAAATTAATGATTATAAAAAGAAAGATGCTATTGTAATTCCTGTAAATATTATACAAAAAGATGCTTCTGGTGAATATATTTTTGTATCCGTTGATAAAGGAAACAAAAAAATTGCTGAAAAACGTGTGATTAAAAGTGGGCAAAATTATAATGGAAATGTTGAAGTAACAGAAGGTTTAAAAGCTGGTGATCAGATTATTGTAACAGCATACCAAAACCTTGAAGATGGTGATACCATTAAATTATAACTTAAAAAAACTTCTATAAAATGAAAAATGAAAAATTAAAAGAATTTTTTGGAACCAGTTGGGCAATTGACAATAAAACAAGCATTTATGTTTTGTCGGTAATTATTGCTAT
>CAZUCB010000114.1:0-1865 GCA_964618755.1 uncultured Bacteroides sp. | reverse complement strand
ACTACGATTACCGGTGATATGTCAGTACATACCCGTACTACTTTAGCCGACTTAAACAATACCATTATCATAGGTTTCTTATTGGTTACCATAGTATTAATGTTTTTTATGGGACTGACTAATGCACTTTTCGTTGGTCTTTCTGTACCATTATCTATGGCAATAGCTTATATTGTTATGCCAAGTATTGGATTTACAATGAATATGATGGTAATGTTTGCATTTTTATTTGCATTGGGAATTGTGGTTGATGATGCCATTGTGGTTATAGAAAACACGCACCGGATTTTCATGCAACATAAAGGGAAACTGACTATTGTCCAATCGGCGAAATATGCGGCAGGTGAAGTATTTGTTCCAATTTTATCGGGAACACTAACTACATTGGCACCATTCTTCCCTTTGGCTTTCTGGCCTGGAGTTATCGGTAAATTCATGCTTTATATTCCAGTTACTCTTATCATTACATTGTTTGCATCATTAATAGTAGCATATATTTTTAATCCGATATTTGCTGTTTCGTTCATGAAACACGATGATGATGAAGAGCATCTGTTTACAAAAAAGAAAATATTTACAATCGGTAGCATATTTTTAGGTATAGCAATACTGTTTCATCTTATGAAATTACCCGGTTTAGGAAATTTCTCAATATTTATTGGATTTTCATTTATCATGCATCAATTATTTATGCGAAAAATCTTAAGCAGATTCCAGCATGAATTTATCCCAGCATTGATGAGAAAATATGAAAAAATATTAAAGATATCATTGAAAGGTCGCCGTCCCTATCGATTATTGTGGTCTTTAATAGCATTATTTTTTCTAACATTTATAATATTAGGAATTTCAAAACCTAAAGTAGTTTTATTCCCAAGCAGCGATCCTAACTTTGTATATGCTTATATAAAAATGCCAGTAGGTACTGATATTACCAAAACAGACTCAATTACCAAAATTGTTGAAAATAGGGTATTTAATGTAATTGGTGATGATAATCCTATTGTTGAATCTGTAATTACAAATGTTGCTGTTAATGCTTCTGAAGATCCTTTTGAAAACAATACTTCAGCTTCTAATTTATCAAAAGTTTCTGTAGCTTTTGTTGAATATGCCAAACGAGATGGAAAATCATCAAAAATTTATCTGGATAAAATTAGGGAAGCTGTGAAAGGAATTCCAGGTGCAGAAATTACTGTAGATCAGAATCAAAATGGACCACCTGTTGGGAAACCAATTAGTGTTGAAATAAGTGGAGAAGACATTGATGATTTAGTTTCAACTACAAACGTTTTAAAAGCTTATATTGAAACTTTGAAAATACCTGGTATTGAAGAGCTAAAATCAAATTTTGATAATGGAAAACCTGAAGTTGTAATTGATATTGATCGTGAGAGAGCAAATCATGAAGGTATTTCTACTGGACAGATTGGGATGGAAATACGCAATGCGGTTTTAGGAAAAGAAGTCTCAAAATATAGAGAAGGCGAAGAGCAATATCCTATTATAATGCGTTATAAAAAAGAAGATCGTCAAAACATCGATCGTATTCTAAACCTGATTATTACATATCGTGATATGAATACTGGAATGCTTCGTCAGATTCCAATGTCTTCAGTTGCTAAATTGAAATACGAAAATGCTTATGGAGGTATTAAACGCAAAAATTTAAAACGAGTAGTTACTTTATCATCCAATGTATTATCGGGTTATAATGCAAATGAAATTGTAGCTGCTATTGCAAAAAACCTTCCTAATTTTAAAAGCAAAGAAGGAACTGAAATTAAAATTGGCGGAGAACAGGAAGACCAAGAAGAAACCATGAGCTTTTTAGGTAAAGCAATGCTTTTAGCTGTTTTTCTTAT
>CAZUCB010000113.1:0-8890 GCA_964618755.1 uncultured Bacteroides sp. | reverse complement strand
CAATAATGATAAGGGATAAACTTACTTTCTACCAACTATTTTTGGCATATATACCGTAAAAAATAATAAATTTTATTTTTCAATCTTTACTTAGCCTTATAGTTTCTAACACCAAATTTGTTTACATATAGTACAAACATTCCAAAAATTACTATGTAAATAAAGAAGTTGAAAATGTCGTGATGGTTAAATTTAAATATTCCTAGAAGGTAGTAATCTTCAAATGTATGCCTAAATCCTTTGTGAATTAAAATAGCAAGTGTACACATTCTTGAGATATTTAACAGTTGAATTATAATAAGTCCACTAGGAATAAACCATAATTTATGTTTTAATTTGCCAGGAAACGAAACAATTAATGCTATAAACCCCCCCATTAAAGCTACTCCAAAACAAGGAATACCTAAAAAAACAGAGCCAGAGCCATTAATCCCAATTGCATAGACCCCATAAATATAAATTGTTTTAGAATAAAAAAGATAAGCATCATATCCAATTGCTTTCAATATATAAAAGCTAGGATACATAATAATTTTAGAAAATTCTTTTATATATTGAGCATGTTGGATATTGTATTTAATCTCAGGATTGCTTCTAATAATGAAATAAATAATTGCTCCTATACCCATAAATATGAGTAATCGTAACCCAAATGTTTTTAATAAATAATTTTTATTAATAGATTGTTTAAACAAGTTTAGGTTTGTTTTTAATTTGTTAGTATTTATTTGCATAAAGAATAATTTAAAATATTAAAAGATAATTGTAGAATTTTAATTCGAAAAAAATAAGGTTTGGCTTAGCAAAATTACAAAAAAGTGAACGACCACAAAGGTAATTGATTTTTTTTAATTTTTGTAAAGTGTAAAATTTAAAACAGTTATAATAAATACTCTGAGAATTAGTTAAATAAAATATAGTTATTGTATGTATGTTGTTTAATGTAATTACTTTAAGAATCTTAATTTTTATTTTCTTACAATGTTAACAGAAATAACTTTTAAACGCAATAAAAAATATTTCATTAGAAAATAATATATTTTCTTTTTACATATTTGGTTAGAAAAACCCAAGTTAATAATCCAAGTATAATCCCTGATGTATTGGCAATTATATCTATAAGTTCAAAAGAGCGCCCCATATTACTAATTCCCTGTATAATTTCCATCATTAAACCCCAACCAAACACAATACAGAAAACAATAAAATATTTTTTTTTGCTTGTATTTTCATTCATTTGCCATAACATCAAAAATGCAAATCCTGCATACATAAACAAATGAACTAATTTATCAAAATAAGGAAAAGTTTTTAATTTAGGAATGTCAGATGCTGGCATAACACTTAGTGTAGTAATAAGGATAATATATAATATGAGTATTATTTTTTTTACCATTAATTTTTAGTAATTAGTTTTCAATATACCACTTATACATCTTGCTAACACCTTCTTCTATTTCAATTTTGTGAAGCCAACCAAGTTTATGTAATTTTGATGGATCTGTTAGTTTTCGCATAGTTCCATCTGGTTTAGAATCGTTAAACTTAAGGGTTCCAATAAATCCAATTGTTTCTTTTATTAGAAGTGCAAGATTTTTGATTGTAATTTCTTGGCCAGTTCCTATGTTAATATGAGTGTTGCGAACTTCTTTTGAAGGAGTATGCATAGAAGAATTAATAATATCTTTGAAATTTATATTTTCCATAATAAATACACATGCATCTGCCATTTCTTCACTCCATAGAAATTCGCGTAATGGTGCTCCAGTTCCCCAAATTTCAACAGAAACGTTAGGAGTAGAATTGGTTAATGAATCAATACATAGACCGTATTTAGAAAATATTTTAATTATTTCTTCTTTTGTGTTTTTGCCATTTATATTTTCGATTGGTCGCTTATCTAAGTCATCTTTTATACTTTTCCAATCATTGTTTTCTAAACATTTTCCTAAATGAATCTTACGAATCATTGCTGGTAGCACATGACTTTTTTCTAAATCAAAATTATCATTAGGACCATACAAATTGGTTGGCATTACAGCTATAAAGTTAGTATCATATTGTAAGTTGTAGCTTTCACACATCTTTAATCCAGCTATTTTAGCAATGGCATAGGGTTCATTGGTATATTCCAATGTGTCAGTCAATAAACAATCTTCTGGCATGGGTTGTTGTGCATCTCTTGGATAAATACAGGTTGAACCTAAAAAAAGGAGCTTTTTTACTCCGCTTAAATATGACTGATGTATTACGTTGTTTTGTATTTGGAGATTTTCGTAAATAAATTGTCCTCGATAAATGTTGTTGGCAACAATTCCACCTACTTTAGCGGCAGCAAGAATTACATATTCTGGTTTTTCTAGTTTGAAAAAAGCTTCAACATCTTTTTGATTCATTAAATCAAGCTCTTCTATTGTTTTTCCAATAAGGTTTGTATATCCTTTTGAAATGAGGTTATTCCATAGTGCAGAACCTACTAAACCTTTATGACCAGCAATATATATTTTGCTATTTTTATTCATATTTCCTTTGTTTGAAAAATGTTTCTTTTATTAAGCCTTTTATTATATTTCCACTTTTGATTCATGCAGCTTTTTCACATATACCAAGTCATGTTTCATCATTAATTTTACCAAGTCTTTAAAACTGGTTTGGGTTGGATTCCATCCTAATAGTGTTTTTGCTTTGGTGGGATCTCCACAAAGTTGTTCAACTTCAGCTGGTCTAAAATATTTACTATCTATTTCTACTAAAACATTTCCAGTGGTTTTATCTATACCTTTTTCATCTATACCAATACCTTGCCAAATAATTTCAATGTTGGCTTCTGTGAAAGCAAGTTCTATAAATTCACGTACTGTATGCATTTCGCCAGTTGCTATTACAAAGTCTTCTGGTTCGGGATGTTGTAACATCATCCACATACATTGTACATAATCTTTTGCATAACCCCAATCGCGTAAAGCATCCAGATTACCCATATATAATTTCTTTTGTAATCCATGTGCTATCCTGCTGGCAGCCAAAGTAATCTTACGAGTAACAAAGGTTTCTCCACGGCGTTCGCTTTCATGGTTGAACAAGATGCCATTTACAGCATACATACCATAAGATTCCCTGTAATTTTTTGTAATCCAGAACCCATATTGTTTTGCCACACCATAAGGTGAACGAGGGTAGAATGGTGTAGTTTCTTTTTGAGGAATTTCTTGTACTTTACCATACAGTTCAGAAGTAGAAGCTTGATAAATCTTGCAATTTTTTTCCAAACCAAGTATGCGAACGGCTTCTAGTATGCGCAAAGTTCCTACTGCGTCCGATTCTGCTGTATATTCTGGCACTTCAAATGAGACTTGAACATGGCTTTGAGCAGCAAGATTGTATATTTCGTCTGGTTTTACGGCTTGAATAATACGAATCAAAGAACTACTATCAGTCATATCACCATAATGTAGATTGATACTTCGTTTTTGTTTTGTATCTTTAATCCATTCATCAAAATAAAGATGTTCAATACGTGCAGTATTAAAAGTAGAAGATCGGCGAAGAATCCCGTGAACTTCGTATCCTTTTTCTATTAAAAATTCAGCTAAGTAGGAACCGTCTTGTCCTGTAATACCAGTGATTAGAGCTATTTTTGGCATAATGATTTAATTTTTGTAAAAATATAAAAGATTATTTTTCGGTTTTTATTTTATTAATAATTGTATTCTCTGGTAAATTTTTAAACCATTTTTTGTGGATGTTACTTTTGGGAAATACAATTACCCAAGCGGTTACAAAAATGACTTTTATATAAACCCATAAATTCAAATGTTCAAAATACCACTTTTCTAATTCTGCTTTATAAGGCATAATTACTTCCTTTAAACATTTCTCAAGAGGCATATTTAGCTTTTCAAAAATTGTTTCTTCATCCCTGAAAATTATAGAACCTATGCCAGTTAATCCTGGACTCATTTTTTTTATAATACTTTGTTCTTCTAATGTGTAAATTTTAAAATTTCTTGGAGTCATAGGACGTGGACCTACAAAAGACATTTGTCCAAATAAAATATTTAGAAGTTGGGGTATCTCATTTATTTTAGTTTTTCTTAGAAATCCACCTAATGGTAAAACTCTGGGGTCATTTTTCAGCGTTACATCTCCAGTTCCCATATTAGGACTGTTTTTTAACATGGTAGCAAATTTATATAAGCCAAACTCTTTAGCATTTTTCCCAATTCTTACCTGACGATAAAAAACATAATGCTCTCCTGTTAAAAGTAGGATTATAACAATTGGTAATAAAAAAGGAAGTATTATTAGTATTAAAACTAAACTAAAAACAAAATCAAAAATTCTTATCATATTTCATTTTTTTAAATTAATTACATTTTTTGGTCTAATCCTTTCCCTTTTTCAATATGTTGAAAATTAGGAAGGTATTCTTTTAAAATTTCTACTACTGACGCTTTTGTAACTTCTTTTGTTTCAAAAAGATTATGTATACTTGTGAATATTTCGTCTATTTCTTTACTATTTCTCTTTTTTGAATTTTTTATCACGCCTAAATTGATAAATTTTTCTTTTTCTAATAGTTCTTCATCTGTAAAAAACTCTTCAAAGGCTTTTTCTCCTGATGTATCTGAACCAAAATAATAAATAGGATAAGTAGTTGAATCATGATTAAGTAATAGTGCTTTTTTACATGCCTCTTCTTCTGATGAACAAATATCAGGTTTCAGCCCTAAAACTGAAAGTAAATCCTTTGCTATTTGATCAAAAGGAATCATATCTTTTTCTTCGTCTAATTTTGGATAAAAAATATCTCCAGATTCACCCATAATTGATGCTATCAGACATAATTCGCCAGATTCCTGAGGAGAAACAAAGAAACGTCTAATCCCTAATGGGCAGGACCATGGTTGGTTCTTATTCATTCTTTCAATGAAACCCAATGGAAGACTACCATTTGAAAAAGCAACATTGGCAAAACGTGCTGTCTTAATTGGTAATTTGCTAGCATAAGCCATAATTAATTCTTCCATTAGTTTTTTGCTGGCACCCATAATATTTACTGGATTTGCAGCTTTATCGGTTGACACACAGAAAAAATGTTCAGGAGGAAACTCAAGTAAAAGGTCTAATAATTTCCGGGCACGAAGTACGTTATTCTCAATCATTGCTTCAATTGAATAAATATCTTTTTCGCTACGAACATGTTTATGGGCTGCAAAATTTGCTACAATATCAAAGGGCCCAATTTGCCTGAATAGTTTTTCAAAAACTCTATCTCCAAAATTGATAGGATAAGTAATAAAATCTTCAGGGATATTATAACCTACTGAACTACGGAGATCTCTAACCAATTCTGTTAGACCATTTTCATTGATGTCAACTACAACTAGTTTTTTAATATTAAACTTTAGTATTGCTTTAATGTATGAAGACCCAATTGTTCCAGCACCTCCTATAACAAGTACATTCTTCCCATTGATTCTTTTCTTTAGCTCAGTATCATATTTTTTAAAATCAGATTCTAATAAACTTTTTTCTCTCTTTGTTACATATTTTTTTATAAAAGAGTCTAAATTAAAATTTGTTTGCATAATTATTAATTGTTTAATTTTTAAATGATTTTAAGGTAATAACTAAACCTTTTTTTGCAGAAATTGGCATTTTATCGATTCCAAGTGTTTTTTTTATTTTATCATTAGACACGACATAAGACTCAGTTAATTTCTTTAAACTTTCATTATTAATAGGCAAATGAAGAAAATCACCTATAGACGCAATGTATTTAACAAAACGTTTGTTAATATACCAAATTTTCTTTTTTTTACCCATTGAAAAAGCAATTTCCTCAATAAGTTGATTGGTAGATAGAGCTTCATCATCAGCTAATTGATAGATTCCAGATTTAACATCTTTCTGGATTAATTGTTCTAAAACAAAATTTAAATTTCCAATTGATGTAAAGGATCTTAAATTTTTAAAACTACCTAATGGGTATGGAATCCCTTTTTTAACCATTTTGTATAATAAATTCAGATTTCCCTTATTGCCAGGTCCATGAATCATACATGGTCTTATAATAAATACTTTTTCCTCAGTGCCATTTGTTTCAATTTGAATCAGTCTCTCTGCTTCTAGTTTTGATTTTCCATAAGGTGTTTGAGGATTTGGGATTGTTTCTTCACATAAAAACTCTCCAGAAACTGTGTCGGCAACAGCTTTAACAGAACTAAAAAATATAAATCTTTGAGCTTTGCTTTTTTTAAAATAAGAAATGATTCTTTTTGTTAATCCAACATTTATCTCTCTATATACTTCTTCTTTAGAGTTTTTAGTGTCGTGTGCTTTCCCTGCCAAATGGATAATGGTATGAATATTATCCCAATCAATTTCATCTATCTGATTCCAACTATAAAATTTATCATATTTATGATTTAGTGGTTTTTCAATATCAAGTGCTATTAAAGTATATATTTCTTGATCCTTTAAAAAGGAAGATAGATTGGTTCCAATAAAACCAAAAGCACCTGTTATTAGTATCGTTTTTTTTATCATAACGATATTATTTTAGCTTTACTCCAATCTATTTGCTGAGATGCTTCCCCAAGGCTCATTGTTTCAAAATCATTGATCCATTGAATTAATTTTGGATAAGCACCTTTTAAGCCAACATAGGATTTGAATTTTCTCATTAATGGCAATTGTTGCAGCATCGGTTGTTCGTAATCAAAATCGCGTGGATGAAAATAACTCATCACATAATCCGATTTTTTTGTCCATTTATGGATTAAAAAGTAAGGGAACAATCTAAAAAATCCACCTCCTGAAAAAACCATTTGTTTTCCCATCAGAGTTATTGTATTCATAGGAAATTCTTTTATTCTATATCCATTTATTTCAATTATTGATGGCATACACTCTCCAAACGACGGAAATCCACCATAATCATGACTGCTTGAAGGAAGAACAGAACAATCATATTCTATCCCTAATTCTGCTAAGACTTCAAATGCCCATGGTGTATTTTCGGTGATTGAAAAGGCAGGAGCTCTATAAGTTATAATTTTTTCACCAATAATATCTTCAATTAGTTTCAAAGAATATTCGGTATCTTTTCTGAATGTTTCAGCATTCATTCTATGCACCAATTCGTGAATGTAAGAATGACATGCAATTTCTTGCCCTGAATCATGAATTTTTTTTATGACTTCTGGGTATTTTTCAGCAATCCAACCTAATACAAAAAATGTAGCTTTAACATTTCCATTATCAAGTGCCTGGAGTATTTTTTCAGTTGCATTATGTATTCGTACTTCGTAACTCTGCCATGTGGAAGAGTCTGAAATGAAATCACAGTGAAACCATTCTTCTATATCAAAAGTGAGAATATTCATTATTTTTATATTTTCAAGAATGCTATTTATCTTGAACGCTATACTTTAAATTATATTAAATCTGTATTTGAAAGATTAACATCCCAGTTTTGAATATCGAAAATATCTGTTTTATTTACTTTTGAATCATCAAAAATTAATGCAGCAAAATTAAAATTCTTAGGTTCATATTTTTCAGGAACTTTTAATAGGCCAGTAAACCTAAATGGTAAATTCCCAACATAGAGTATAACATCAAATTCTGAATTATGTTTTCTGACAATATAACGAATAGCCTTATTAAAATTACGGGGCGATTTAATAGCTACATCTATTAAAAATGCTGTTCTTATACCTTCATAATTCATAATCTTATAAACAAACCACAAATTATCTTTATTAACAATTGTATAATCGGAATTCATTCTTTTATAACGACTTTCGTTAAATGTTTCGTTATCTTTCTTAATTAAAAAGGATGATTCTTTCTTGCTTGAAATCAACGACATCAAATATATCCATTTCCAAGAAAATATAATTGATAAGAAGTTAAGCAACTTTAGATTTTTTTTTATACCACCAATGCGATAGGGCAATATATATGTTCCAAGTTTTCCAATAGTATATGATAATTTTGCTTTTAGAAGTATAGGATTTGAGGTGTCATTTGGGAAGCTATAAAAGAGTACAGCACCGTCTTTTTTTGCAAACTCATTTAAACTCATTAACATATCATAATAGTAAAAAAAATCTCTATATTTTTTTAATATCATTGCATCTGCTCCAAGTAAAAATAAATGCTTAACCTCATTAATAGAATAATAACCTGGTATATGAGAAATACTTCCAACAATCTCTCCATCATCCATCATAAAAACATGATAAGAATACCCAATAGCATTGTTAACAAACTGATCATCAAAGTTAACAATCGTTCTATTCTTATTAAAAATGACGTTAAAAAGATTAATTAAACTTTGTTTTTCTTTTAAAGTTAAATCAATAGTCTTTTTTACAAATATTTCAACCATGAATAAATATATTTTTTATTCGTAATATCTTTTGCCATAAATTCGATTTCCAATAATTTGAAATGAATACCAAATTAAAATCAAAATATGTTTAACATACCATTTAAATTGCCACCAAGTTTTTTTTCTCATAAAAAAACCTGTTAAACCAATTTTTTGAAGGAAACCACCTGGAATTTTATAGAAACCTAAAGAATATCTGAATGCTGCACCAACTCCAATAAGAATTTTCTTATTTAACAATGGTTCAATTTTTACAGCGAAATAATCCTGTTTTGGTGCGGTCATTGATATCCAAACAATATCTGCACCACTATCATTAATCATTTTTGAAATAAATAAATAATCATAATCATCAATATTGATAAATGGAGGAGAAAAAGTTCCCACTATTAGGGAATTATACTTCTCAACAAATTCTGTTTTAATTTGCATTAGCACATCGTTTGTATCTCCTAATAGGAAATGCTTTAAACCATTGTTTGGGTT
>CAZUCB010000112.1:2968-9260 GCA_964618755.1 uncultured Bacteroides sp. | reverse complement strand
TACTGAAGCTTTTACATTGATAGTAAAACTCCAGCTTTGTCTCCACCCAAAAGGAATCCAGTTAAATCGCATTTCCCAGCAATGCAAATCGCGGTAAACATCAAAAGAAGCATAGGTGAAATCTTTTGCTTTAATATCGTAACCTCCACTAAAACCTAATTTCCATTTTTTAGTTAAGTTTACATCTCCGGAAAAATTTACTGTTTGAGTAAAATCTTTATTGTAATTTGTACTTGCAGCAATATATGTACTTGAATACCAATATGAATAATTAATATTTAGATTCCATGGGATACTAAAATCAACCTGATCGCCTAAATTTTGATTGATATTACTTACAGGATTTTGAGTTAATTGTGGTTTTGCTTCTTGAGTAACAGCTGAAGTTGTTTTCTTCTTGAAAAAAGCAGGATTAAGACTCAAATTTATACCAACCCTCCATTCAGTATAGTCCAATCGCATGATTCTTTTATTAATATCCCATTCATATTGATTAATTCGACGGCTACTATTGTTTTTTACATAAGGATCCCAAGTACTCATATAGTTCAACGAAACATTTTTAAATAAAGTTGTTCTACCATTAATAGTAAGAGGAGCCCAATTGAGCGAATCTGCTGCCATGTTGTATGATGTTGAAAGTGAAAAGCTTTCAATCAAAACTAATTTTTTCATACCAGTATTGGTATCTTTCTTTGAAGGAATTTTTATTTCAAGACTATTATCTAAAGAAAAACCTATACTTCCATATTTCCCACTTTCCGGACCTCCATATATAGCACCTTCAAATTTAGAGTATTTTTGAACGATACCATTTTTATCAATATATGAATGATAATAATCCCAAAGTGAAGTTCCAAAATCAGGTCGCCAAGAAAAACCAATACTAGGAGTAACTACGTGTCGAATAGCACGTAATGGCCCTTTTTTTAATTGCATCATACCATATATTCTTGTATTGATGCTGGAGCTAAGCTGAAAATCAACAGCTCTTGAAAATCCTTTAATTTCGGTAGTTTTCAAATATCCTATTGTTGTATCATTTCCATTGAATATTGTATCATTTGACCACTCTTTATTAATGGTCTTAAAATACCATCTTTCGTTGATGTTTACTGAATTTGTTAATGTAAAATATTTCAGTACTTTTACACTACTGCTTACTGGTATTGAATGTCTTATGCCATTTTGCATTTCATCAAGCGTTTTTTTTGTAAATAAAGTACTATCGTGGGTATTAATTTTATTTTGTGCTTCCATAGAGTAACTAACACTAATATTTTCATACCATTTTACTTCACCCGATTGAATTTTTTTCTGAAAAGGATTAAAACGATTTGCACTGAAAGCAATTGTTGGAAGGTTGAGGTCAATAACTCTTGTATTGGTATTGTAACTTTCACCTAAATTAATATTTAAAAAGTAATTACTTCCTAAGGTTGTTGAATATGAAATGCTTGAAGATGTAGTATTGGTAAAAATATTATTTATGTTTTGTGCATAGCGATCGTACTTGCTACTTCTTAAATTTACATTTGCAGCAAAACGGCTATTTGGACGGGCTTTTGCATCTTGATTAAATCGCCAATTGAATGAAAAATCAGTGCTTTTTGAATACGAAGATGTGTTTTTTTCACCATCAATATTTACGACGTAATCGAAATTTATTGCTCCATTATATTTATATCGTTTATTATAATTTGAGAGGGTATGAATACCCCAACTTCCTCTGGTATAAATATCTCCGCGTAATGCTAAATCAATATAATCGCTGATTGCGAAATAATATCCACCATTTTCGAAAAAGAAACCACGCGTTGGCGATTCACCATAAGTGGGAAATAAAATTCCCGAAGATTGATTTTTTGTATTTGGAAAATATCCTAAAGGAACAAAAAGCGGTGTTGGAATATCTTCAATATATAAAAATGCAGGTCCAGTAATAATTTTTTTGTTAGGAATGGCTTTAGCTCTTCCAAAGCGAATATCAAAATGTGGGTGTTCCAAATCGCAGGTTGTAAATTTTCCATTTTTGATATAGGTAATATCATCCGCCATTTTCTTTACTTTTTCTCCATGCACATAACCTTCACTTTCTTGAGTAATTACCTGTTTAATAAGTCCTTTTTTTGAATGAAAATTGTAAAGCATTTCTTTTGAATCAAAAGTTTTTTCTTCTTCTTTAAAAACAGGATTGCCTTGTATATTACCATTTGAGTCAGCAACACCTTTTGCAAAAACTTCATTTTTGCCAAAATTCATCACAACAAAATCAGCTTTTAGGTTTATTTTTTCGTAAGAAATATCAGCTTTGTTGTAGAGAAATACCTCCTTTTCTTTTATGCTAAATCTTAAAGAATCGGTAGATTTATAAACTATTTTTGTTTCAATTGCATTTGATTTTTGTTTCTTTAATGTATCTTTGACATTATTTTTTGCAATTTCATAGTCAAAAGCAATAATTGAAGTATCTGAATTGGAAGTTTTTTCTAATTTTATGAGAGAAGAATCAGTTGAGGGTATTTGTTTGTTTTCTTGGGCTAATAAATGGTATGAAAACCCGAAAAAAACTATCAGGTGGATTAAAAAAAACAAATATGAACGAATTGTTAGCAATTTCGACAGTAATTTATAGTAAAATATTTTTTTTAATGCTATTTTTGTAAAATAATTAAAAGGCAAAATTAAACTATTCAATTGAATAACGAAAAGTTTATCTAATAATTGAAGTTTTAATCATAAGAATTATAAATTTTTAACATAAAAAAGACCAGCTTATGACTTTCAAAAAGAGCAGATGGATTATTTTTTTTCTACTACTTATATTGTTGGATGTTAATTTGTTTGCTAAAAAACCAACAAGAAATAGTAAGATTAATCTTGTTGTAATAGATGCTGGTCATGGTGGACATGATCCTGGAGCTATTGGAAGTAAGTTAAAGGAAAAGGATGTTGTTCTTGCAATTGCATTAAAATTGGGGAAATTAATAGAATCTAATTTTAGCGATGTAAAGGTAATTTATACAAGAAAGACAGATGAATTTATCGAACTTTATCGTCGTGCTAAAATTGCCAATGAAAATCATGCAGATTTATTTATTTCAATTCATTGCAATTCAACAAAATCGAAAGAGTCTTATGGCACTGAAACATGGGTAATGGGGCTTAGTAAAAGTAAATCAAATTTGGAAGTGGCAAAAAAGGAGAATGCTGCCATTCTTTTAGAAGATAATTATTCTGCAAGTTATGATGGATTTGATCCAAATTCGCCAGAAGCGAATATTATTTTTTCGCTATTTCAAAATGCCTATTTAGATCAAAGTTTGGACTTAGCTGCTAAAGTACAGAAACATTTTCGAAATAATATAAAAACAATTGATAGAGGTGTTAAGCAAGAAGGATTTCTTGTGCTATACAAAACTACAATGCCAGCTATATTGATTGAAACAGGTTTTGTTAGTAATCTAAAAGAAGAAGAATTTTTAGCATCAGATAAAGGAAAAAACGATATTTCAAAATCTATTTTTGATGCTTTTAAAGAATATAAATTTAAGATTGAAGGCTTTAACAATCAAGCAAAAATACTCACTCCTAAAGAAGATGAAAAAAATATTGCTTTAAATACTATAGATAAATCAGATACTTTAAAAATTACAAACGCTAGCAAGAAAGAAATTTCGTTCAGGGTTCAGTTTGCTACTTCTGCTACAGAAAAACCAGTATCATCGCCTGAGTTTTCTAATCTTAAAAATGTTAAAAAATATTACCATGGGAACCTTTATAAGTATACTGTTGGTGATGAACAAGATATTAAAGAAGCAAATAAGTTATTAATTAGAATGCAAGAAAAAGGCTTTAAGGATGCTTTTTTAGTTGCTTTTTTGAACGGTGAAAGAATTTCACCTACACAAGCGATAAAACTACTTAATGAAAAATAATTGCCTGATATTAAGATTTTAAAGATTTGTAAAACAATTTTAAAAATATACACTTTGAAAATAACTAGAGAAATAAAAATTGGCACTTTGTTTATTGTTACGATTGCTATTGTAATTTGGGGTGTTAATTTCATGAAAAGTAAAGATATTTTTTCGAGTCAGAAAGTATGTTATGCTTATTATCCTAAAGTTGATGGGCTTGTATCTTCTAACCCTGTTTATATTAATGGTATAAAGGTTGGTTATGTAAAAGAAGTGGAATTTGTAAGCAATGAATCTTCTAATGTAAAAGTTGCTATTGTTTTTAGTTCTAAAATTGCCATTCCAAACAATTCAATTGCTAAGATTTATAGCGCAGATTTAATGGGATCTAAAGCAATTGAGATTTTAATGGGTGATTCGAAAACTAAAATCAAAGGAGGCGAGATACTAAAATCCGATATAAATCCTGATTTAAAAGAAGAAATAAGTCGTCAGGTACTTCCTTTAAAATTAAAAGCTGAGGAATTGATGAGTTCTTTCGATTCTGTTTTAATTGCTATTAAACTGATTTTTAATCAGTCAACTCAGCAAAATCTATCCAAGAGTTTTGAAAATATAAAAATATCACTCGATAATATTAAGAATACTACTTATAATGTTGATACATTAGTGTCAACACAGCGTAATAGATTGGCTTCAATTATAGCTAATTTTGAATCTATTTCCCATAATATCAGATCAAATAACGATAAGATTACAAATATTATTAGCAACTTCTCTACTTTAAGTGATACTTTGGCAAAAGCCAATATTAATCAAACAATTCATACTGCAAATAAAGTTTTGGGTGATGTGTCAGGTATCATGCAGAAAATCAATAAAGGAGAAGGAACAATTGGAATGCTTATCAATAATGATACGTTGTACAAAAAATTAGAATCTTCAGCAAAAAACTTAGATTTATTACTTGAAGACTTACGTTTGCGTCCAGAAAGATATGTCAAAATTACTGTTTTTGGAGGTAAAAAGAAACAATAAAACACAGTAAGCTGAACCGAGCATTTGAATAAAAAATATATAATTGAAATAAATAATCAATAACATAATCATCAATAAAAGCAATGAAAGAATTTCAACAAGCTATTATTCAAGGAATACCTAGTATTTTACCTCAACCACAAGTTTGGGATGCAGACATTAATCATGCACCCAAACGAAAAGAAATTTTAAATGTAGAGGAAAAAAAATTAGCACTACAAAATGCTTTACGCTATTTCGAACCTAAGCACCACTCAATACTTGCACTTGAATTTCTTAAAGAATTAAATGATTACGGTAGAATTTATATGTATCGTTTTCGTCCTGAATACAAGATGTTTGCGCGTCCAATTGATGATTATCCATGCAAAACTAAACAAGCTGCTGCTATCATGCTGATGATTCAGAATAATTTAGATTATGCTGTGGCACAACATCCTCATGAGTTGATTACTTATGGTGGAAATGGTGCAGTTTTTCAAAATTGGGCTCAGTACTTGCTTTGTATGAAATATCTTTCAGAAATGACAGAAGAACAAACACTTGTAATGTATTCTGGTCATCCAATGGGTTTGTTCCCTTCGCATAAAGATGCTCCCCGTGTAGTTGTTACCAATGGTATGGTAATTCCTAATTATTCCAAACCTGACGATTGGGAGAAATTTAATGCCTTGGGCGTATCGCAATACGGACAAATGACAGCAGGTTCATATATGTATATTGGTCCTCAGGGAATTGTTCATGGAACTACGATTACTGTTTTGAATGCAGGACGTAAAATTCAAAAGGAAAATGAAGGCTTAGCCGGAAAACTATTTGTAACCTCAGGATTGGGTGGTATGTCGGGTGCTCAGCCTAAAGCCGCTGTAATTGCAGGATGTGTTGGAATAGTTGCCGAAATTAATTCTAAAGCTACTCGTACTCGCCATTCTCAAGGCTGGGTGGATGAAGTTTTTGATAATTTAGATCAATTAATAATTAGAATCAAAAAAGCAAAAACTGGAAAAGAAGTAGTTTCTATTGCTTATCAAGGTAATATTGTTGATTTATGGGAAAAATTAGCAAATGAAAATATTGAAGTTGAATTGGGTAGCGATCAAACTTCTTTACATAATCCTTGGGCTGGTGGTTATTATCCTGTTGGATTGAGTTTTGAGGAATCTAATAAAATGATGGCTGAAAATCCGGACTTGTTCAAACAAAAAGTACAGGAATCATTAAGACGCCAAATAACAGCAATTAATAAGCTTACAGCCAGAGGAATGTATTTCTTTGATTATGGCAATGCATTTTTATTAGAATCAAGTAGGGCAGGAGCAGATGTTATGAAAGCT
>CAZUCB010000112.1:0-2868 GCA_964618755.1 uncultured Bacteroides sp. | reverse complement strand
CCAATAAATTGGTGGTAGGTTCACAAGCACGTATTTTATATGCCGATGCAGAAGGTAGAATTAAAATAGCGAAAGCTTTTAACGAAGCGATTAAAAAAGGAGAAATATCAGCACCAATCGTGTTAGGACGTGATCATCATGATGTTTCTGGAACAGATTCTCCTTATCGTGAAACCTCAAATATATACGATGGTTCAAGATTTACTGCCGATATGGCAATTCAAAATGTAATTGGTGATTCATTTCGTGGTGCAACTTGGGTTTCTATACACAATGGTGGTGGTGTAGGTTGGGGTGAAGTTATCAATGGAGGTTTTGGTATGCTGCTTGATGGCTCAGCAGATGCTGAAAGAAGATTACAAAATATGCTTTTTTGGGATGTAAATAATGGTATTTCACGCAGAAGTTGGGCAAGAAATCCAGAAGCTATTTTCGCAATAAAACGTGCTATGCAAGCAGAACCAAATTTAAAAGTAACCCTTCCAAATATTATGGATGATAAGTTATTAGATAAGTTATTCTAACAAGGTTAATTAATAGTTAAAGATATACTTAATATATAAATACATATTATTTTTGCGAAAAATCTAAATCGTTTTAATAATTTTAAAATTTTATTTTATGAAAAAAGTTTTACTTAGTTTTATTTTGAGTATTGCTACAGTTAGTATGTTTGCTCAAACAATTGTTGACACAGTTTCTCATAACAAAAAAGTAGTGCTTGAAGAATACACAGGTATTCATTGCGGTTATTGTCCTGATGGTCATAAAATTGCAAATCAAATAAAAGCAGCTCATCCTAACGATGTTTTTTTAATTAATATCCATCAAGGAAGTTTTGCAAACCCTGCTGCTGGTGAACCTAATTATAAAACATCATTCGGCGATGCGTTAGCTGCTCAAGCAGGCGTAAATTCATGGCCTGCTGGAACTGTGAATAGGCATTTATTTTCAGGTACAGTTACAACATTAAGTAGAAGTGCATGGGCGGCTAACTCGAATATAATTTTAGCACAGCCTTCTTATGCTAACGTAGGTGTTAATGCTGTCGTTGATGTTCAAACCAGAGTGTTAACTGTTAATGTTGAAGCTTATTATACAGCAAATGGATCAACTTTAAATATGCTAAATGTTGCATTGTTACAAAATAATGTTGAAGGTCCTCAATCAAGTGGAAATACAAATCCTACACAGGTGTTGCCTAATGGAAATTACAACCATAGTCACATGTTACGTCATTTGCTTTCTGGGCAATGGGGTGATTCTATTAAAGTTACTACTCAAGGTACTTTGTTTCAAAAAACTTACACTTATACCTTACCTGCTAATATTAATAATGTAGATTTGGAATTAGGAAATTTAGAAATTGTTGCTTTTATTGCAGAGGGGAAACAAGAAATTATTACTGGAGTTGAATCTAAAGTAAATTTAACCAACTTCTTAAATGCAAAAGATATTTCTGTTGTAAGTGTATCTTCTTATAACGAAATTTGTGATGCTAAAATTCAACCTACTGTAAAAATTAAAAACTTAGGTTCTGATACTGTTACTTCTGCTTCATTTACTTATGCAATAAATGGAGGAGCTGCTTCTACTTATAATTGGACAGGTTCTTTGATGCCTTACTCTACTACAGATGTTGTATTTCCTATAATTTCATCGTTTACAGTTCTTGCATCAAACTCAATTACAGTTGCTGTTGTAAATGTAAATGGTATAGCTGACCAAAATGTTGCCAACAATTCTGCAACGAAATCAAATATTTTGATGTCTTCAAATTCATCAAGTGGATCAACAGGACATGTATTTACTTTTGTTCAAGATCAATATGGCAGTGAATCAACTTGGAAAATTAAGGAAGATGCAACAGGCACTGTTGTAGCTCAAGGTGGGCCTTATGCTAATTTAGCAGCTGCTGGAATTCTAGCACATACTGCAAACGTTACTTTTTCTGCAACGGGTTGCTATACTTTAATGGTATACGATACTTATGGTGATGGTATTAATGCAGGAACTGGTGCAGGAAATTATAGTTTAAAAAATGCATTTAATCAAGTTGTTGTTTCTTCAAACGGCATATTTGGAAAAGAAGATAGAAAGGTTTTTAATTTATTATCATTAGTTGGTATTAAGGAAACAGCAGTTAATACTTCATTAAACATTAGTCCAATACCTGCCAAAGACAATCTTAATCTTAACTTTAATTTAAATGATTCTAAAACCGTAAATATTAATATTTACAATAATTTAGGTGCTTTAGTTATTACACGCAATGAAGGAAAACTATCAACAGGTAATCATACTTTAGACATTAATGTTAGCAATTTGTCGAAAGGTATTTATTATTTGGATTTACAAGCTGGTGAAAATAATATTGCAAGAAAAATAGTTATAGAATAATCTAATAAAAAATATTAGAATTGGGGATTAAAATCCCCAATTCTAATTAAATTAATAATTCGAAAAAATGAAAAAATCATTCCTTCTTACATTTATTTTATTATTTATTGTTACTTCATTTGTATTTGCTCAAAATTTACGAATTTATAATAATGATACTTTATTAGCTAATAATACTGTATTAAATATTACTGGAAGTAATTCCCAAACAATAGTTCAATACTTATTGGTTAAAAACATATCTAACACAGCTATTAATGTGAAAGTAAAAAAAATATACAATAGTATCGTTTCTGGATCTGATAATTCTTTCTGTTTTGGAGTATGTTACGATCCAATGACTTTTTTATCAGATGCTGTTTCAATTGCTCCAAATGCTGTTGATTCAGGTTTTTCAGCTGATTATAATGCTCATGGTGGTGGTGGTACATCTAGTATTAGGTATGTTTTTTTCAATACTGCCAATAC
>CAZUCB010000111.1:0-9444 GCA_964618755.1 uncultured Bacteroides sp. | reverse complement strand
AAAAAGGCTGCCTCTTTTTACAAAGGCAGCCTTTTTTTGAATCAGAAATATATTTTATTGAATAATAAGTTTTTCTGTGAATGAAGTTCCATTAGATTTATTAGCCATATTTACAAAATATACTCCTTTTGCAAATGAAGATAAATCAATAGTTGTAAATGTTTCTGTAGTTTCTTTTTTCAACAATAAATTACCCACCAATGAATAAATTTTTATTTCGGCATTCATTGATTTTTCCATAGAGATGCTTACTTTTCCATTTGCCGGATTTGGGTATAATTTGAATGTATTTGTGAATTTTTCAACTATCCCTGTAGTGATCAACATATCATTACTATCGCGGGGAATAATTACATAGCCCGATAAATAAGGTGATGTTACATCTGTTTGGCTAACAATACCAGTAATATTAAACGTTCCGGTAGGAGCAGGTTTCCATTGTAAGCTGCAATTTGTATATAATCTCAACGTTATAGTATCACTTCCTTTTAATGTTAAAACAGAAGCCGTAGAGGTTCCTGGTGTAGTAGGCCAGCCACTTAGGTAAGTAAGTGTTTCCATTTTTACAAATTGAGATTCGTTCACTTCATTTAAAGCAGTAGTAATTGTTGGAGTATGTAAAGCAATACCTGAAGAAATTAAAACAATTGAATCAGGAACCATTTGGATAAGTCCGCTTACTTGTGCAATTTTTCCGATTACTCTTATAGAATCGCCTTCAACAGGAATGTAAGTAAGTGCAGGTAATTTATAAACATTAATACCAGCAGTTGCATCGAGTATGTAAAAATTATATCCGTTAAAAGTTGTTGTTTGTTTAAAGTTAATACCATGAACTACCCCGATAAGTTTACAATTTACATTAAGTGAGTCTGCAACTCCGAGACTATTTACACCTTTAACTTGTGAGATGTTGTATAAAACAGGAAGTTTTTTGGTTGTAAAACTAATTTCATTGCCATAGCCAACACCTATTGCATTGATAGCATAAGCTCTCGCATAATAAATTGTATTGTCAGTAAGATTACTTAAAATGCTGCTAAATGTGGCAGTAGTTCCTGTAACAACAGAAAGTGAATCGGTAATTGTTGGATTGTGATTTATATCCCAGCATATACCTTTAGACGTAAGAGTATCGCCACCATCGTTAATAAGGGTTCCTGAAACGTTTGCTGATGTATAACTTATTGCTGTTGCAGCGTTAGTTGTTAAAACAGGAGCAACAGGTATAGCAGAAGTTGTAAACAAAGAATCATTTCCGTAGAAAGTTCCCAAAGAGTTTATTCCATAAGCTCTGTAATGGTAGGTTGTGTTTAAAGTTAGATTGGTAAGATTGATCGTATAAGCACCTGTGGTTGCAGTGGTTGTTCTTATTGAATCTGCTGTAGTAGGGTTAGCATTAGGTCCGTAACAAATCCCTCTTGATGTAATAGCATTTCCACCGTCAGTTGGAATATTCCCATTGCATAAGGCTGTGTATTGTGTTATACCGTAAGCTGTACCTGTAATTACTGTAGGGTCGTTATAGTTTATTACTAAATCAGAAAGAACTCTTGGGAAAATCTGATAACCTGAAGTATAAGGAGAAGTAAAATCACTTTGATTTACCATTCCTGTTATTGAGAAACTAACGGTTGCTGTTGGTGCAAGAGTTCCTTGTAATGTGCAATTACTATATATCCTCAGAACAACAGTATCTAATCCTTTTAATGTATAAACAGTTCTTGTATTTCCAGCTGTAGTAGGCCAGCCACTTAAATAATAAAGATTTTCAATTTTAACTAATTTAGACTCAAGTGTGTCGTTATTAGGTAAATTAGCTGTAATTGGATTGAACAATGTATTGCCTGATGATATTTTTACCAATGAATCGGGGATTATTTGAATTAATCCGTTGGTTTGTGCAATTTTTCCAATGATTTTTACTTTATCACCTTCAAGTGGAGTATAGCTTAAGGTAGAAGTTTTATAAACATTAATACCGGCTGTTGAATCAATGATGAAAAAATTATAACCTGTGGTTGCATAATTTAATCCATGAACTACTCCAGTTAACTTGCAATTTACAGTAATTGAATCTGCAACACCAGAAGCATCAACACTTTTCACTTGTTGAATTGGATAAGTTGGCAACAGTCTTTTTGTTGTAAAACTTAATTCATTGCCATAAGCTGTTCCTGCTGAATTGGTAGCAAAAGATCTAACATAATAAACGGTATTATGAAAAAGGTTTCCTATAGAATTTACATAAGCCCCATTTGCTCCTGTTTGATTACTTACTGAATCAAGAATTGTTGGATTAGTAGAAGTATTCCAGCAAACACCTCTGGTGCTGATTGTGCCACCTCCATCATTAATAACTTTTGATGCAATATTTGCAGTATAATAATCTATAGTAAAAACTGAATCGGTGCTTAGCAATGGCAATACAGGACTGGAAGCTGTAGTAAAACTTGAATCGGCTCCATAAGCAACACCTGTTGTGTTTTTGGCATACGTTCTGTAATGATAGGTTGTTCCGCTTGTAAGTCCTGTAAGTGTGGTAGAGAAAATTCCTGTAGTTCCTGTTACGATATTGTGAGCCGAAGCTGTATCGGGATTTAAAGTTGTTCCATAACATATACCTCTTGCAGTAATTGCTGAACCTCCGTTTGATATTACATTTCCATTACAAATAGCGTCTGTCATCGAAAAATAGGAAACAGAAGACGTTTGTACTACCGGAACAGTATAATTAATTGTAAGATCGGCCAAATATCTTGGATAAATCATATATGCTTGCAAATAAGGAGTTGTATTATCATTTTGAGTTACAATACCAGTAATATTAAAATTGGTTGTAGGGGCAGGTGTTCCCTGAATACTACAACTGGTATAAACTACAATGGTAATAGTGTCTGTTCCATTTAAAGCATATACAACTTTTGTTAAGCCAGCTGTAGTAGGCCATCCACTCAAATAGGTAAGATTGTTGATTTTAACCAATCTTGATTCAACTGAATCGGATAGATTATTAACAGCTATAGGATTTTGTAAAGTATTTGCTGAAGATATTTTAACGATAGAGTCTGGGGCAATTAGAAGGAGTCCATTTATTTGTTGAATTTTGCCAATAACTTTGATGGAGTCGCCTTCTGTTACGGGTGAATACCCTAAATTTGATGTTTTATAAACAAATATACCTGCATTATTATTCATCATATAGAAAGAATATCCATTGGTTACAAAATTTAATCCATGCACCACTCCTGAAAGTTTACAGTTAACTCCTGTTGAATCGGCAACGCCTGTTGTAGGGTTAATGGAATGAATTTGTGCTATGGTATAGGTTGGGATAAAAGCCAGGGTTTTAAAACTAACATCAGAACCATAGCTGCTTCCAATTGAATTGGTAGCATAAGCTCTTACATGATATGTTATATTGTTTAGCAAATTACTAAGGTTAGAAGACATTGTTCCTAATGTTCCTGCGATTTGAACTGTATTATTTGTAAGAGATGGATTTGCAACGGTATCCCAGCATAATCCTCTTGTACTTATGTTAGCTCCTCCATCACTAATTACTTCACCCGAAATACTTGCTGAATAGAATGACAGATTGGAAACTGCATTGGTTATAACAACAGGCGCAACAGCACTAGTTGCAGTTGTAAATACTGAATCGCTACCATAAACTGTTCCTAAATTATTGGTAGCATAAGCTCTGTAATAGTATGTTTTACCAAGTATTAAGCCCGAAAGATTACTCGAAAAACTTCCCAAACTTCCTAAATTTCCAGTTTCGTTGGTAAATAGATTTAATAAGATACTAGGGTTAGCAGTTGTATCGTAACAGATACCTTTTGCTGTTAATACTAATCCTCCATTAGTAAGCAGGTTTCCTGAACAAGTGGCTGAATTGGGTGTAATATTGGAAGTGCCGGCAGTTGATATTGTTGGAGAAGTATAATAACCTATTGCATTGTACCATGTATTAGTAATTCTGATTTCATCTATATTTACTTTGTTACTACTACCTTGCCTAAGTGCAATTGCAAACGCAGAATCAAGATCAGGCGAATTTGTTTCTGTGGTTTTAACAGTAGGTATTCCTTCATCTGTAAATTGAGGATTTACAAACAATGAAACACTATCATTTAATGCTCCATTCACAAATTTATATTTTAAAACAATTAAATACGTAGAATCCATTGGATAAATTGTAGAAGAGTAAACCGCAATTGATGATCCTTTTGAAATACCGAAATTCACTGAATTAGTCCCAGATTTTTTAACAAACACACGTCCGATAAAGGTAGATGAAGTTCTTAGAAAGTGCATAAAATAGTCGCCGGTGGTATTGGCGGAATCTATTTTTACCAATGCTGCTACATAAACGCTTCCATTAATTTGTGAAGCAAAGCTTCGGTTAATATCCTGTCCTGTATTTCTTAGATATGCACTATTTCCAACAGAAACAGGATATTGATTGTAGTTTAGTGATCCGCTTTTGACCAAAATAGTATTGATTCCTATACCATGAACCGCCCATCCATGAGCAGTTAATGAGTCTCCTGCAGGATAATCAAAATGTTCGTTCATAAATACCGATTGTGCTTGTACCGAAAATAAATACATACACATCATTACAACAAAAAAAGTAAAAAGATTTTTTTTCATGGAATTAATATATTAATAAATAATTTAAAATATATGATTGACATGCAAATATCAACATTAATTTTATTATAAATTTATAAAGTATTGATAATATTAAAATATCATACAATATAAAAAGAATTTTATACAATTGACTTAAAAGATTACGGTGTTTTGCTTTCAAAATTTATCTAATATTGTTTATGAATGATTCAATTAATACCACAAGCTTACAATAGATTTATATAAGCAGCAAGAAACTAAAAAATAATTCCTCAAGTAATTTTGAGGAAAAATAATAATTCCTACCTTTGCACACAAAAAAACGTATCATTAAACACAATATAATGAGACCCGATTTTAAAAATATTGATTTCAAGCCATTAGTAGCTAAAGGTAAATCCTTTGCTGAATGGGAAAAACTATCTGGTATTCAGAAGGATTGGAATACACCCGAACAAATACCCGTGAAGCCTGTTTATGGCGAAGACGACCTCAAAGGAATGGAACACCTCAACTATGCAGCAGGTCTTCCTCCTTTTTTAAGAGGTCCTTATTCTACCATGTATGTAATGAAACCATGGACTATTCGTCAGTATGCAGGTTTCTCTACTGCAGAAGAATCCAATGCTTTTTATCGTAGAAATCTGGCAGCTGGACAAAAAGGCTTATCTGTAGCTTTCGATTTAGCAACGCACCGTGGTTACGATTCCGACCATGAAAGAGTAGAGGGTGATGTTGGTAAAGCAGGTGTTGCTATTGATTCTATCCTCGATATGAAGATTTTATTTGACCAAATTCCTTTGGACAAAATGTCGGTTTCCATGACGATGAACGGTGCTGTTTTGCCTATTCTGGCTTTCTATATTGTGGCTGCAGAAGAACAAGGCGTAAGCATGGAGAAATTGAGCGGAACCATTCAAAATGATATTTTAAAAGAATTCATGGTGCGCAATACTTATATTTACCCCCCATTGCCATCAATGAAAATAATAGCCGATATTTTTGAATTTACTTCCAAAAATATGCCTAAGTTTAATTCTATCAGCATTTCGGGCTACCACATGCAGGAAGCTGGAGCTACTGCTGACATTGAATTGGCTTATACATTAGCCGATGGATTGGAATATTTAAGAGCTGGCGTAAATGCAGGAATGGATATTGATGCTTTTGCTCCACGCTTATCTTTTTTCTGGGCTATTGGCATGAATCATTTTATGGAAATAGCTAAAATGCGTGCTGCTCGTATGCTTTGGGCAAAATTGGTAAAACAATTCAATCCTAAAAATCCAAAATCATTGGCTTTAAGAACCCATTCCCAAACATCAGGTTGGAGTTTAACTGAACAAGATCCATTCAACAATGTAAGCCGTACATGCATTGAGGCAATGGCTGCAGCATTGGGTCATACACAATCGTTGCATACCAATGCTTTGGACGAAGCCATTGCATTACCTACTGACTTTTCAGCACGAATTGCACGTAATACTCAAATTTATATTCAGGAAGAAACCAATGTTTGTAAAGTGGTGGATCCTTGGGCTGGCTCCTATTATGTAGAATCATTAACCAAAGAATTGGCTGATAAAGCTTGGGCTTTGATTCAGGAAGTGGAAGAATTAGGTGGCATGGCAAAAGCAATTGAAACTGGCGTTCCTAAAATGCGTATTGAAGAAGCTGCTGCCCGCAAACAAGCAAGAATTGATTCTAAAAAAGATACCATTGTTGGTATAAATAAATATCGTCTTGAAAAAGAAGATCCTATTGAAACCTTAGAAGTTGACAATACAGCAGTAAGAATCTCGCAAATTGCAAGGTTGAATAAATTACGTGCTGAACGTAACAACGAAGAAGTAAAACTGGCTTTAGAAACTATTACCAAAGCTGCCGAAAGTGGACAAGGTAATTTATTGGCTTTGGCAATAGATGCTACTCGCAAACGTGCCAGTTTAGGAGAAATTTCATCAGCATTAGAAACAATTTATGGAAGGTACAAAGCTGTGATACGTTCAATATCGGGAGTTTACTCTCACGAATCAAAAGATAATGATAGCTTTCGCAAAGCATGCGAAATGGCTGATAAATTTGCTGAACTCGAAGGTCGTCGTCCTCGTATTATGGTTGCCAAAATGGGGCAAGACGGACATGATAGGGGTGCAAAAGTGGTTTCAACGGGTTATGCTGATATCGGTTTTGATGTAGATATCGGACCATTATTTCAAACTCCTGCCGAAGCTGCCAAACAAGCTGTTGAAAATGATGTACATATATTAGGTGTTTCATCTTTGGCAGCTGGGCATAAAACATTGGTTCCTCAAGTAATTGCAGAACTTAAAAAGCATGGTCGTGAAGATATTATGGTTATCGTAGGTGGTGTAATTCCTGCTCAGGATTACGATTTCCTATACAAAGCAGGAGCTGTCGCCATATTTGGACCTGGAACTGTTATTTCGGATTGTGCTATTAAAATGTTGGAAATTTTATTGGAAGCAAGAAAATAAATATTTGCTTTGATATAATTAAAAGAGAGGCTGTCTATAATTAGGCAGCCTCTCTTGCTTTTTAAGTAATTGCAACAAAAAAATATGTTATTACCCTATGTTGTTACATTTATTTATTCTGTAATTTTTGGAAAGTTGATTTGATCTTTAATAACAAAAGCATCAGGGAAATCCATTTTTATTTGTTGCACAAATCCCCTTGCTTCCATTCTTGTTCTAAAATCGCCAATTTTAACTTTAAAATTCGGTTCTTCGTAAACTACATAGCATTCAACGTCAGGATATTTTGCATTAAATGTTGTTTTACATTGCATAGCTCCCGTTTTTGAATTATTACCCGATTGAAAGAAAATATTAATTCTAAAACCAGGTATTGTATTTGCTATTTCATTAACCTTTATATGCTTGTTAAGCAATTCGCTGATTTTTTCATCTTGAATTGTATCTATATTACCCACATTTTGTATTTGGGCATTTACAGTAATGGCAAACGCCATCATTATCATTAAAATATAAAAGTTTTTCATGAAGTATATTTACCTTGCAGCATTGTTAATTTCAACAGGTTGAATACTTAGTACAGGAACTGGACTGTTGTTAACCATTTGTTGAGCATAAGGTCCTAACCAAAAATTAGCAGCAGTTTTTTCTTGTTCTGTCATTATAACAATCAAGTCAGCATTGATTTGTTGTGAATACTCAATAGTTTTTGTTGTTGTATTGTCAGCTTCCTGAAAACTAGTTATATATTTAACATTGTTTTCACCCATGTATTTTTCAACCTGCTCTACATAAGTATCCACTTTACGTCTGATAGCTTTTAAAGTTGTAGTGTAAAGTCCCAAAATATGAATTTCTGCATCAAAATATTTTGCCATTCTGCATGCAAAAGGAACTTTTTGGCGGGTATCAGCAGAGCTATCAATAGGCAATAAAATTTTTTCTAACTTCTTGTTAAAATTAAATCCATATCTTATTGTCATAACTGGGCAAGGCGCATACGTAACTATCCTAAAAGCATTGCTCCCCATCCACATTTTTTCAAAACCTGAAGCACCATGTGTACCGGCAATTATTAAATCAGCATCATTATATTTTGCTTGATTAGCTATTTCGCTGTAAACTCTTCCTTTTCGGAGTTTAAAACTTAGTGTGCTATTCACTAATTTCGGTTGATATTCCTTTTGAATCTTTTCGATGTGTAATTTTGCATCGTTTCTCAATTCACTACCTATTGAATGCTCTGAATCGGCATCGGTTTCACTATCAACCCATACCATCATTATGTTGGCGCTGGTTTTGTTAGCAATATCAATAGCAAGCTCTAAAGCGTATAAAGATCCTTTTGAAAAATCAATAGCTACAATTATTTCTTTCATAACTTTCCGTTTTAATTGATTATTTATTTAATTTAGCTAAATTATATATTTTTTAATCATGGTGTACGTTATTTTTTACAAAAATGTTTCATCTGACGTTATTTATTGTTAAATTTTATGAATGAAAATTTAGATGCCAGCGGAGAGCAACTCAATTCGGCTGAAAAAGAATATGAAAGAGCCCTTCGACCTTCGTTTTTCGATAGTTTTGCCGGACAATTTCAAGTGGTGGAAAATCTTAAGATTTTTGTGGAAGCTGCTAAACTTCGTGGCGAAGCTCTTGATCATGTGTTATTGCACGGTCCTCCCGGACTGGGCAAAACTACACTTTCTTATATTATCGCCAACGAACTGAATGTAAATATTAAAATTACTTCGGGTCCGGTGCTTGATAAACCAGGCGAATTGGCTGGTTTGCTGACTAACCTTGAAGAAAATGATGTGCTTTTTATTGATGAAATTCATCGCTTATCGCCTGTAGTGGAGGAATATTTGTATTCGGCTATGGAAGATTATAAGATTGATATCATGATAGAATCGGGTCCTAATGCACGAAGTGTGCAAATTGCCTTAAATCCGTTTACGTTAATTGGAGCTACTACACGTTCCGGTCTTTTAACGGCACCTTTGCGTTCGCGTTTTGGAATTAACTCCCGTTTATCGTATTATGATGCCATTATTTTAGAAAAAATCATCACTCGTTCGGCTGATATCCTTAAAATTGGTATTGTTAAAGAAGCTGCCGGCGAAATTGCCCGCCGTAGCCGTGGAACGCCTCGTATTGCCAATTTGTTGTTGCGTCGTGTTAGAGATTTTGCTCAGATTAAAGGAAACGGGAATATCGATTTGCCCATCGTTCAATATGCATTGAATGCGTTGAATGTTGATAAAAACGGTTTGGATGAAATGGATAACCGGATTTTATC
>CAZUCB010000110.1:0-9449 GCA_964618755.1 uncultured Bacteroides sp. | reverse complement strand
TTGATCCCGTAAATCAATTATCGAAACAACAGTTAGATGTAATTTCAATACTTCCGAACATACAACTTCATAAGTTTGGCGAAGTCCGCGAAAGTCTGCTGCAATTCATTCCAAAGCCGGCAACAGTTTGGGTTGAAAACATGGAATATGCTTCCGAAAAAATAGATGTCGCCTTCGAAAAAGCCGAACAGGCCTATGATGAAATCGAAACGGATACGGGGCATAAAAAACCATACCAGCTATTTGTTACCGCCGCCGAATTTTTAAAAGAAATCCTCGATTTTAATATTTTTGAAATAGGGAATTATCCTTTTCTAAAGAACAATAAAGAGCTTGTTTTCAATACAACATCTCAACCTGTTTTCAATAAAAACTTCGAAATGCTTTTCCGCAATTTAGTGGAAAATACCGAAAACAGCTATACCAATATCATTGTTTCGGAAAACCAGAAACAATTTGAAAGATTGGATAGGATTTTTACAGAAATCAATACCAACAAGGAATCTGTTACTTATACCCATCTCCGTTGTGCCCTCACCGAAGGATTTATTGATAAAGACCTTAAATTGTGTTGCTATACCGATCATCAGATTTTTGAACGTTACCACAAATATAAGCTCAACGAATTTTCGCAAAACAAAGAAGCCATCACACTCAAGGAAATCTACGACCTTAAACCCGGCGACTTTGTAACCCATACCGATCATGGAATAGGGCGATATGGAGGTCTTGAAAAAATCAATAACAATGGCAAAGAGCAGGAAGCCATCCGCTTGATTTATAAAGACGATGATATTTTGTATGTGAGCATACATTCTTTGCACCGTATTTCGAGATATTCAGGTAGAGAAGGAGCAATGCCTGCATTAAGCAGACTGGGTTCTCCTGCATGGCAAAACCTGAAAAATAAAACCAAACAAAAAGTCAAGGATATTGCCAAAGACTTAATAAAATTGTATGCCGAACGCAAAACTGCTAAAGGATTTGCTTTTAATGCCGATACTTATCTTCAAAATGAACTGGAAGCTTCTTTTATTTACGAAGATACGCCCGATCAGGTAAAGGCTACCAATGATGTTAAAAAAGACATGGAAGCTGACTTCCCCATGGATCGTCTGGTATGTGGAGATGTGGGCTTTGGCAAAACCGAAATAGCTGTTCGTGCTGCTTTTAAAGCGGTCAGCGATAGCAAGCAGGTTGCAGTATTGGTGCCTACTACCATTCTTGCACTACAACATTCCAAAACTTTTAAAGAAAGGCTCGGAGAGTTTCCTTGTAATATTGAATATATCAATCGTTTTAAAACTACTGCTCAAAAAACACAGATTTTAAAAGACCTTAAAGCAGGGAAAATAGATATTCTCATAGGAACCCATCGTTTGATAAGCAAAGATGTAGATTTTAAAGATCTTGGTTTATTGATTATAGATGAAGAACAAAAATTTGGTGTAGCGGTTAAAGAAAAACTCAAGCAAATCAAGGTAGATGTGGATACGCTTACATTAACAGCTACTCCGATACCACGTACCTTACAGTTTTCGTTAATGGGGGCAAGAGATTTATCCATTATGAATACGCCACCGCCCAATCGTCATCCTATTCACACCGAGTTGCATTCGTTTAATGAAGAAATGATTAGAGATGCTGTAATGCAAGAAGTTTCCAGAGGAGGTCAGGTGTTTTTTGTACACAATCGTGTGCAAAGTATTTTAGAAGTTGCAGGAATGTTGCAACGCTTGTTGCCCGATATTAAGGTTGCGATTGGTCATGGGCAAATGGATGGGCATAAATTAGAAAAAATCATGCTCGATTTTATTGATGGGGAATATGATGTATTATTAGCAACAACCATTATCGAAAATGGACTGGACATCCCGAATGCCAATACTATTATTATTAACGAAGCTCATACTTATGGATTGAGCGATTTACACCAATTGCGCGGTAGGGTAGGGCGTTCCAACAAAAAATCATTCTGTTATTTAATTGCACCACCGCTTACCGTGCTTACCGACGAAGCCCGCAAAAGACTGAAAGCCATCGAAGAGTTTTCCGAAATAGGAAGTGGCTTCAACATTGCGATGCGAGATTTAGATATTCGCGGTGCCGGAGATATTTTAGGTGGCGAGCAAAGTGGTTTTATCTCTGAGATAGGTTTTGATATGTATCATAAAATATTGGATGAAGCCATTACCGAGCTAAAAGAAAACGATTTCAGAGAATTGTATTACAAAGAAGACGAAGAAATTGAGTTTGTAAAAGAGTGTACCATCGAAACCGATCTGGAACTGATGATACCCGATGAATACATCATAAATATTACAGAAAGATTAAGTCTTTATAAAGAACTCGACAACTTAGAAACGGATGAAGAACTCACAGCTTTCAAAACCAGACTTGTTGATCGATTTGGCGAAATACCCGAACCTACAGTAGAGCTTATAAATACTATAAAATTAAGAAGAATTGCCAAACATATTGGTTTTGAAAAAATGATTTTAAAACAACAAAAACTGATTGCATATTTTATTGCTAATCAGGATTCACCTTATTTCCAATCTACTGAGTTTACTAAATTGCTGCAATATCTGCAATTCAATCCTCGCTTAGTAAGAATGAAAGAGAATAAAGGTAAGCTTTCCATTGTTTTCGATAATGTGGGAAGCATCAGCAAAGCATTGAATATACTGGAACCTATATAAACTCCTCATAAGGTGAAAATTTAAAACTCAAACAAATGGGAAACTGCTTTATTAAAATATTTCTTTAATTTTGCAAAACAAATAGTGAAAGCAATCAAGACTATGGAAAATAAATTACAAGTTTACAATACAATTAGCAAAAAGAAAGAAATATTTGAACCACTAAAACCACCTTTCGTTGGTATGTATGTATGTGGTCCAACGGTTTATGGAGATGGACATTTGGGTCATGCCCGCCCTGCCATTACTTTTGATTTGGTGTTCAGATATCTACAGCATCTTGGTTATAAAGTTAGATATGTAAGAAACATTACCGACGTAGGGCATCTGGAAAATGATGCTGATGAAGGTGAAGATAAAATTGCAAAAAAAGCTCGGTTAGAACAACTTGAACCCATGGAGGTTGCTCAATATTATATCGACAGATATCATATAAATATGGATCAACTGAACGTAAAACGTCCCAGTATTGAGCCAATGGCTTCAGGTCATATTATTGAGCAAATTGAAATGATAAAAAAGATTCTGGCTAAAGGTTTTGCTTATGAAATAAATGGTTCGGTGTATTTTGATGTTAAAAAATACAATGATAAATTTGCCTATGGCAAACTTTCGGGCAGGGTGTTGGAAGATTTATTATCCAATACGCGCGTGTTAGAAGGGCAGGATGAAAAACACAATTCTTATGACTTTGCTTTGTGGAAAAAGGCACAACCGGAACATATTATGCGTTGGCCTTCGCCTTGGAGCGATGGTTTTCCCGGTTGGCATGCAGAATGTTCTGCAATGAGTGCAAAATATTTGGGCGAGCATTTTGATATACATGGAGGTGGTATGGATTTATTGTTTCCTCATCACGAATCTGAAATTGCACAAAGCCAAGTTGCAAATAATTGTGAGCCCTGTAAATACTGGATGCACAATAATATGATTACCATCAACGGACAAAAAATGGGAAAATCATTGGGTAATTTCATTACACTCAACGATTTTTTTACCGGCAATCATCCTTCGCTGGAAAAAGCTTATAGTCCAATGTGCATAAGATTCTTTATCTTACAAGCACATTATCGTAGCACACTCGATTTTTCTAACGAAGCACTTCTTGCAGCAGAAAAAGGACTAAAAAGACTGATGCAGGGTATTGAAACACTCCAAAAGATAAAACCATCGGCAACTTCAAGCAGTGATATTTCTAAATTATCTGATAATTGTTACGAAGCGATGGATGATGATTTCAACAGTCCTATTGTTATTGCCAATTTATTTGAAGGTTTAAAAATCATCAATTCTATAAATGATGGCAAAGAAAGCATTTCGGAAAACGATTTAGAAAGCCTGAAAAATCTATATAATACTTTTGTTTTTGAAATATTGGGTTTAACCAACGAAACAGATAATAATCAGTTTGATGTAATGGATGGTTTGATGCAGATGGTGCTTTCTTTTCGCCAACAAGCAAAAATAAATAAGGATTATGCTGCTTCTGATAAAATTCGTGATGAACTTCTTATGTTAGGTATTGTTGTAAAAGATGGTAAAGAGGGTTCGGTTTGGACATTAGAATAAAACTAAAGTCTTTTCTGAGACTAAAGTATAAATATCAAAAGTATAAATATGAAAAAAAGCTATGTTTTTTTTGCTATTATATTAGCGTTGATTGTTTCTTGTAAAGAGAACAAAAAGAAAGTTGAAGAAAATCAACAAAAAACTGTTGTCAAAAAAGTTGAAATACCCGTATTTAATGCTGATTCAGCTTACTATTTTACAGAAAAACAAGTTGCATTCGGACCAAGAGTTCCCAATACTAAAGCTCAGGAATTATGTGCTAATTATTTAGTTACTGTCTTAAAAAGATATTGCAAAAATGTAACTGTACAGGAATTTCAGTCAAAAGCATGGGATGGAACGCTTTTAAAAGGGAAAAATATCATTGCAAGTTTTAATCCCGATACTAACAATCGAATTTTCTTTTCTTCACATTGGGATTCCAGACCTTATGCAGACTATGATCCTGATGAGAAAAACAATAGAAAACCTATATTAGGAGCCAATGATGGAGCTGCTGGTGTTGGGATTTTAATGGAATTGGCACGTTTATTCAGCGAGAAGCAACCTAAAATAGGCGTTGATCTTATTCTTTTTGATGTAGAAGATTATGGAGAACCCAAAGGAACTACAGGCAAAGGAGAAGATAATTGGTGTTTAGGCTCACAATATTGGGCTAAAAATCCTCACAAACAAGGCTATTCTGCAAAATATGGGGTATTGTTGGATATGATAGCTGCAAAAAATGCTATATTTACAATGGAAAACACATCCATGTATTATGCACCTGATATTATGAGAATGGTATGGGATATTGCCAATTCATTGGGTTATAGTAATTATTTTTCTACTGAAAAAACGGGTGGATTAATAGATGACCATTTATACATTAATAAAATAGCAAAAATACCAACCATTGATATTGTACATCACGACCCGAATACGGCTTCAGGCTTTTTCCAATATTGGCATACCATTAAAGACGATATGAGTAATATTGATAAAACAACTCTTACAGTAGTTGGGAATACTCTGTTAACAGTTGCTTATGGAGAAGAATAAATCAAACTTACTCATCTATTAGTTTGCAAATTCTTGTCAATTATTGAAAAAATATAATAAATTTGCAAAAAATGAGTTATTAAAACCAAAAACAGGCTTTGATTCGAAAATTTACATACCATTTTGCTATTCTAATATTAGCTATTGTTGTTTTAGTTGCTTGCTCAACAAGAAAGAACACTTTTACCCGTAGGGTTTATCATAACTTAACTGCCCATTACAATGCTTATTGGAATGGAAACGAAAGTTTAAAAGAAGGCATTGCGGAATTATCTACAAGTAGTAAAGATAATTATACAGAAGTTCTTCCTATTTATAAAACTGGCACCAAAGAAGAAGCTCAAAAAATTAATCCACAAATGGATAGAGCTATTGAAAAAGGTGTGAAAGTAATTAAACTACATTCAATATACATTAAAGGTAAAGAACATATCAGGTGGATTGATGATGCATATTTTATGATTGGAAAGTCCAATTATTATAAACAGGAATATCGCTTGGCTATCCGTACTTTTAATTTTATTATTAGCCAATACAAGGCCAATCCTATAAAATACGAAGCCATGGTTTGGCTTGCAAAAACCAATAATCAATTAGGTGAGTTCGGAGCGGCGCAATCAATGCTTGATTTGGTCAAGAATAAAATAAGTAGTGGCGATGCACCGAAATCAGTAGAAAGAGAATTGAACATGGTTTATGCTGATTATTATATTAAACAAGGAAACTATTCGCCTGCTATAGATTATTTGATTCCTGCCATTAAACAAAACCGAAAAAAAGACACTAAAACACGCTTGCGTTTTATTTTAGCTCAAATTTATCAAAGAAATGGTGATTTAGCGAAAGCTACAGAATTATATCAACAAGTTATTAGAAAAAACCCTCCATACGAAATGGCATTTAATGCCAGGATTAATTTGGCAATGAGTTTTGATGCTGCAACTGGTGATAGCAAGGCATTAGAAAAACGCTTGATGAAAATGCTTAAAGATGCCAAAAACAAAGAGTTTCTTGATCAAATTTACTACGCTCTTGCCGAAGTAGCATTAAGAAATAAAGATAAAACCACAGCGATAAAGTATTTAAAGTTATCTGTTAGTACAAGTGTAAGTAATAATTATCAAAAAGCAATTTCAGCACTTAAACTTGCTGATTTATATTTTGAACAACCAGATTACGAAAATGCACAAGCTTATTATGATAGCACCATGATGTTTTTACCCCAAACGTATAGGAATTATGATTTAATAAAAAGCAAAGCAGAAGTATTAAACGAATTGGTGAAAAACATACAAATTGTTAAAGTTCAGGATAGTTTGCAGGCAATGGCTCTTATGTCTCCTGCGGATAGAGATATGAAAATTAATAATATAATTGCTGCAATTTTAAAAGAAGAACAGAGAAAAGCTGAAGAAGAAAGCGCTAATCGGCAGGCATTAAGTGTTTTGCAAAACACTCGGCAAAACTCAGGTGGCAATATGGTAAATGGAGCTGGCGAATGGTATTTTTATAATACCTCAACCATGAGTTTTGGGTTTTCTGAGTTTTCTAAAAAATGGGGTAAGCGTAAATTGGAAGATAATTGGAGGATAAGTAACAAGCAAACTGTTGATTTTGGAGATAATCAGGTAGATAAAAATGATGAAACCGAAGATGGAGAACCCAAAGACACATCTGCTTTAGCAGCGAACCCTAAAAATAAAAGTTTTTATCTGAAAGATGTTCCACTTACAGAGGAGAAGATGAAAAAATCTAACGACAAAGTGGAAAAAGCATTGTATAATATGGGTTATATTTATTATGAAGGATTGAAAGATTTGGACAAAGCTAAAGAAACTTTTGAAATTTTAATTAAACGTTTTCCAAAAGGAAAGCAAGTATTGGGTTCATATTATCAATTGTATAAAATTAATTCAGATTTAGGGGATAAAGTAAAAGAGGATTATTACAAGGATTTAATCATGAAAGAATATCCGGAAAGTGATTATGCAAAAATAATAGCTGATCCAGAATATTATAAACAAATCCAAGCTAAGAAAAATGAAATTAATTTATTTTACGACGAAACCTACAAAGCATTTATTTTAGGAAGTTATAATAAAGTAATAACTAATTATCAAACAGCTACTTCAAAATATAAATTAAGCCCTATTTTCCCAAAATTTGAGTATCTAAATGCATTATCCTTAGGAAAAACGAAAGGAAAAGATTCATTGATTACTTCATTGAATTCATTGATAACAAAATATCCTAATCACGAAATTATTCCAATGGCTCAAATGGTTTTGGCTTATCTAAATGGTGGAAATGAAGTTAATCTTGCTAAAAATGGAACACCAAATATAACTCCCGAAACTAAAGGCAAACCAAAAATTATTTCTGAAACACCCAAAAATAATGAAATAGGAAATACTGTCAAAAAAGATACTGTTGTTTCGAAAAGAGTAAATAATGAAATAAAAGACCAACTATCAGTTTACAAGGATAATATGGAAGGTGTGCATTTCTTTATTTTAATGGTGGACGCAAGCAAGGTAAATGTAAATGTTTTGAAAATCAAAATATCAGATTTCAATCGTAAATATTATAGCACAAATAACTTAGAAATTACCAGCATAATCTATAACAAAAATATACATTTGATTTCAGTTACTCAGTTTGAAAATGCTGAAAAAGCAATGCTGTATTACAAAACTATAAGATCTGACGAATATATTTATTCAACGCTTGACACTGCTACTACTTCTGATTTCTTGATATCATCTGAAAATTTCACCACATTTTATAAACTAAAAGATTTGGATGGATATCAAAGTTTTTTCAACAGTATTTATTTGAAAAAATAAATCTATTGTAAAATTTTGTTTTTTTAATAAAAAGATGTAGGTTTGTAGTGTAATTTTGTAAAAAAATAAATCATACTTAATCATGGCAAAAATAAATGAGATAGACTCCTCATCCATTAATATTTTAGGTGCAGGCACAGCTGTTAAAGGAGATATTACAGCAAATGGAGATTTCAGAATTGATGGTTCTTTAATTGGAAATATCTCAGCAAAAGGTAAATTAGTAATAGGGGCTACTGGTTCTGTTGAAGGGGAAATTACATGTCAAAATGCTGACTTTTCTGGCAACGTGAAAGGGAAAGTAAATGTTGCAGAGTTGCTTTCTTTAAAAAGCACTTCAAAAGTTTTAGGAGATATTCTTATTAATAAACTTTCGATAGAACCAGGTGCACAATTTTCAGGTTCTTGTAATATGGAAAGTAGCAAAAATACTTCTTTATATACACAAAAAAGTGAAACTGAAGAATCCTAAAAAATCACTTAACGATTATGCAAAATATTCTTCCATTTCTTTTCAAATGGTGGCTATTATTTTAATTGGTGTCTTTGCAGGTGTTAAGTTAGACGAATGGATGACAAACAAAACACCTATTTTCACTTTAATATTTACTGTTTTAGCCGTTGTGTTGGCTATTTATTATGTAATTAAAGACTTAATCGGGAAGTGAAGATTAGTTTAAAAATTTGCGGCTCAACTTTAACCTTTAACTTAGTCCAAAATGGATTCTAAATATCTTTCTTTTGTAAAAAAACTATTAATATTTACTATTATAATTAGCAGTATAACTGCAGTTTGTTTTTTTTTAATGCCCAAAAACCTCACAACTCCCACTTTACCTTTCCTAATACCTTTCTTTTTTGCCATTACATTGCTTTCGCACTATTTACAAATAAAAGCTACACAAAAAAGTTTTGCCCGTTTTACATCTAATTTTATGATGATTACTTTTTTAAAGTTAATGATATTGATGGCTGTATTACTGTTGTATGTTCTTACACATCGTAGTGATGCTATTCCGTTTATTATATGGTATTTTGTACTTTATGTTTGTTTTACAGCTTATGAAGTAATAGATTTGCAACGGATAGCTGATAAAAAATAAAAGAATCAAATTCTCTTTTGAAAAAATATTAATTTCGTATTCTAAATTCAAATTTTATTCACAAAAAAACATTACACATGATCAAAAAATTAATCAGTCCGATTGCTTTGGTAATCATTTTGTTTGCAGTAATATCATGTAACAATAAACCAAAACAAAATGCCAATGCCAATGGCGATTCAACAGCG
>CAZUCB010000109.1:0-9498 GCA_964618755.1 uncultured Bacteroides sp. | reverse complement strand
CGTGCATATTGCGATGGTATTAACAGAGCTTACAAATTGTTTATGAAAGAATTTGTAGGTAAAGCAAATGCTGCTGCCGATTCAGCAGCTTCGGTTCAAACAGCTGTAACTAATAAATAGGAGATATTGAAAATGAGTAATATGAAACATTTAATAAACGGACTTTGGAAAGAAAATCCAACTTTGGTTCTAGTTCTCGGAACTTGTCCTACTTTAGCTGTTACCACTGCTGCCATGAATGGTTTGGGTATGGGTGCTGCTACTACTTTTGTGCTTGTTTTTTCTAATCTTTTTATTGCACTGCTTAAAAACCTGATACCCGACAAAGTGCGTATTGCTGCCTTTGTGGTTATTATTGCTTCTTTTGTAACCATAGTTGATTTGGTGATGAAAGCATTTACACCATCACTTTATGCAGCTTTGGGTGTATTTATTCCACTTATTGTTGTAAACTGTATTATTCTGGGCAGAGCCGAAGCTTTTGCTCAGAAGAATAAAGCAATACCTGCTATATTAGATGGAATTGGTATGGGAATCGGATTTACTTTGGCTTTAACTATAATGGGAGCAGTAAGAGAAATTCTAGGAAATGGTTCTATTTTTGATATTAAATTAGTGAGTGAAAGCACTAAAACTATTTTAATATTCATATTGCCTCCGGGAGCTTTCTTTACATACGGATACTTTATTGCTATTAAAAACAGATTATCAGAAAATAAATAATAGGAGAAAACAATATGGATTTTATTAATGTAATTATATTAGCACTATTCGTAAATAACGTAGTGTTAGCTCAGTTCCTCGGGATTTGTCCTTTTTTAGGTGTTTCAAACAAAGTAGAAACATCACTAGGAATGGGTGCTGCTGTTATTTTTGTAATGGCATTGGCTAATTTTGTTACCTATATGGTTTATTTCTTTATTCTGAAACCATTGAATATCGAATTTATGCAAACCATTTCCTTTATTTTGGTAATTGCGTTTCTGGTGCAGGTGGTTGAAATTATTCTTAAAAAAGCTGCCCCTTCACTTTATCAAGCTTTGGGTATTTATCTGCCATTGATTACCACCAATTGTGCGGTTTTGGGTATTGCAATTCTGGCGGTTCAGAAAGACTACAATATGGTAATGAGCGTGGTTTATGCCAGTGCTATAGCTGTAGGTTTTACTCTTGCATTGGTTCTGATGGCAGGCATACGCGAACAGCTCGAAAATACTGGATATCCCAAAGGAATGAAAGGTTTCCCTATCTCACTGATTACCGCCGGATTATTATCATTGGCATTTATGGGATTTGCTGGATTGGTAAAATAAATCACTAAAAACATTATATAAAAGAAAAAGCCATCTTAAGATGGCTTTTTCTTTTATATAGTAAGTGTGTGTTATTAACCTAAATATGTTTTTAAGATTTTACTTCTCGATGTATTTTTAAGCCTGCGAATTGCTTTTTCTTTTATCTGTCGAACTCTTTCTCTTGTTAAATCGAATTTTTCAGAAATTTCTTCTAGGGTTAAGTGTTGACAACCATTTAAACCATAAAAATACCTGATAACATCTGCTTCTCTTTGAGTTAAAGTACAAACAGCTCTTTCAATTTCTTTGCATAATGAATCATACAATAAGTCTGTTTCAGGTGTTGGATTATCTTCCATTTTAAAGACATCTAGCATCGTAGTATCTTCTTCTTGCACCAAAGGAGCATCCATTGACAAATGCTTGCCAGAATGCCGCATTGTATCCCTTACTTCAGTTTCTGAAATCTCCAGAAGACTTGCAATTTCACCATCATTAGGTGGACGTTCAAATTCTTGTTCTAATTTTGCAGAAGCTTTCTTTATTTTATTGATAGAACCTAATTTGTTAAGTGGTAACCTAACAATTCTAGATTGTTCAGCTAAAGCTTGCAAAATTGATTGACGAATCCACCAAACAGCATAAGAAATGAATTTAAAACCACGTGTTTCGTCAAAACGTTGTGCTGCTTTTATCAATCCTAAATTTCCTTCATTAATTAAATCAGGTAAACTTAGTCCTTGATTTTGATATTGTTTTGCCACAGAAACTACAAAACGTAAATTTGCTTTTGTAAGTTTTTCTAAAGCAGCTTGATCGCCAGCTCTGATTTTTTGTGCAAGAATTACTTCTTCTTCAACAGAAATAAGTTCAACACGCCCTATTTCCTGTAAATATTTGTCAAGTGAAGCAAGTTCACGATTCGTAACTTGTTTAGTTATTTTTAATTGCCGCATTATTGTTTTTAATTAATAGAAAGCTTAATTATAACGTTTTTAAATAAAAATTGTTACAAAAAACATGTAAAATAAAAATAATAAAAACACTGTACTTTTAACAATCAAAAGTACAGCATTTTATTTATCCTTAATAATTATTTATTTCTTTCGGGACGAGGTAATAAGACTTTACGTGAAAGTTTCAATTTACCTGTTTTTTTATCAATTTCAATTAATTTTACCTGAATTTTATCACCAACTTTCAAAACACTTTCTACATCTTCTAAACGAGTCCAATCAATTTCTGAAATATGTAATAAACCATCTTTACCAGGCAAAATCTCAACAAAAGCACCAAATGGTTGAATGTTTTTAACAACACCATCGTATATTTCGTCAATTTCAGGGAGAGTAGTTATTCCTCTAATTTTTTTCATAACTGCATCAATAGATGATTTATCTACTGCAACTATGTCAATAATTCCAAATTCACCAACTTCTTCAATTACAATTACAGCGCCTGTTTCACGTTGCATTTCTTGAATAATTTTTCCTCCAGGTCCAATAACTGCTCCAATAAATTCTTTTGGAATAGAAATTTGAACAATTCTAGGAACATGTGGTTTGTAATCTTCACGAGGTTCTGTGATGGCTTTTGTCATTTCGCCTAAGATATGTAATCTACCTTCTTTTGCTTGATTTAAAGCTTCTGCCAATACTTTATGTGATAAGCCATCAACTTTAATATCCATTTGACAAGCAGTTATACCATTTTTAGTTCCAGTAACTTTAAAATCCATATCTCCTAAATGATCTTCATCACCTAAAATATCAGAAAGTACAGCATATTTACCATTTTCGGTATCAGTAATTAATCCCATGGCAATTCCAGAAACAGGTTTCTTGATTTTAACACCTGCATCCATTAAAGCTAATGTACCCGCACAAACTGTTGCCATAGATGAAGAACCATTTGATTCTAAAATATCTGAAACAATTCTTAAAGTATATGGATTTTCTGCTCCTTCTGGCAATGTGAATTTTAATGCTCTCATTGCTAAATTACCATGACCAACTTCTCTTCTACTGGTTCCACGATTAGGTTTAACTTCGCCTGTAGAAAAAGAAGGGAAGTTATAATGTAAAAGAAATTTGTTTTTTCCTTCATATACAACTCCATCAATTATTTGCTCATCTAATTTTGTACCTAATGTTACTGTAGTTAATGATTGTGTTTCGCCTCTGGTAAATAATGCAGAACCATGTGCAGATGGTAAAAAATCAACTTCACACCATATAGGTCTGATTTCATTTAATTTACGACCATCTAAACGAGATCTTTCATTTAAAATCATTTCCCTAACAGCATCTTTATGGATATCGTGGAAATAACGTGAAATTTGAAATTTCTTTTCTTTTTCTTCGTCTGTAAGTGTTTCAACAAAAGCAGTTTTTACAGCTTCAAAGGTTGCTGCACGTAGATGTTTATCAGCAATTCCTTGTTTTGCAATTGCATATAATTGGTCATAAACAGCCAATCTCATCTTTTCTTTAAAATCAAAATCATTATTTTCGTGGCAGTATTCTCTTTTCTTAGTTTTACCAACCATTTCGGTTAACTCTATCTGAGCTTTACATTGTATTTTTATAGCTTCATGAGCAACTTTCAATGCTTCTATCATATCTTCCTCTTGTACTTCTTTCATCTCCCCTTCTACCATCATAATATTATCAATGGTAGCAGCAATCATTAAATCAAGATCTGCAGTAGGAATGTCCTGTAATGGTGGATTAACAATAAACTCACCGTTTATTTTAGCAATACGTACTTCTGATATAGGTCCATTAAATGGAATATCAGAAACGGCTAATGCTGAAGAAGCGGCTAATGCAGCTAATGCATCAGGAGCTGTATTTTTTTCACCAGAAATTAAAGTAATCTGAACTTGAACTTCTGCATGATAATCACTTGGAAATAATGGACGTAAAGCTCTATCCACCAAACGAGAAATTAATATTTCATATTCTGATAGGCGAGCTTCTCTTTTAAAGAAACCACCTGGGAAACGACCTAAAGAAGCATATTTTTCTTGATAATCAACTGAAAGAGGCATAAAATCTACATTTTCAGCCGCATCTTTTTTTGCAACAACTGTTGCTAACAACATTGTATCGCCCATGCGAACCAATGCTGAACCATCGGCTTGTTTAGCCAATTTACCTGTTTCGATGGTAATAATTCTACCATCATTTAATTCAATTTTTTTTGTAATAACTTGCATAATAGCACTTTTAATTTATTTCAATACAAAAAAAGGCAATTATAAGTCTAATTGCCCTTTACATTTTTTAAAAATAAGATTACTTATTTTCTGATACCTAATTTTTTGATAAGCTCTCTATATCCTTCGATATTTCTATCTTTCAAATAAGCTAACAGTTTACGTCTTTTGCCTACTAACAAAACCAATGAGCGTTCTGTAGCAAAATCTTTTCTGTTTACTTTTAAATGTTCTGTCAAATATTTTATTCTATTTGTAAATAAAGCAACTTGACCTTCTGTTGAGCCTGTATCAAATTCTGATTTTCCGTACTCTTTAAAAATTTCCTTTGTATTTCCTGTTTTGAATTGCATATTCTAAGATATAATTTTGTTTGGTCTTAAAAATGAGTTTGCAAAGATAAACATTATTTTTACAACTAAACTGTTTTTGCAGCATTTTTTTTAAAATATATACATTATAAAATAAGCTATTGTAAATCTGATAAATATACTGAAATTATTTTAATATTTTCAAATATCAGCTCTCTTATTAGCGACAAATCATAAAACCACATGATAATTATATTGATATAAAACCTTTATTCTTCAAAAAACAAAGAATAAATTCAATCAATTATCAATTATTATCTTATGATTTTAAAGAATCTTTGGCTATTTTATTTTTATTTTCGAAACTCTTTATTAGAGTTTCGATTGGAACTCCTAAATTTTCGACAGATGCTTTGGCTGAAGGTGCAAACTCATTATTAGGATATTTCTGTAAAAATTCATTGTATGCTTTTTCTGCTTTCTCTAATTCATGGGTCTGATTTTCATATATAAATGCTTTTAAAAACAAACAATCTGGTGCTTTTGTAAAATCTGGATAATTTAACATAACTTTGTTTAACAAATCAATAGACTGCATTGGTTTCATAATATTCATAGAAATATCAGCAGCTTTGAATAAAAAAATAGGCGTAATACTATCATTTTTAAATTGATCGGCATAATTAATATACAAATCAATCAACTGTTGGGCCTTAACTGAATCAATTTTTGTAGTTGATGAGATTAATTCTTTTTCTAAAATCGAAATCTGTTCAATTGATTTGTCTCTTGCTGACTTACATGCTGAAAGAGCAAATATTGAGAGAATTACAAGTGAAATAATTTTAATAGTTTTCATTTTTAGTTTTGTTTTAATTAAGTTGAAAATTGAAGATTTTTGGTTTACAAATTTAGAAAAATAAAATGAAAAAGGTACTCAAAATATCTTTTTTATCTTCCGAAATAAAGAAAATTTTTTAACAAAATTGAAAAAAATGAATTCTAAAAAATCATTAAGTTTAAGTATTCAAAACAAATATATTAAGTTGTATTTCGTGTTAAAAAACCATAAAAATCTTATTATTCTTAATGTATGCCCATAACCCTATTCAATTATTCCTTATCTTTGTAGATGCAATAATTATAAGTCAATTTTACATGTTCAAATATATTATATTTTCCATATTATCAATTTTTTACATCAATCTTTTTGCCCAAAAGAATACAAATATTCCTTTAGCCCCCGATTTTAAAATTATAACTTCTACACACGATACACTACACTTATACAAAGCATTAAGTGAAGGCAAAACTGTTGTGCTTGATTTGTTCCAAGTTAGTTGTGGACCCTGCATTAGTAACACCCCTATTATAGATTCTGCCTTTTTATTATATACTAACAACCAGGATAATATAGTATTTTGGGGTATTTCAAATGCTGACAGCAACAACACAATCAATCAGTTTATTAATTCATACAATGTACACTTTCCATGTGCAGGTATCGAAGGCTTAGGAGATAGTGCAATTAATTTATTAAAAGCTCAAATTGGTAGTTTTGGTTTTCCAACGTATGCTGTTATTTGCCCTAATGATAAAACTATGCATTGGAATGTGAACCATCCTGCAACAGTTCTTGGGTTTGACGAAGCCATCAACACCTGTACTTCAACAAACATATCGAATAAAGCAATTACTTCCAGTGAAGAAAAAGTAAAAATATATCCTAACCCAACTTCTGATTTTACAAATGTTGAAATTATGCTCGAACATAATGCCAACCTCAAATGCGATTTGCTTGGAAGTATGGGCGAAAAACTTAGCTCACGCGAATACCCTGATGTTAGAGAAGGTTTAAGTAAATTTAATATTTCATTCGAAGGTATGCGCGAAGGAAATTACTACCTAACCATATATGAAGATGGCAACCTTGTATTTGCAGGTATGATTATAAAAGTAAAAAACAAATAAGTGATTCTTTTTTAATTACTCAATTTCTTTTATCGCTATAACTATTTTAATTTATCATTGTTATCTTAATAAAAACTGATATGAATAAAGTAAAAATTATTATTTTATCTTTAGTTGTCTTTCTTTCATCTTGTGATTTATTGAAAGAAGCCTCAAGTATGTACAATTTTTCAAAGTGCGATTTTCGTCTCAGCTCTGTTGACAATGTTCTTTTGGCTGGAATAAATGTTCAAACCATTCAAAAACGTTCTGAATTATCTATTTTTGATGCAGCTAAATTAACCACAGCTTTTATTTCTAACCAACTACCTTTAAATTTAACACTTAATGTAGAAGTGAGAAATCCGAATACTCAAAAAGCTACGATGAATGGTATGGAATGGATTTTATTAATAGATGATATCGAGATGACAAGAGGTAAATTAGATCGACGTATTGAAGTAATGCCGAATAATCAAAGTACGATGATGCCTTTGGTTCTTTCGTTTGATTTAAAGAAAGTATTTACAGGAAAATCAGCCGATGCAGTAATTAATTTTGCTTTAAATCTTTCGGGGAATGGTAACAAACCAACCCGAATTGCTCTTAAGGCAAAACCTTCTGTAGTAATTGGAAGTATGACTTTCCCTTATCCCGATTACATTACCATTAGAACTGAATTTGGGAAATAATATTTAATTAGGAATTAGGAAATCCAACCTAATTTCTTCAGATTTCAGTCTTAAAACATTTAAACATTCTAGTCTTTTATGTCATATAAAAACCTTAGCCATTTCATACAAACCCTTGAAAATGCAGGTGAACTCATTCGTATCAAAGAATTTGTTTCACCTCATCTCGAAATCGCAGAAATTACCGATCGAGTTTCGAAATCTGGAGGAAAAGCATTGTTATTTGAAAATACAGGCACAAAGTTTCCTGTATTAATCAATTCTATGGGCTCATACAAAAGAATGTGCATAGCTTTGGGAGTAAATAATCTGGACGAAATTGGCAATGAAATTGAAAAGATATTTTTACAACTAACCTCCTCTCCTACTTCTTTTACCGACAAATTGCGTATGCTCCCGATGCTGAGTAATATTGCTTCGTGGATGCCTAAAGTTAAGAATGGGAAAGGAGAATGCCAAGAAGTAATTAATATGCAGCCTGATTTATCAGAGCTTCCTGTTCTTACTTGCTGGATACACGATGGAGGACCCTTTATTACCTTACCTGTTGTAAATACCAAAGACCCTTTAACAGGCAAACGCAATGTAGGAATGTATCGTATGCAGGTATTTGATAACAATACCACAGGAATGCACTGGCATTTGCACAAAAACTCAGCCCGTCATTATCATGAATATAAAAAATTAAACCAACGAATGCCTGTAAGTGTAGTATTGGGCGGAGATCCGGCTTATACATACTCAGCTACTGCACCATTACCTGATAATGTAGATGAATACATGTTAGCAGGTTTTCTGCGTAAGCAAAAGGTAGAATTGGTGAAATGTATCACCAACGATATAGAAGTGCCTAACGATGCTGATTTTGTGATTGAAGGTTATGTAGATCCAATGGAAGAACTTGTAATTGAAGGACCTTTTGGCGACCATACAGGCTATTATTCATTACAGGATTATTATCCAAAGTTTCATGTAACTTGCATTACCCATCGCAAAGATGCTGTTTATCCTGCAACCATTGTAGGAATTCCTCCTCAGGAAGATGCTTATATTGGCAAGGCTACCGAAAGAATTTTTCTTACACCCATTCGTATGGCTATGTTGCCCGAAATTATTGATATGGCAATGCCCGTTGAGGGAGTGTTTCATAATATCGTAATTGTTAAAATAAAGAAAGATTACCCTGGGCATGCTAATAAAGTAATGAATGCCTTGTGGGGTGCCGGGCAAATGATGTTTAACAAGATACTAATAGTGGTAGATGGCAATACCGACATTCATAATTACACCCAAGTATTAAATGCAATTGCAAAAAACGTTGACCCTGGTTTGGATATTCATTTCTCGAAAGGTGCTATGGATGTGTTGGATCACTCGAGTACACGTTTTGCTTATGGTAGCAAATTGGGAATTGATGCTACGATAAAGCTAGCTGAAGAAGTTAATGCCGAAGTTGATAAAAATCTTGTTCCTCAAGTAAAAGCAGAAAATATTTTACAACTTTTACCCGAAATTAAAGCTATTAAGAGTTTGCATACCGAAGGTTTACCTTTCTTACTTTTATGTGTTGAAAAAAAACGCAAAGCTGTTATTCGTAAATTAACTGCACAATTGCTTGAAGAAGGATTAATTTCCGCATACAAAGCCATTGTATGGATGGATACCAATGTAAACCTTAGTAATTTTGAAGATGTAGTTTGGTTGTTTGCCAATAATATTGACCCCGAACGCGATGCCTTTTTCCCATTGAAAGAAGATGGTAATAAACATGCTGTTTTAGTAATTGATGGCACCCGTAAAACGCTTGAATACGATAATTTTAAACGCCCCTGGCCCAATGTAGTGGTAGTGGACGATGCTACCATAAAAGCAGTGGACGAAAAATGGAGCAACTTAGGCTTAGGCGAATTGATACCCTCACCTTCCTTAAAATATAAAGCTTTGCTATTTAAAGGGGAAGCGGTGGTTGAGGAATAATTTTAAGATAATTCCCATTTGATTTAAATCTTTTATCTACCTCAACAAGGTTA
>CAZUCB010000108.1:0-9567 GCA_964618755.1 uncultured Bacteroides sp. | reverse complement strand
TTTGTTTTACAAAAACAATATCAGTTTATGTTTAAAATCATACTTATCATAGGTTCAGGTAGTTTTTTTGGTGGAGTTGCCAGATTCCTGACTTCCAGATACATTCAGAACACCCTTATTTCTGCATTTCCTTACGGAACTTTTCTGGTAAATATTATAGGATGCTTACTAATTGGCATTTTCTTTGGCATTTCTGAAAAAGGAAATATGATGAATACAGAATGGAAAATGTTTCTCACTGTAGGATTTTGCGGTGGCTTTACAACATTCTCAACATTTGCCAACGAAAATCTTGCCTTGCTCCGAAATGGAAATATTTTTCACTTTGCACTTTATACTGGCTTAAGTGTATTTTTGGGGATATTGGCAACTTATTTAGGAAGTTTGATTACAAAGATAGTATAAAATGGAAACTAATGAAGTTTACCCATTTTTTTTACCTTGGTTCGATAAATTGGAATACGGCTGTATGATTAATTCTGAAAAAGTGGAAATAATACTTGATAAAAAGAAAGCTATAGTTTTTTTGAATGCTAAATTTTAATTATATTAGAAAACATACGAACTATAGGCAATAATTCAGATAATTTCTTTTCCTTTCTGTTTAAAATATGCGAATTTCTGAAAAGCTTTGTTAATTTTGCAGATTATTATATTGATATGCAACGAAAATTTCTCACCAATCTTATTTTTCTGTTAGCTTTAAACCTGTTGATAAAGCCTTTTTGGATGCTGGGTATCGACAGAACTGTTCAAAATATGGTGGGTGCTGCTGATTATGGATTTTATTTTGCTATTTTCAATTTTTCCTTTCTATTTAATATTTTATTAGACTTTGGTATTACCAATTTCAATAATAAAAACATTGCACAAAATAATCATTTACTCAACAAACACTTTTCGAGTATCGTGATTCTCAAGCTTATGTTAGCAGTAGTTTTTGCTGTTATTACTTTTGCTTTTGGATTAATAGTTGGTTATAACACTCATCAATTAAGTATGTTGGGCTGGATGGTTTTCAACCAGTTTTTAATTTCTTTTGTATTGTATTTAAGAAGTAATATTTCAGGATTATTATTTTTTAAAACAGATAGTATTGTATCTGTGTTAGATAGATCGCTGATGATTATTTTTTGCAGCATTTTAATTTGGGGAAATGTTACCAAAGGAAAATTCCAAATAGAATGGTTTATTTATGCACAAACTGCTGCATATATGATAACAGCAATTATTGCATTTGTTATTGTGAAACGTAAATCATCTTTTACTCGACTTAAATGGAATCGGCCTTTTTTTGTAATGATTATTAAGCAAAGCTTTCCTTTTGCCATCTTGGCTTTACTCATGACATTTTACAATCGCATTGACTCTGTGATGCTTGAACGTTTATTGCCAAATACACAAGGAGATGAACAAGCAGGTATTTACGCATCTTCCTATCGACTATTAGATGCAACAAATATGATAGCTTATCTTTTTGCTGTGTTGCTACTGCCTTTGTTCTCAAAAATGATAAAAAATGGAGATGAAATAGTTCATATCGTAAAATTATCTTTCAAACTTCTAATAACCTTAGCACTAATTGTTGGAATTGGTTCTTTTTTCTATAGTTTTGAACTTATGGGGATGTTATATACCAATCATGTACAGGAATCTGCAGAAGTTTTTAAATGGCTAATGATGGGATTTATTGCGGTATCAACTACTTATGTTTTTGGTACTTTGCTAACTGCCAACGGAAATCTTAAAGAATTAAATTTTATTGCTGCTACAGGAATGTTATTAAATATTTCTCTTAATTTTATATTAATACCACGATTAGAAGCAGTTGGGTCTGCTTATTCGAGTATTATTACACAATTTTTAAGTGCTATTGTTCAAGTTATTTTTGCACAAAAAGTATTCAAATTTAAAGTTGATTATCGTTTTTTATCTTCAATCCTTATTTTTGCTGTGGGAGTTATAATTATTAATATTTTTTCAAAACATTTTATTGAAGATAATTGGATTTATAACTTTATAGGAATGGTAATTCTGTCAATAGTATTTGCATCTTTCCTTAAACTATTAAATTTTAAATCACTACTTACTCTTATTCAAAATAAAGCGAAATAATTCTGAGTATTTTTCTCAATAAACTATTTTGAATAATATCTTTCATTTGCATAAAAGCCTAATTCTATATGAGTTTATAAAACACTAAAACTATAAAATCATCGTTCTATGGTTTGATAAATGAATAAAAATATCTATTTTTGCTTAAAAAATATAATCAATATGACAGAAATAAATAAAACCAATACTGATTTTAATTCAACTAATTTTTTTATTTTTTTATGGAATTGGCGTAAAGTATTAATTATAGTTACACTATCGGCAGCAATTTTATCTGCTGGAGCCTCCTATTTAATTACACCAAAATATAAATCAACTGTAGTTTTATTTCCAACTTCTTCTAATTCTATTTCCAAAGCTTTACTTAGTAATAATGATGGTACAAAAGCTGATGTTCTCGAGTTTGGAGAAGAAGAACAAGCAGAACAATTGTTGCAAATTTTACATTCCAGCAAGATTAAAGATATAATAATCCAACGCTTTAATCTTGTTAAGCACTATGATATTGATGAAAACTCAAAATTTAAAAATACTTATCTAACAGAAGAATATAAAGACAATATTAGTTTTAAAAGAACTGAGTTTATGGCAGTAGAAATTAGTGTTTTAGATAAAGATCCACAAATGGCGGCAGATATTGCAAATACCATATCTAACTTACTTGATTCTACTAAAAATGCTATGCAAAAAGAACGTTCAAGAAGAGGATTTGAAATTGTTAAAACCAGTTATGAGTCATTTGTGAGGGAAACAAATGCTATGGAAGATTCGCTTAGGATTATTCGGCAAAAAGGTATAAATGATTATGAAACTCAAGCAGAAATGATAAATCAAGAATTAGCAATTCAAATAGGAAAAGGAAACAAACAAGCCATTGAACGACTAAAAGCTAAATCAGATACTTTATCAAAATATGGAGGTAAATATGTTGCATTACGTAATATTCTTAAATACAATGCTGAGCAATATAGCGTTATAAAAGCTAAATATGAAGAAGCAAAAGTAGATGCCGAAGAATATATACCTCAAAAATTTGTTGTTGACAACGCTTATAAAGCTGAAAAGAAAACTACTCCTGTTAGATGGTTAATTGTTTTAGTTTCTTCATTTTCTTCATTTATGCTTTCGATACTTGTATTAATCTTTGTCGAAACTATTTACAAAAAAACTATTTTAAAAAACTAATCTTCAACCATAGCATCATTGACTAAAAAACAAAAATTAGCCTTAATATATGGTATTAGTGGATTGTTTATTCTGATAAATGCCATATTTATTGCCAATGAATTTTTCTGGTTCATGGCAATTCCTTTAATTGGTTTTTTAATTTTAATGTATTTTACTTCCTTAGACAAAGTGTTGTTATTAATTACTTTTTTAACTCCACTTTCAATTACTTTAAGTAATTATGAAGCCCAATTAGGTCTTGCATTACCAACAGAACCCTTGATGGTTGGAGTATTGGTTTTGTATTTGTATAAACTTTTTTTTGATCAGGCTTACGATATTAAAATAATAAGACATCCTGTAACAATTTCAATTTTATTTTACTTGTCGTGGATGCTACTAACAAGTATTACTAGCGAAATGCCTTTGGTTTCTTTCAAGTTTTTTATTGCAAAATTATGGTTTATTGTACCTTTTTTCTTTTTAGCAACTCAGCTTTTTAAAAACATTAAAACCTTTAAGATATTTTCCTGGATGTATATAATAAGCTTATGTATTGTAATAATTTACACATCTATCAGGCATTCTTTTTATGCTTTTAATGAGGAAGTAGGACATTGGGTTATGGAACCTTTTTACAATGATCATACTGCTTATGGGGGAATGATTGCTTTCTTTATACCTGTTATTTTTGGTTTTCTTTTTGATAAATCTTATTCAAATACACAACGATTCTTCACACTCAATGCTGCAATTATTTTATTAATAGGTTTGTATTTATCATATTGTCGTGCAGCTTGGCTTGCTTTAACTATAGCTATAGGCTTGGCATTAATTGTTAAGCTTAGAATTAAAATAAAATGGGTTGTTCTTGCTGGAATATTATTTATTGGCCTCTTCTTTATGCTTCGTAGTGAAATAATTATGAAATTAGAAAAAAACAAGCAAGATGCATCAGAAAATTTTGTTCAACATATCCAATCAATGTCAAACATCTCAACAGACGCTTCAAATCTTGAAAGAATAAACCGTTGGGATGCTGCCTTTAGAATGTTCAAAGATCGTCCATTTTGGGGTTTTGGGCCTGGTACTTATCAGTTTTGCTATGCCCCTTATCAATATTCTTACGTACAAACAATTATCAGTACCAATGCTGGTAATAGAGGTAATGCACATAGTGAATATATTGGGCCACTTGCTGAAACGGGCGTTTTGGGTTTATTATCGGTATTGGCTATTGCTATTACTGTAATTTATACCGCGTTGAAAGTTTATTGGAAGTCAAAAAACAAAAAAACAAAATTACTAATATTTATAGCTTTATTGAGTCTCACAACTTATTATATACATGGTTTCCTGAATAATTTTCTTGATACAGACAAGGCATCTGTCCCTTTTTGGGGATTTATTGCCATGATAGTTGCTTTGGATGTTTATCATTTAAGAAATGAAAAATCGGAAGATAATCAGCAAATTGACATTCAGTAGCTTTTTGGTTAAAGTTAAAGGATTTCTTTATTTGTATTTTTATAATAATCGATTATTTTCAGATAAACATAAGCTAGCAAACAAGTAGATATTGTGATGCCAACAAACCACAATTCGCTTTCTAGTAAATTTTGAGTACGATAAATTGCTGTAGCAATATTCCCAATTATTATCCATTGAATGATATAAATAGCCGTAACGTTTTTACCTGTCCATGATAAAAAATAAATCAGCTTTGTGTTTTTAATTTTATTATGTAAGTAATTGATTGCTAAAATATATAATAGCATAAAACCAATTACCCATAAAAAGAAAAAGAAAGTATGGTGATAATATGTAGTCAATTCATTTGAAATATTGAATGAATAAGGGCTAAAGACGAGGATAAGCAAACTTAATAAACCAATAAAAAACCAATGAATGACATTAAATGGTTTAAAACTATTTTGAAATTTATCATAAACTATTTTAAATATATAACCAGCTACTACATAAGAAAACCAAGGAAACAAAGGAAAATATGAAGGATCGGATTTTCCTATGATGAAATTCAAATATAAATTTTGTGTTTGATTGTCAATAGAAATTAAATTGCCTAAAACTGCAAATAGTATCAAAATTGGGAAGTATAAAAACAAGTTTTTTTGTGAGATCAAACGTAAAGAAGCTAGCAAAATAATACTCAATCCAGCAAGAGTTAAAATATCTGCTCCAAAAATAAAAAATAGGGGGTCTAAATTATATGTTCCTTGGATTATGGTTATTAATAGATGAAATGAACGACCTATGTTGAGTAAAATACCACTAAAGAATAAAAATAACCCTCTTTTAATAAAGAACCAAAACGATTGTTTGGAAACTGCCAAAAAATAACCCATTACACCTAAAAATATAGGTGCGCAGAAAGGGCCGCCCAAAAAGTAAAAGATTCTTCCAAGTACGCTGTTATTGGTAGCTATGGATGAAAACTGTTCCATAATATGAACTTGAATCATGAAAATAACAGCCAATCCCTTGAGTACATCTGCTGTTTGGTTTCTTGTTATACTTGTTTTCAATATTGATTCCATTTGGTTTAATTTTAAAATGAAGGATTTATTTGACGAGTGTAATTATATAAATTTATTATTGTCAGTTAAAATTTAAAATCGAATTTTTTAAGGAGCTTTAGAGAGAATGAATAATTTTGTGCTAACTGTATTCCGTTATAATATTGATAAATAGGAAGATCAGCATAAGCTGATATTTGCCAGTTATTGCCAAAAATATAAGATATTTGAGGTGATGCAATTACAATTTTATAACCAGAGTATTCTATGATTTTTTCAAATTCTTTATTTTCTTTGTCTTTGTTTTCAAATCTAAATTGTAAGTTGGTAGAAAAGTTTTCTGAGAATTTATATTTTGCAAAAAATGATAACTTCCATTGGTCACCATATTTATAATAGAAATTTTTTGAATCAATTAACGGAGCATATTCATAGAAACACATACTAGCAATACTTAGTTTATCATTCAATATCTTCAACATATAAATACTGACATTATATTTAAAATTTCCCGATGAAGGTTGAAGCATAAGGGGTAGTTTTGTAGTTCCATTAGTTTGATCAAAGACACCGATGGGTAGTTTTATTCCTATTGCCGGAAGCAACATAAATTTTGCAGTTTTACTAGAAATAAGTCGGTATTTTAAATAAATTGCTGCATCTCCCAATCCGTATCCATTGTAGGATGAATCTTGATAATTTATAGTTTTATTAAAGAAATAACCCAATTCCATAGAAGCTGAAATTTTGGGTGTAAAACCATAAGTTGTCTTAAATTCAACATAATTTGAATAGGCATTTATGATGTTCTCTAAGCCATTGTAAACTCTATCTTCGTTGTAAAATTTGTTTGAATAGCTATTCTGATAGGTTAATGAAAAAGCAAGTTCTTTATCAGATAAGTAGCCTTGTTCAGCATCGCTTAATGATGGATTCCCAGCTGCTAAGCTTTGCCCATAATTAGCAGATGAGTGAAATATGGATGAAATTAATAAAAGTATTGCTAACTTTCTCATTCTATGCATTTATTTTCAAATAACTTTATTTTCGGCAGATGTCTTTTGATAAATATTAAAACAAAGATACTAATATATTCATATTCTAATTTATTTGTAACGAATATCCATAAATCTTATAACATCTTTTTGAAATTTTATAACTCTACTAGCAGAAACATGTTGTAATATTGCAACATCAAATATTTAAAACTCAGAAAAAATGAAAATAAATAAAAATATAGCGATAAGTGACACTGGTTTTGTGTTTAATCCTTTAAATGGAGAATCTTATTCTATAAATCCTATAGGAATTGAGATTATTAATATGATGAAAGATGATAATTCTTTTGAAGAAATAACGAAGACAATGCTTTCTAAATATACTGTTGAAGATGCTACATTTGAGAAAGATTATTTTGATTTTATCGGCATTTTAAAACATCACAATTTAATTGATACCAATGAGCAAGCGTAAATTTACTATAGCTGTAAGTGGTTTAAATGCCATTGATAGTCCTGGTCCTGGTGTAGCTGTTATTAGAGGCTTGCGTGAGGCAAAAAGTTTTGATGTGCGAATAATAGGTTTGTCATACGAATCACTCGAGCCAGGTATTTATATGCACAATATTGTTGATAAAACCTATTCTATTCCTTATCCAACGGCTGGAATCGATAGTTTGTTGGCTCGTATGGAATATATTCAAAACATCGAAAAAATTGATGTTATCATACCTAATTTTGATGCCGAATTGTATTCTTTTATGAAACTAGAAGATACATTTAAAGCGATGGGTATTCACATGTTTTTACCTACATTGCAACAATTTGAGGAACGCCATAAAGTTAATCTTCCCGAATTTGGTAAAAAGTATGACATTAAAGTACCACATAGCAAAAATATTTTTAGTACCAATGAAATTTATAATTTAACTGCTGAATTTGAATTTCCAATGGTCATAAAAGGAAAATATTATGATGCCAGCATAGCATACAATTTAGAACAAGCCAAAAGCTATTTTAATAAAATTAGTGCTAAATGGGGTTTGCCAATTGTAGTGCAACAATTTGTTCATGGAACAGAGTATAATATTACAGGTTTAGGCGATGGTAATGGTAATACAATTGCTGCCGTTCCTATGCGTAAACAGTACATTACCGATAAAGGCAAAGCTTGGGGCGGTATTTCAATTGAAGATGAAAAAATGATTGATTTAACTCATAAATTTATTAGCCAAACCAAATGGCGTGGCGGTTTTGAGTTGGAATTAATGAAAGGGCAGGACAACGAATTTTATTTGTTGGAAATTAATCCAAGAATACCTGCATGGATTTATCTGGCAGTAGGAGTAGGGCAAAATATTCCCGAAGCATTGGTAAATCTTGCAATGGGTGAAAAAGTAGAACCTTATACCAAATATGCTGTTGGTAAAATGTTTATCAGATATGCATGGGATATGATAGTAGATATTGAAGAATTTCAGAAAATATCCACACAAGGTGAATTATAATGAGTATAAAAAAATAAAATAAAAAAATAAAATGGAGAAATTAAGATACGAAAGACCAGTTATTAAAAAATTGGAAACAGGTATGCCTAATAAATTTGGTCTTAGAACAGAGTATGCACCCATGACACATATTGATGGAGTTACTGTCAAAGATTTGGTTGCAGAATTTGGATCACCTTTATATGTGATTTCTGAAGAAACAATACGTACTACTATTAGAAAAGCCAAAAAAGCTTTTACAACCCGTTATCCGAAAGTACAGTTTGCTTGGAGCTACAAAACCAATTATTTGAATGCTGTTTGCAATGTTTTTCATCAAGAGGGAAGTTGGGCTGAAGTAGTTTCAGGCTTTGAATATGAAAAGGCTTTACGCAATGGTGTAGATGGAAAAAAAATCATCTTCAATGGTCCTGATAAAAGTGAGGCTGATTTGCGAAAAGCGATCAGTAATGAATCATTGATTCACATTGACCACTTAGACGAATTATATACAATACTTGAAATTACTGAAACTACTGATAAACGACCTAAAGTAGCTATTCGAGTAAATATGGATACAGGTATTTATCCAATGTGGGACCGTTTTGGTTTTAATTACGAAAATGGACAAGCTTGGGATGCCTTAAACAAAATATTACGTTCAGGAAAGTTAGAATTAGTTGGTTTACACTGTCATATTGGTACATTTATGCTTGCAGCAAGTGCTTATGCTGTGGCAGCAGGTAAATTAGCCGATTTAGCTATCGGAATTGAACAAAAGTACAACCATTCTATTAAATATATTGATTTGGGAGGTGGTTTTGCTTCAAAAAATACATTGAAAGGTTCTTATTTGCCAGGTTCCGATACCAATCCTACGTTTGATGATTTTGCCGAAGCCATTACTACTACTTTATTAAATAGTAATTTTAAGAACAACGAACTTCCAATGCTTATTTTGGAAACGGGTCGTGCTTTAATAGACGACGCTGGTTACCTAATTGGGAGTGTAATCGCTAACAAACGTACTTCTTTGGGCAAACGTACTACTATTATAGATGTAGGTGTAAATTTATTGTTCACTGCATTTTGGTACGAACATAAAATGACACCCGCACAACCATTTACTCATTATACTGAAACTACTCAGGTTTTCGGGCCATTGTGTATGAATATTGATGTTATCAGAGAAAACATAGATTTACCACTGCTTAATAAGGGTGATCAAGTGGTTATTTCCACAATAGGTGCTTACAATATGAC
>CAZUCB010000107.1:5093-9758 GCA_964618755.1 uncultured Bacteroides sp. | reverse complement strand
ATTAATTTAGGAGGTTTTTTTATTTCTACAAACACACTCTAAACTTAGGGAAATAAATTTTCGTTGGTTAAATCATTTATTATTAACTGCTTTTTTCTATTTTTTTTTGACAAAACAGTTTTTCTGTTAACAAAAAATCCCCTACCTTTGTGAAAAATTTCACATTGTTTATTAACAAACAAACAAGCCATGAAACCATCTCATATTGAACATATTGGAATTGCTGTAAAAGACCTTGAGGTAGCAATAAAGTATTACGAAACCGTTTTTGGTCTTGAATGTTATGCTGTAGAAGAGGTAAAAGAGCAAAAAGTTAAAACTGCATTTTTTATGATTGGTCAAACCAAAATAGAATTATTAGAGTCAACTGACCCAGAAGGACCAATAGGAAAATTTATTGAAAAAAAAGGCGAAGGTATTCATCATTTAGCTTTTGCAGTAACTAATTTGGAAAACGCATTGGCAGAAACAGAAGCCAATGGAGTTCAACTTATTGACAAAAGTCCTCGCAAAGGAGCAGAAGGCTTGGACATAGCGTTTCTCCATCCAAAATCAACTTTTGGGGTATTAACTGAATTGTGCGAAAATAAAAATAAATAATAATTTTAAATAATATATAAAAATGGCAATTGAGGATAAAATCAAGGAGCTACTCAACAAAAGAGAGTTGGCAAAATTGGGCGGAGGTCAAAAACGTATTGATTCTCAGCACAACAAAGGAAAACTAACCGCAAGAGAACGCATTGACTTGCTCTTAGACGAAGGTAGTTTTGAGGAATTCGATATGTTTGTTACACATAACTGTCATGATTTCGGCCTTGAAAAAGAAAGCTATATGTCAGATGGTGTTGTTACGGGTTATGGAACAATCGATGGAAGATTGGTATATGTATTTTCTCAGGATTTTACTGTTTTTGGTGGTTCTCTTTCTGAAGCGTATGCCCAAAAAATCTGTAAATTATTAGATAAAGCCATGAAGATGGGTGCACCTGTAATTGGAATCAATGATAGTGGTGGTGCACGTATTCAGGAAGGTGTGAAGAGTTTAGGCGGTTACGCTGAAATTTTCCAACGCAATATTATGGCATCTGGTGTTATTCCTCAAATTTCAGCTATTTTTGGCCCTTGTGCTGGCGGTGCTGTTTATTCACCGGCATTAACAGATTTTATTTTTATGACCAAGAAAAATAGTTATATGTTTGTTACAGGTCCTAAAGTTGTAAAAACTGTTACTGGCGAAGTTGTTACTGATGATGAATTGGGCGGAGCTTCGGTTCATGGCTCAAAATCTGGTGTTACTCACTTCGTAACAGAAGACGAACAAGAAGGTATTTTAATGATTCGTAAATTATTAAGTTACCTACCACAAAACAATTTAGAGGAAGCACCTTTGGCGCATTGCGACGATCCAATTAATAGATTGGAGGATTCACTAAATTATATTATCCCAGAAAACCCAAATAAACCTTATGATGTAAAAGATGTTATTCATGCAATAGCCGATTATAATGAGTTTGTTGAGGTTCATCGTAATTATGCTCCTAATATCGTTATTGGTTATGCCAGATTCAATGGAGTATCTGTAGGTATTGTAGCTAATCAACCAAGTTATCTTGCAGGTGTATTAGATATCAATGCTTCAAGAAAAGCTGCTCGTTTTGTAAGATTCTGCGATGCTTTTAATATTCCTATTCTAACTTTGGTTGACGTGCCAGGATTCCTACCAGGAACAGCTCAGGAGTATGGCGGTATTATTACCAATGGAGCCAAATTATTATATGCTTACGGAGAAGCTACAGTTCCTAAAATTACAGTTATTTTACGTAAAGCTTATGGTGGTGCTTACGATGTAATGAGTTCTAAACACTTACGTGGCGACATCAACTATGCATGGCCCACAGCCGAAATAGCTGTTATGGGACCCAAAGGAGCCATCGAGGTTTTACAATCAAAACAAATTGCTGCAATATCTGACCCAACAGAAAGAGAAGAATTTATCCGTAAAAACGAACAAGAATATAAAGATAAATTTGCAAATCCTTACAATGCAGCTAAATATGGTTATATTGATGATGTAATTGAACCACGCAATACTCGTTTCAGAGTTATACGTGCATTGCAATCGCTGGCTACAAAAAAGGATGTAAATCCTCCCAAAAAACACGATAATTTACCATTATAAACCAAATACATTCATCTTAAAATTTATACAATAATGAATAAAAATAAATTGTATTTCGGTTTAATCGTAGTTTTTTTAATGACATTAATGTCAAGTTCTTATGCTATTAACAAAACTACTGTTATTAAAAAAGATTCTATGATTTTGATTGAAAATACCATCACTCAAAACCTTATTATGCAAGGTCAAAACGGTATTTCTCCTCAAAATTTAGTGTACGACGAAAAAAGCAAAGTCTTCTATGTAATTAATGTCAATAATAATTCATTAGATATCATTGATTATTCTAATCTTGATTCATTGAGATTTATGAATAAAATTGATTTATCTGCTTATGGAAGCACACCAATTTCGTTGGCTTTTTCTGATAAAACAATAGCTGTTACTATTGAAAATTCTAATGTTTTAGATAGTGGAAAACTCGTGTTCTTTAATGAAGCAGGTGCATTAATTAAGTCTATTACGGTTGCACCTTATGTTAAAAGTGTAGCTTTTGACGAAAACGCAAAAAAAGTTTACGTTTCAAACTTTTACACATTAGGTTATAAAATAACAGTAATTGATATTTTAAATGGAATTGAGAATATTACTGAAAAAAATATCAAAACATTAACCTATGAAAAAGCAAAAGCGGCAGATGCATTTATTGCTCTTGATCCAAGTGGAATTGGAATGACAATGATTGCAATGACGGTAGTTTTTTTAGCCCTAATATTCCTTTACCTGATATTCAAATATATTGGACATTTGAATACCTCAAGTAGCAGAAAAAAATCATTGGTAAAACAAGGGAAAATTGAAGAAGCTTCCAAAATCAGCGAAGATGCTCCTGGAGACGTATATGCTGCTATTGCAATGGCTTTACATTTGTACCAATCACAAATGCATGATGAAGAAAATACAGTAATTACCATGGAGAAAGTAGCACGTACATATTCTCCATGGAGTTCAAAAATTTATGGTTTACGCCAGACCCCAAATAATTAAAAATTCAAAATTTTAAAATTTTTAAAAATGAAAAAATTCAAATTCACAATAAATGGTAATCAATACGAAGTTGATATCAATGGAATTGAGGACAATATAGCTCAGCTTGAAGTTAATGGCACTCCTTATGAAATTACATTAGATAGGGAAATAAAACAAACCAAAACACCAAAATTGATGCGCTCTGTATCAATTCCATCAACAGACTCACATCCTTCTGTTGCTAAAACTAGCAGCCCTTCTGCACCCAAAGGTGGAGGTAATATTAAATCACCACTTCCTGGTGTAATTTTAGATATATATGTCAGAGAAGGAGATATGGTAAAAGCAGGTCAAAAATTGCTAACTTTAGAAGCTATGAAAATGGAAAATAACATTGAATCTGATAAAGATGGAAAAGTTATTTCTTTAAAAGTAAGTAAAGGCGATAACGTTATGGAAGGTGATATCTTAATAATAATAGGAGAATAGTATTATGCAGGAATCTCATAGTTTTTTTACTTTTCTCATCGACCACATGCAGCAATTTTTCCAATATACTGCATTTGCAAATTTTACGTTGGGTCATGTCGTCATGATTTTAGTCGGATTGGCATTTATCTACCTTGCCATTGCCAAAGAATATGAACCCATGTTATTAATTCCCATTGGATTTGGAATATTAATCGGAAATGTGCCCTTTTATCCAGGATTAAAAATCGGAATATATGAAAGTGGCAGCGTATTAAATTATTTGTATTTTGGTGTGATGCAAGGAATCTATCCTCCCTTAATCTTTTTAGGAATTGGGGCAATGACAGATTTTTCAGCACTTATTTCTAACCCCAAATTAATGCTAATTGGTGCTGCAGCTCAATTAGGTATTTTTGGAGCCTATGCTGCTGCATTGTTCTTAGGATATACACCTTCCGAAGCAGGTGCAATTGGAATAATTGGTGGAGCCGATGGTCCAACAGCTATTTTTCTGGCTTCAAAATTAGCACCCGAATTATTAGGAGCAATTGCAATCTCAGCTTATTCTTATATGGCTTTAGTGCCAGTAATTCAGCCACCTGTAATGCGTTTACTCACAACAAAAAAGGAAAGGGTGATTAGAATGAAGCCACCACGCCAGGTTTCTAAACTCGAAAAAATTCTATTCCCAATTGTGGGTTTAATACTTACTACTTTTATCGTTCCCAGTGGTATGCCATTGTTAGGTATGCTTTTCTTTGGTAATTTACTAAAAGAAAGCACAGTTACCAAACGTTTAGCAGATACCGCCAAAGGACCTATGATTGACATCGTTACTATTTTAATTGGACTAACAGTAGGTGCTTCTACGCAGGCAACTACTTTTTTAACACCAAAGTCTGTTGGAATTTTTGCATTAGGTGCCGCTTCCTTTATTATAGCCACCTTTGGAGGAGTAATGTTTGTAAAAATTATCAATTTATTCTTGAAGGAGGGTAACAAAATGAACCCTCTAATTGGAAATGCAGGTGTCTCAGCAGTTC
>CAZUCB010000107.1:0-4993 GCA_964618755.1 uncultured Bacteroides sp. | reverse complement strand
AAGGAGGGTAACAAAATGAACCCTCTAATTGGAAATGCAGGTGTCTCAGCAGTTCCTGACAGTGCTCGCGTTTCACAAGTAATAGGTTTAGAATATGATAAAACCAATCATTTGTTGATGCATGCTATGGGACCTAATGTTGCTGGTGTAATTGGAAGTGCTGTTGCCGCAGGGGTTTTACTCAGTTTCTTGTACTAAAATAATTATAAGTTTATTTAATACTAAAAAGAGTCCTATTGAAAATTTTCAATAGGACTCTTTTAATATAAATAGAAAATAAAAATAGTATAAATTGATTAAAATTTATAATTTTACACACTGTAAATTGATTATTTAATACAAAATTATCTATGTTAATTATTGGCATTGCAGGAGGTTCTGGCTCAGGGAAAACAACCGTTGTAAAAAAAATTATCAAAAGCCTTCCCAAAGATTCAGTTTCTATTATTTCTCAGGATTCCTATTATAAAGACAATGGACATAAATCACCCGAAGAAAGGGCTAAAATTAATTTTGATCATCCATCTTCTATCGAATTTAATTTATTGATTAAACACCTCGATATACTTAAAGAAGGAAGTCCTATAGAAATGCCTATTTATTCATATCTTACATGTGGAAGATCTAAAGAAACCATTCCTGTTATACCTAAAAAAGTAATTATAGTTGAAGGTATTCTTATTTTATCGAGTCCACGAATGAGAGACCGCATGGATATTAAGGTATTTGTAGATGCAGATGGCGACGACCGTCTGATGCGTATTATATGGCGTGATCTCGAAGAAAGAGGACGTTCGTTTCAGCAAGTATTAGAGCATTATGATAAGTACGTAAAGCCTATGCATCTCCAATTTATTGAACCTACCAAGCGTTATGCGGATATAATTGTTCCGCAAGGAGGTAAAAATCAGGTTGCTATTGACATTCTGAGTTCAAGAATTAAAATGAACCTTAATCTTTAATCCAATTCATAATTAAAACATTAAAGGAGATAACAATTAACATAATTTCTATTTCCTTTAAATATTCTAAGTGCTTTAGGCACTTTTTGCAAATCAAATAATGTAATGCCTTTATTTCAACTTACACAGGATCTTATATTCCCAAATCCTGAATTAGCAGAAGAAGACGGTTTATTAGCAATTGGAGGCGATTTAAGCCCCGAACGTTTACTTTTGGCTTATTCGCATGGCATTTTCCCTTGGTTTAATGAAGGAGACCCAATATTATGGTGGTCGCTAAATCCTCGTCTTATATTGTTTTTCGACCATTTTAAATGTTCCAAAAGCTTACTAAGAACAATAAAAAGCAATAAGTTTGAAATAAGATTTGATACCAATTTCGAGGAAGTTATTATTAATTGCAGCAAAGTAAAACGCAAGGAACAAAGCGATACATGGATTAGCAATGAAATGATAGAAGCCTATACTCAAATACACAAGCTTGGATTTGCTCACTCTGTGGAAGTATATTTTCACGATAAAATGGTTGGAGGTTTATATGGAATAGCCATTGGGAAGGCTTATATTGGTGAATCTATGTTTCACACAATGACAGACGCATCCAAAATAGCCTTGTATCATTTAGTGATATTATTAAAAAAATTAGATTTTGACTTTATTGATGCCCAACAGTCCACCAATCATTTAATTTCGCTGGGAGCCAAAGAAATAGAACGAAGAATATACCTTAAGCTCTTAGAAGATGCAACAAAACATCCAACTTATAGAGGTAATTGGAATAAAATTTTTGAATAATTATTTTAAATTATTTGATGCAATTTACGCTTATCTATTGCTCAAATATAATGATATTTACAAAATAAATCGTTTCTAAATAGCAAAAAACCACAGATTATTTTTCTAAAAAAGCATCATTAATAAAAAAAGATTATACCTTTGTATCTAAATTGGGTAAATAGGTTTAATTAAAAAAATAAAAAATGTCAGTAAAACAGAAAACCATAGACCTCAGAAAAAGGATGCAAGAAGCCTTACAAGGTGGTGGATCTAAGGCTATTGAAAAACAAAAAGCTACAGGAAAACTTACTGCTCGTGAGCGTATAGTTACATTGTTAGATCCAAATTCATTTTTTGAATACGATTTATTTGTAGAGCATTCAGGAAAAGATTTTGATATGGATAAAAAGTACTTACCTGGTGATGGGGTACTTACAGGAACAGGAACAATAAATGGACATCCTATTTGTATCTATGCTCAAGACTTTACAGTTGCGGGCGGTTCTTTAGGCTATATGCATGCAAAAAAGATAACCAAAATCATGGATCATGCCATGAAACTGAAAGTACCAATTATTGGAATCAACGATTCTGGTGGTGCTCGTATTCAGGAAGGGGTTAACTCTTTGGCCGGTTATGGTGAAATTTTTTATAGAAACACATTGGCTTCGGGTGTTATTCCTCAAATATCAGTTATTTTAGGACCTTGTGCCGGTGGCGCAGTTTATTCTCCTGCTTTAACAGACTTTGTATTTGTGGTGGATAAAATCTCAAAAATGTTCATTACCGGACCAGAAGTTATCAAAACAGTTCTCGGTGAAGAAATTTCGATGGAAGAATTAGGCGGTGCAAGAGTACAAGCTGAATTAACAGGAAATGCTCATTTCTTTGCTTTAAGCGAAGACGAATGTTTTGATCAAATAAAAAAATTAGTTAGTTTTATTCCTTGGAATAACACTAAAAAAGCGGAAGCTTTCCCCAAAAAATCTCCAAAAACAAAATCATATAAAATTGACAGCGTTTTCCCTACAAATCCTCAACTTCCTTATGATGTAAGAAGCATTATCAAAGCAATCAGTGATGACTCTGATTTTCTGGAAATACATGAGAGATGGGCTGCTAACATTGTAGTTGGTTTTGCTCGTTTAAACGGTCAATCTGTGGGTTTTGTTGCGAATCAACCATTGGTGTTGGCTGGTGTATTGGATGTTGATTCTTCGGATAAAGCTGCAAGATTTATTAGATATTGCAATGCTTTTAATATTCCTTTGGTAACACTTGTTGATTTACCCGGGTATTTGCCTGGTATTGATCAGGAACATGCAGGTGTTATCCGTCATGGTGCTAAAATTTTATATGCTTATTCTGAAGCTACGGTTCCTAAAATAACCGTTATATTACGTAAGGCTTATGGTGGTGGTTATATTGCCATGTGCTCTAACCATTTGAGAGCTGACTTTGTTTTTGCATGGCCAACTGCTGAAATTGCAGTTATGGGACCAGAAGGTGCTGCTAACATTATTTTCAGAAGCGAAATTTTAGCTGCCGAAAATCCTGAAGAAATGCGCAAAAAGAAAATTGCTGAGTATAAGAAAAAATTTGCAAATCCTTATGTTGCGGCTGCTTATGGTTATGTTGATGCTGTTATCGACCCAAGCGAAACCAGACATTTCTTAATACATGCATTGGATATTTCTAAAGATAAACAAGAGGCTCGTCCTTACAAAAAGCATGGTATTCCTCCATTTTAATTTATCATCACCAGCAATGTGTGTTTTAAATTAATACGGTTAAATTAATAACTGTTTCATTAATACTTTATAATAATGGAAGAAATAGAAGAAAAAACAAATTCTGAAGAAAAAGATTATAGTATATATCAGGATATTAATATTGATAATATTCTTTATAGCACCATAATTCCAAAGAAAAACCAAGAAAGAAAGCCTTATAAAGCAATAGATCCTCGCGAGATTTATGTTTTTATTCCGGGAACGATTCTAAAAATATTCGTGAAAAAAAAGGATAAGGTGAAAAAAGGCGAAAAACTAATTACTTTTCAGGCTATGAAAATGGATAATGTTCTCTTGGCTCCTATGGATGGTGTTATTGAAAATGTATTTGTGAAAGAAGGCGAAAATGTAAATAAATCGCAAATACTTATTAAAATTAAGTAGGTGCGAATTAATTAATGCCAATAGTTTTTTAAGAAAAAAAGGACGAATCTTGTATTAATGCAAGATTCGTCCTTTTTATTTTGTGTATTCAATGACTTTGAATACAATGCGTAAATAGAAAGGTTTTATTCTTTCGCTACTTTTCTTACTGCTTTTCTGCCATCATCTAATTTCATTTCTACAAAATAAATACCTGCTTCGTAGGGGCTCATATCTATGGTAGTGGTATAGTTCTGGTATTGGTGGCTGTATAGCAATTTGCCGGTGATGCTGTAAATACTGAGCTGCATACTGCTTTGGTATGGGTTTTCTATGGTTAAGGTATGGCTTACAGGATTGGGATAAGCAGCAAGGTATTTTAGTTCTTGCTCTGTAATGCCTACGCCTGTTATTTGTATGGTTGAATCTTTGGTGCCGCAATAATTATACGAACGCAAACTAACACTGTAATTACCTCCTAAAGTGAATGTATGGCTGACATTGGTATTTTGTGTAAGGTATTTTGTGTTGCTTCCATCGCCCCAATACCAGTACAAACTATCTGTTACACCCGTAGCTGTACCTTTTACAATAAGTACATTGTTATTAAGGCTTACTTTTTGCGGAAAAGTTTGTGCTAAAGCGCAACCGCAATTATTAGTAACTGCTATTTTGGCTATAAAGAAATCGGAGGGACCGCCTTGGCTGCCAATGCCGGAACCAAAACTATTGTAAATACTATCGGAAAAGATTCCTCCTGCATATATGTTATCAGCTTTATCCACTGTTAAAGCTACTATTCTTGCATCTGCACTGTTTACCCTTGTGGCAACACCCCAGTTAAAATGCGTAAGTGCAGTATCTATGCCCAGTACAAAAGGATAAGCAGTATTATAAGTTGAGGCTGGTTTCAGTGTATCGCTCTGGTTGTACATCATAATTTCATTACCAGACGTACCCGCACCAGTATATCCTGAAACTACAATACCATTTGAGGTTGATGCAATAGCTGAAAAAACAGAATTCGTTCTGTTGTAAATATAATTAAGCGATACAAAATTACCATTGTCTTTTCTTAAACGAATTAAAAGCGGTATT
>CAZUCB010000106.1:0-9812 GCA_964618755.1 uncultured Bacteroides sp. | reverse complement strand
CTGTATATCCAACACCTTTTGCTACAATTTCTTATTTAAGTTCACCATATTGTAGTTTGCTTTCATTGCCCCAAAGTGTGAACTTAACAGGAACAAGTGGAGGTATTTATTCTGCGTTGCCTGTTGGATTAACTATAGACACAGTAACTGGAAATATTACCCCAAACACAAGTATTGGAGGAAATTATACTGTTACATATAAGGTAGCTGCAACAAGTGGTTGTGCTTTATTTACTACAACATCTTCAGTAACAATTACAACAGTTCCATCAGCATCTATAAGTTATACAGGATCTCCTTTCTGTAAAAGTATTAGTACAGCTCAATCAGTGACAAGAATTGGTTCATTAGGAGGTACATATTCTGCATTCCCTGCTGGATTATCAATAGATGCACTTACAGGTGCTGTTACGCCAAATACAAGTACATCAGGGATTTATACCGTATCATATACTATGCCTGCAACTGGAGGTTGTTTACCTCAAACTGCAACAACTACAGTAACAGTTACAGCAATTCCTACAGCAACAATTAATTACACTGGAACACCTTTCTGTAATACATTGGCTACAGATCAATCGGTAACAATTAATGGAACAGCAGCATATACAGGTGGTGTTTTTTCTGCTACTCCTACTGGTTTATCCATAAATACTTCTTCTGGTGGAATAATACCAAGTTCAAGCACAGCAGGAAATTATACAATAACATATACTATCCCTGAAACAGGTGGTTGTTCAATTCAGACAACAACAACTAATATTAGCATTACTTCACTGCCTATAGCTACAATTAGCTACACTGCTAATCCTTATTATACCGTACTTTCTTCAGCACAAAGTGTTACCTTCTCAGGAACTACTGGAGGAATTTATACTGCTTCACCATCTGGTTTATCAATAGATACTACAACAGGTTCTATAATACCTAGTACAAGTAATGTAGGAAATTATATAGTAACTTATACTATATTACCATCAGGTGGTTGTGGAATAGTAACAGCAACAGCAAACGTAGCAATTTTATATGGAGACAGAATAAATGTCTCAGGTTCAACTGCAGCTGATGGATATTACGGATCATTAACAAATGCTTCAGGTGCATTTTCAGCAATAAATGCAACAGCTCAAACAGGAAATGCAATTACGATTACTATCTCTGGAAGTTCTATCGCTGAAACAGGTGCTAATAGTTTAAATGCAGGTGCATGGAATACTCTAACTTTTTATCCTATTGACACTAGTATAGTAATTAGTGGAAATGTTGCTGGGCCTTTAATTAATTTTAATGGTGCAGATAATGTTATTTTTGATGGTAGGGTTGATCAATTAGGGGCAACAGATTTAACGATAACTAATAATAGTACATCAAGTTCTTCAACCACATCAACAATTTCTTTTATTAATTCAGCTGAAAACAATACTATTGAATATTGTAATATAAAAGGTTCTGAAACCAGCACAACGAGTGGTATTATCTTTTTCTCAACAGCTATAACTGGAAATGGAAATGACGGTAATACAATTGAAAATAATAATATTACAAGTGATTTGACAGGAAGGCCTGTTAATGCAATTTTTTCTTTGGGTTCGTTAGGCTTTGAGAATAGTGGAAACATTATTAATAACAATAATATATATAATTTTTTAAATAACGGTATTGCTTCAAATGGAATAAATCTTATAGGAAACACTACTGCATGGACTATTTCGAGCAATAATTTTTATGAAACAAACCCTTTCATACCTACTGATAATGTAGCCTATAATATTATTCAAATTAATAACTCATCTGGAGTTGATTTTGATATTTCCGATAATTTTATTGGAGGTAGCTCTTTGTTTTGTGCAAATTCTCCTTGGACAAAAACTAATGTTTTTAACAATGTATTTAATGCAATAAATCTTAGTTTAGGAAATGCAATAGCAAGTAATATTCAAAATAATACTATTCAAAATATAAGTTGGAATAATTCAGGAAATGCCACTTGGACAGCTATTAATATTATTTCAGGGAATGTTAATATTGGAACAATTACGGGTAATACAATTGGAGATTTAGTTAGTCAGAATTCGATCTCTATTATAAATGGGGCAACAGCTGCAAATGTTTATGGAATAAATATAGCAAGCACAGGAATCGTTAATTGTCAGAATAATAATATTGGTTCTATTACCGCATCTAATATAAATACAACTTATGCAACTAATTTTTATGGAATAAACAAAACTTCAGTTATAGGAACTACAACTATTCTAAACAACACTATTGGGAGCGAAACGATTGCCAATAGTATACAAGCCATTTCACAGAGTACAGGTAATCCTCAAAGTGTTTATGGAATAAATAATGCAGGAACAGGAATAATAGTTATAAATGACAATACAATAGCTAATTTAACTAATAGCACTACCAATACGAACATTGCTACTGCTGGACTTATTAATGGTATTGCATCTACAACAGGTACTGATACAATATCCGATAATTTAATTCACGATTTAAGTATTGCAAATGCAAATACTTCAGCTACTAGTACTGCTTCTATTTGTGGAATAGCACTTGCTGGTGCAACTCTAAAAATTGTAAGTGGCAATATAATTTATAATTTAACAAATACTTACACTTCCTTTGCTGGTAATGTTATTGGATTGTTTTTTACTGGTAGCACAGGTACTAATAATGTTTTTGGTAATTTTATTTATAGCTTATCAGCCTCAGGAGTTAGTTCGTCTAATTCTTCAGTATATGGTATTAAAATAGCAGCAGGTGCTACTACCTATTATAATAATATAATTAGTTTAGCTGGAAATATTGCAACTACCATCTATGGTATTTATGAAACAGGAGCTGCAAGCAATAATAATAGCCTTTATTATAATACAATTTATATTGGTGGTAATATGATTGCAGGATCTACAAATAAGTCTTATGCTTTATATAGTGCAGTAACTACTAATACACGAAATTTTAGAAATAATATTTTTGCAAATACAAGATCAACTATAGGAGGTGTGAGTTTGCATTACGCCGCTTATTTTAATTATGCCGTGAATACTTCTTTAACAATGGATTATAATAACTATTATACCTCTGGTACAGGTGGTATATTAGGATTCTATAATGGTGTTAATGTTAATTCATTACCTCTTATTACTGGAATGGATGCTAATAGTTTGATAAGCAATCCAAACTTTTTAAATGCTGGAGGTACAAATGCTGCGGATTATGAACCATCTTCAAGTATATTAGCTGGAACTATAATTGCTGGAATCATTACAGATTATTCTGGTAATACCCGATTAGCTACACCTACCATTGGTGCTTTAGAAGGTGCGATAAGTTTAAATGTTGATGTTTATAAATCAGGAATTTATCAATCTACTTATTTGCGTTTAAAAGATGCATTTGATAAAATTAACAATGGTACACATACAGGAATTCTTGATATTAGGATAAAAGCAAATACTACAGAAATTGCATCAGCCGTGCTTTATCAGAGTGGATATACTGGTGCTGGTGGTACTTCAAATTATAGTTCTATAAAAATTTATCCTACTTTAACGGGGATTAAAGTAACAGGAAACCTTGCTGCACCTCTAATTGACTTAAATGGAGCAGATAGTGTTAGCTTTGATGGAAGTGTGAATGCATCTGGTGTTACAAAAGACCTTATAATAACAAATACAAATATTGGAACTGCATCTACAATACGATTTATTAATTCGGCAGAAAACAATACTGTAAGAAATTGTATTGTTAAAGGCTCCGAAACGAGTACTTCAAATGGGATTTTCTTATTCTCTACTGCCACATCTGGTAATGGAAATGATGGAAATAATATTTTTAATAACGATATAACAAGCGATGTAGCAGGCAGACCTATCAATGCAATTTATTCGAGTGGATCAACAGGTTTCGAAAATAGTGGAAATACTATCAGCAATAATAATATATACAATTTTCTAAAAAATGGAACAGCATCAAATGGTATCAGTATTGCAGGAGGTAATACTGCATTTGATATTAATGGAAATAGTTTTTATGAAACTACTACTTTTATACCTACTGCCAGTGTCGCATATAATGCAATTCTAATAAACAATACATCGGGTGTTAATTTTAATGTATCAAATAATTTTATTGGAGGAAGCGCAAATTTATGTTCAGGAACTGCATGGATAAAAACGAATGCCTTTAATAATACTTTTAATGCAATTAGTATAAGAGTTGGAACTGCCACTGCAACTAATGTTCAAAACAATTTAATTCAAAATTTTAATTGGAGTAATTCTAGTACAGCAGTTTGGACAGGGATTAATATTGTAGCAGGAAATGTAAATATTGGTACAATTGTGGGTAACACTATTGGAGCTACAACTGGTACAGGTTCTATTATAATTAATAGTGGTGCAACTGGTTTGAATGTATATGGAATTAATATTGCAAGTACAGGAGTTGTTGATTGTCAAAATAATATAATAGGATCTGTTACTGCTGCTAATGCTAATTCAACTTTTGCTTCAAATTTTTATGGAATAAATAAAACGGCAGTTTCTGGAAATACAACTATAAGTAATAATATGATTGGAAGTATTACTACTCCCAATAGTATTCAATCTAGTTCTCTGAGTACTAGCAATGCCCAAACTGTATGTGGAATATATAATGCAGGAACTTCTACAATAATAATAAATAATAATACAATAGCCAATATTACTAATTCTACAAGCAATGCTACTGCAAATACAACTGGTCGAATTAATGGCATTGTATCAACTACAGGTATTAATATTATTTCTAATAATATAATTTTTGGATTATCTATAGCAAATCGAAATACAAATACTACTAATAGAGCTTCTATTTGTGGTATTGCATTAACTGGAGCTACTTTAAAAACTATAAGTGGAAACACTATTTACAATTTATCCAATTCTTATGCTTCGTTTGCAGGTAATGTTACAGGAATCTATTTTACAGGTAATACAGGAGCTAATATTATTTCCTCAAACTTTATATATAATTTATCAGTTACAGGTTTGTCATCTAATGCTGCTTCCATTTATGGTATAAAGATTGCTTCTGGTGCTGCTACGTATTCAAATAATATCATTAATTTGGGTGGAAATACAAAAACAACTATCTATGGTATTTATGAAACTGGTGCTGCTAGCAACAATAATAATCTTTATTTTAATACTATTTATATTGAAGGAAGTTTGGTTTCAGGATCTACAAATAAGTCGTATGCTTTATATAGTGCTGTAACTAACAATATACGTAATTTTAGGAACAATATCTTTGCAAATACTCGTTCAACAATTGCCGGGGCAAGTATGCACTATGCAATGTATATTGTAACAGCAGGTGGAACGATAACAGCTAATTATAATGACTATTATGTTACAGGAATAGGAAGTGTTTTAGGCTATTATGGTGCAAATAAAACAGTGTTACCAATTGTTACAGCACAGGATGTTAATAGTTCAATTATCAATCCTCAATTTGCCAATGCTGGTTCTACGTCTGCTATTGATTATAAAATAACTGCTAATCTTGTAGGTGCTACAGGAACTGGTATCACACTTGATTATGGCGGAATTACAAGAGTTAACCCTTCTATGGGAGCTTGGGAAAATATAAGCATTAATAAATGGAAGGGTACAATTAGCAATAATTGGAACACAGCTGGTAATTGGTTGTTAAATACAGTTCCCGTTGTGGATGCAAGTATAATGTTTGATGATGCTCCTCTTAATCATTGCCAATTGGATCAAGATCGTTCGGTAACTAATATTACTATCAATCAATCAACTTATCGTATGGTGACTAATGGTTATAAACTTACGGTAAAAGGAGATTTGATTTTTACCAATGGAGCACAAATTGATGCTTCAGCTACAAACTCTACGGTTGAGTTTGCTGGAGGTGCACCTCAAAATATTCCTTCTGCTTCTTTTTTGAATAATGAAGTGTATAATTTGTTGATTAATAATTCGAACAATGTTGCACTTAATGGTACTCTTCGTTTACTTAATACTATTACTGCTAATGCTGGACGATTAGATGCTATTACTAATACTCCTACAGTAAGTTATGCTGGTACTTCTTTGCAGACTATTGAAAATAATCGATATCTAAGTGAAAAAGTATATAATCTGACTATAGATAATGCTAATGGAGTAACACTAAATACTAATTTTTCAGTAAATAACTCATTGATAATTAATACAGCTAAACTTTTTACCATACCTTCAACTAAGCAATTAACAGTATTTGGATCATTTACCAATAATGCTGGTACTTCAGGTTTTGTTTTACAATCAGACGTGTCTGGAACAGCTTCTCTTATACATTCTTCTAATAATGTAGCAGCTACCATGCAACGTTATATTAGTGGTAGTGCCGAAGATTGGCACTTTTTATCATCACCTGTAACAGCACAAAGCATTTCTGGTGGCTGGACTCCTTCTGGAACTTATGGAAATGGGACAGGTTATGATCTTTATGCATGGAATGAACCTACTAATTGCTGGATTTATAAACTGAATACCACATCAGCTATTAATTGGAATACAATACATCCGGGAAGTAGTTTTGCTGTGGGGCGTGGTTATTTATATTCTGTACAAGCAAGTAATCCAACCAAACTATTTTTAGGCAACTTAAATAATGCAAACATTAGTTATTCTCTTTCTGCTATAAGCCCTGTTGATAGCGTAAAAGGATTTAATTTGGTAGGTAATCCTTACCCGTCTTCTATTGACTGGCAAGCTAATTCTGGTTGGGCACGTGCAAACTTGCTAAATAGTGGAGGTGGATATGATATGTGGATATATAATAAAGCAGCGTCTAATTATGGTGTATGTAATTCTTTAACAGGAAGTGGCACAAATGGTGTAAGCAGATATATTGCTCCTATGCAAGGCTTTTTTGTAAGAGCAGCTACTGCAGGCAATTTGAGTATGGATAATACAATTAGGGTACATAATGGTGCTGGAGGATGGCTGAAAAACAATGAAATAATTGATCCTAAAATACTTAGTGTAACTGTTCAATCAGAATCAAATAGTAGTTCCGATGAAATTAGATTGCAATTTGGATATGAAAATAGCGAAACGGGTGCTGCAAAATTATTTAGTCCTGTTGTTACAGCTCCAAGTTTATATTTGCCAGCTGTGGGTGAATTATTCTCTATTCGATATCTAACTGATACCATTGATAATCCATCGGTTCCTGTTATGTTTAAAACAGCAATAGATGGAAGTTATACAATTAAATGCAATTTTGAATTTGAAAGATTTGAAACGCTAATGCTTGAAGATCGTCAAACACATTATATCCAAAATATGAAAGCAAAAAATACTTATAATTTTCATGCTTCAAGAACAGATGATGCGAATCGTTTTGTGTTACATTTTGGACCTAATGAAAATCCTTTATTCAACGAACTTCCTGCCAGAATTTATACGGATGGTGTTCGTTTACTTATTGATCTCTCATTGGTTAGTAAAGAAACAGAAGCTTTTGTTTATGATGCTTTAGGTAGATTGCTATTACAAGCTTCTTTACAAGGATCTAAATTGCATTCGCTTGATATCAAAGCAAAATCACAAATACTTGTTGTCCAATTAAAAAACCAACAAGGTAATATATGTCGTAAACTATTCTTTAATAATAGATACGATTAGTTGTTTGTAAATAAATGTAATAAAAGTGGAATTACAGCAGCGTATTATTTAAACAATTTTAAGTAGTTAAAAAATATAAATCCCGATACTTACAATTTTAAAATCAAAAAAATGACAAAAACTCCTCTAATGCTTCATTAGTAGGAGTTTTTTTATACTAAAAAATATATGATAAAAAACTCGAAAAAGAATTGAATATTTAGTATCTTTACTTCTTGTTTCAGAAAAATAATGTATTATGCAAAACTCAAAAAAAATGGTAGCTACAAGCATTCTTTCAGATCAAGATAAGGCATTGAAAGCAAGTGAAGAAAAATACCGTTATATGTTTGCTAATAATCCTCAACCCATGTTTATTTTTGATTTGGAGACACTTGCTTTTCTTGAAGTAAATGATGCTGCTACAAATCATTATTTATATTCGCATGAAGAATTTTTGTCGATGACTCTTAAGGATATTCATTTAAAGGAAGATATCCCAGCACTTTTAAAAGACATTGAATTGACCAAAACTTCCCCAAACCCAAAGGGAGAATGGAGAAATATTAAAAAAAATGGAGAAATAATTTTCATTGAAATTATATCACATTCGGTGATTTTTGATGAAAAAAATGCACGCCATGTACTTATTAATGACATTACTGTTCGCAAACAAGCAGAAGAAGAATTAAAAGCAAGCGAAGAAAGATACCACACATTTATTAATTCGACCGATGATATTACATTTCTCAAAGATGAAAATTTTCGATATTTGATAATTAATCAAGCTACAATAGATTTTTTTGGGAAAAAGAAAGAAGAAATTATAGGTTCAACTGATTTTGAACTAATGGATGAGAAATCGGCTAACTATTGTTTAGATACAGATAAAAAAGTTATTCGTGAGAATAAATTATCAATAAACGAAGAACTTGTTAACAATAGGATTTATGAAACACATAAGTTTCCTGTAAAAATGAAAAACGGTTTAATAGGTATTGGTGGTATTGTGCGTGATATTACTGAACGTAAGCAGGTAGAAGAGACATTAAGAGAAAGCAAGATTTCCTTAGATGATGCACAAGAGATAGCAAAAATGGGCAGTTGGGAATTTGATATAATTACTCAAAAACAGAAATGGTCAAAAAATTATTTTAGATTATTTAACTTAAAACCTTTTGAAATTGAACCTACATTTGAATATTTCAAAAACAAAATTCATCCTGATGATTTACATTTAATTGATGATGGTCTTAAAAATGTAACAAAAAATAAAGTTCCAATCAATTTTGAAATGCGGATAATATTAGAAGATGGGAATTATAAATGGTTACAGAATAATATTGTTCCAATTTTTAAGGGTGATAAAATTGTTAAGCTAAAAGGGACAAATATTGATATTACATTAAGAAAACAGGCAGAGGAAGCCTTAAAAACAAGCGAAAACCGTTATAGCGATTTGGTATCTAATATGCTTGACGGTGTTTATCAAAGTACTCCTGAAGGTAAATTTTTAAGTGTTAATGATGCGATGGTAAAAATGTTCGGATATCAATCGAAAGAAGAAATGCTTGCAATTGATATCAAAAATGATTTGTACATTAATTCTGAGCATAGAGGAAATATATATCCAGAATCAAAAATAGGCGTTCACACTGATTTATGTTTAAAAAAGAAAGATGGTTCGATTATTTGGGTAGCTGATAGCGGTTGCTATATTAAGGATAGCCAAGGAAAAGTTATAAGACACGAAGGTATTTTAAAAGATATAACCGAACGTAAACAGGCTGAGGAAGCATTGAAAGCAAGTGAGCTAAGGTATCGGACACTTTTTGAAATTTCTCCAATGGGGATTATGATAATGGATGAAAATGGCGTTATACTTGAAGCAAATGAAACAATAACAAAAACAACACTTTATTCTAATGAAGAATTAATTGGAAATAATATAAGATTATTAACTACAGAAGATTCAAAACATATAGTATCCACAAATATTCTTCGTATCATAGAAGGAGAAACGTTAGAAACCGAAGTTTTAAATAGAAGAAAAGATGGGAGTATTCGTGTTTTCTTGTTAAAAGAAAATATAATTACATTGCCAAATGGCAGATCTGGTATACTTTCTGTTTCTACTGA
>CAZUCB010000105.1:4993-9818 GCA_964618755.1 uncultured Bacteroides sp. | reverse complement strand
ATACTGCAATTTTAGCATTTCTGTTTTTAATAACATAGGGATTGGAAACAGTTACAGTTCTTATACTTTTGAATATTTCCCTATTTGTTTTGCCGTTTTTATTATAAAAATCTTTAATAGAATTCTCAACAACAATTCCATTTTGATAGGACCATGTTCTTGTTTTAAAATTCTTATGAATTGAATACCCTAAATTCCCTTCGCCAATAATAGGTCCAAGCCCCGCTATCATAGGATATAAACCACCACCTGTATTTCCTCTTAAGTCAATCAGCCAGCCATTGATATAATTAGAATCTAAAGCTTTAATAAGTTGTTGAATTTTTGTAGCGTAAGTATTCATAACAGAGACATTTGCAGTAAAAATTTCAGGGACTTTAATATACGCTATATTATTGCCTAAGTATTTAGATTCAGGTCTTTTTGCACAAAGATTTTGTTCTTTCATATCACCAAATTCTTTTTTTGAAATATGGTGTGAATGGTTGTCGCCAATGGTTCTTAATTTGCTAATTAAATAAGCTACAGAAGCAGAAGATTGATCAACATTTTGTTTTACTTTAGAAATTGAATCAATTTCTTTTTCAATTACAGGCCAATTCAACGAATCCGAATAAAGAGAATTTTCTTTAACTATTTTTATAAGCTCTTTGTTGAACGTTTTGATGTCTTTCGATTTCTGACAAGAAAATAAGATGATAGTTAAACTAAGTAAAAGAAAGATTTTTTTCATTTATATGTTTATTTCTGGCAAATATATGATTATTCAATTAAAAATAATAAAATAAATTAGATGTGTTTGTCCTGAATATAAGTATTGTAAAACCAAAAAAATTGTAATTTTCATGCACTAATACTATACCAGATATGAAAAACAATATTTATTTATTATTAGCTTTATAATATCTTGCAGTTCAAAGCCTAATCTCAAAGAATTATTTCTGAAGAGATTCATTATGTTGTAGTAGGTTCAAAAAAAATGCGGAATGGCTTGGGGCCTGATGATTTAAATTATTCGGTAAGTCAATTACTATTTGTAATGTAAATATTGGCTTTGTCTTAGTTTTTTAATTAGTGTTCATTTCGTTTATAAATGCCTCAATATTTTCGTGTTTGATTTTGGAATCGGTTTGAGTAACGCCGGCAACTTTTTTAACGATTAATTTTTCAAAGAAGTTCATTTTCTCTAACAGCATTTCGCCTCCCATTACTTTGCAACTGATGGCATGTCTTCTTATTATTTCTGGATATGCTTTTTCTAATTGTGTTTGTGCAATTTCGCCTTCGTAAAAACAACTGATAAACAATCCCAGTCTTTTTTCCAAAAGAAGCACCGCATTTTTAGTGCAAAAATCTTTAATACGGTTTTGTATCATGCCAGCATGTATCGAACCACCTATTATAATTTGGTCGAATTGCGACAAATCAACCGTGCTGTTCTTTTTAAGATCGAATAATTGAGTAGTAGATTTGTCCAATCCTTCCTGGATTTTTAGTGCTGTTTTTGCAGTTGTTCCATGTTTGGAAACATATAAAATAGCTGTTTTCATGTCTTATTATACTTTTATTAAATTTGAAAATTACAAAAAAATAGTTTTATCTTTCATAAATGGCAGAAGATGTCATTATGTTCTGTATAAAAATGCTCCTTTTAAATCATTTGTGTTCACTTTTCCGTTTTCAAAAGCAATTTTCCCTTTACAAATTACTATTTCGGGAAGTCCTTTTAAATGAAATCCTTCGTATATATTGCTATCGCAATGCTGATATTGATTATCAACGCTAATAATTTTCTCTTTTTCGATATCCCATATTACGATATCAGCATCTTTTCCAATAGTAATGCTTCCTTTGGTATTAGAAATTCCAAATATTTCGGCAGCATGAGTTGAAGTAAGTGCAACCCATTGCTGCAACGTAATTATATTCGTTAGCACACCATAGGTATATAACAAAGCGGTTCTGTATTCAATACCTCCCGCTCCGTTAGGGATTCTTGTAAAATTATGTTTGCCTTTATCTTTTTGACCCTGCAAATTAAACGGACAATGATCGGTAGCAACGGTATCGATTAAATTTTCGGATAATTGATGCCAGAGTATTTCGTTGTCGGTTTTAGAACGCAAAGGCGGACTGATGACATATTTAGCAATTTCAAAATCATCATTATTATAAACTTCTTCATTCAAAAGAAGGTAATGCGGACATGTTTCTACAAATACATTTTTAGTACGGTATCGATTGATGACATCCATAGATTTTGCAGTAGAAATATGCACAAGATATACCTTGCATTGAGTTTCGGCAGCCATTGCAAGCACTTTTCCAACCGCTTCGGCTTCTACTTCCGCCGATCGCGATAGCGCATGATAGCGAGGACTCGTTTTTCCGTCTTTTATAAGCTGTTGCTGCATGGCATAAACGCTGTCTCCGTCTTCGCAATGGACGGTTACCAACCCATTAAATTTAGCAACGACTTTCATTACTTCATATAATTCTTCATAAGAAATACCTATCGTACCTTTGTAAGCCAAATAAGTTTTGAAAGAAGTAATACCTTCGTGTTTCATGCAATATTCTATCTCTTCGGCAAGAGAATTGTCCCACCAGGTAATTCCAACATGCAACGAATAATCAATACAAGACATAGAAGCAACTGCTTTTCTTTTGTACAATGCTTGTGTCAGAGATTCCCCACGCGAAGGTGTAACAAAATCGATAATACAAGTTGTACCACCAGCTATAGCAGCAATGCTTCCCGAATAAAAATCGTCACTTGAATTGCCGGCAGGGGTTGGTAAATCGAGATGTACATGCGGATCAATACCTCCGGGAATAATATATTTAGCTGTGGCATCTATCACCGTAACATCTGCATCAGGCAACAGCATGTTTTTTTCAATACGAATAATTTTATCGTCTTTTATTAAAACATCTGCTTCAAAAGTATCATTGGCATTAATGATAGTGCCGTTTTTTATAAGGAGTAAAGCCATGTTGAGTTATTAAGTTAATGGTTAATGATTAATGGTTAATGGTTACTAAGTTATTAGCTATTGCTTCGCTACAATTGAAAGGTTTACTTAATATTGAAAATTTTAGCTTTTAAATTTTGGTGAATTATAAGAATTCAGTTTACTACCTATTAACTCAATAACCAACATCAAATTACCTTATGTCAACCTTTAGCAAACACTCTTCTCCGATAAATGCCTTTAATTGATCATTTATTTTAATAGGACCCACGCCTACAGGAGTGCCTGTAAAAATCAAATCACCAATTTTAAGTGTAATAAATTGTGAAATGTAAGCGATAATAGTATCAATGCTAAAAATCATATCTTTCGAATTTCCTTTTTGAACAGTGTTGCCATTCAATTCAAGATGAAAATCGATGTCTTGTATATTACTAAATATATTTTTATCTAAAAACTTGCCCAAAGGAGCAGCATTGTCAAAGGCTTTGCATATTTCCCATGGCAACCCTTTTTCTTTGCAGCGTTGCTGAAGATCGCGGGCTGTAAAATCGATACCAATACCTATTTCATCATAATATGTATGAGCAAACTTCGATTGAATATACTTCCCCACTTTATTGATTTTAACAACCAATTCTGTTTCATACTGAATATCCTTAGAAAATTCGGGATAAAAGAAAGCCTGATTTTTGGGCAATAAGCAAGTATCCGGTTTCAAAAAGAAAACTGGTTCGCTTGGCAACGGATTATTTAATTCTTTGGTATGTTCGGCATAATTGCGACCAATACATATAATCTTCATTTTTCTTCCTTTTTATTTATTAAAGCCTCTTAACTTGATAGCTGTAATTACTTTTTTAGTCATCAATGGAAACTGGCTTTTCATCATCCAATCGTAATAAGAAGGTTCTGTTTTAAAAATGGCTTCCACCGATTTCCCTTTATTTTTACCAAAATTAAAGACTTCAATATTTTTTTCATCAAATATAATATGACCTGCCAAATCAGCATTTTTGTTCTGATAAGAAAAATCATGCAAAGCCTTTACATCATTTTTTACAGGTGTAATTATATTTCCTTTGAAATCTTTATATTCTTTATTTTCATATTTATCGAGCTGTGCTTTAAGTATTTCGAAAGTTGCAATAGTATCAGCTTCAGCACTATGTGCATTTTCGAGACTTCCATTGCAATAAAACTTATATGCAGCTGATAAATTTCGAGGTTCCATTTTATGAAAAATATTCATCACATCAATAAAGCGACGATTTTTTAATTCAAAATCTACTTCAGCGCGTAAAAATTCTTCAACCAATAAGGGGATGTCAAATTTATTGGAATTATAGCCAGCTAAATCACAATTATTCAGAAATTGATTTAATTCATTGGCAACCTCAGCAAAGCTAGGTTTGTCTTTTACATCTTCGTTAGTAATATGATGAATAGCTGTTGCTTCAGCAGGAATAGGTATCGTTGGATTGATAAGCATTGTTTTAACATCAGTTGTTCCGTTTACATTGGCTCTTATAATGCAAATTTCTACAATTCTGTCGGTACCAACATTGATTCCGGTAGTTTCTAAATCGAAAATTGCCAAAGGGCGACTTAAGTTTAATTCCATGGTATTGTTATTTTTTTGATAGTAATATGTCTTTATATATTTCTTTTTCTGTGCTTTCTCTGTCGGGGATTGTAAGTTCAAACTGGAAAGTATTTACAGTATTCCCTTCAAATTTCAATAAATATTCACCCGGAGGCAAAATTACAACATATTTGCCGGAAATTTTGTTAGGAGTATATTTTGATTTTTGTAAACTTGTCTTTTTATCAAAAGCAGTAATTTTAAT
>CAZUCB010000105.1:0-4893 GCA_964618755.1 uncultured Bacteroides sp. | reverse complement strand
TTAAAAATATCGTAGCCACCCATGCTATTATGTCCTACTGAGCAAAAATAAAGGGTTTCTCCATCAGCTGCTATGTAAGGATAATTTTCGTCATAAACAGTATTAATGCTTGATCCTAAATTTATCGCTTCTGCCCATTCTCCTGAAGGCAATTTGCGAGAATAATACAAATCTTTTGCACCTTCTCCTCCTGAACGATTACTTGCAAAAAACATTGTTTGCTTATCGGGAGATAAGCAGGCAGCAGATTCTTCTTTGTCAGAGTTAATAACATTACTTGCATTTAGTGGTCGCAGAAAACTCTTGCCTTTTAATTCTGAAATTAAAATATCGCCCATCATTTTTTCATTATCATAATGAATCATTATAGTGGTACCATCAGCTGTTAATCCTGTGCAATCTTCCGAAAGTGGAGTGTTGATAACATTAGGCAATCGTTTTGGCTTGCTCCATTTATCATTAATATAATTACAAGAAAAAACATCAGAAGTATTAAACCCATCAAAATCAAATAAATTTCCGGTATTTCCTGTTCTTTTAGAAGTAAAAACTAAAAAGTCTTCATCAGCAGAAATATAAGGTTTCAAATCTGGAGCAATTGAATTAATTTCTTCTCCTAAATTCTCAAAACTAACATTTATTGGATTCAGCATTAGCACTTTTGCATTTTCGCACATTTCAATCTGGCGAATTGCCGGAATATAATTATTATCCTTATCTTTAATTAAAGAGATAAACTTTTTGTAATTAGCTATAGCATCATCAAACTTGTTTGTTTTTTGAAAAGTCAAGGCTAAATCATACCAAGCATTTAAGTCATACTTTGGCTGTTTGATAATTTCTTGAAGCAATAAAATAGTTTTCTCTTTTTCTATATTTAAGTTTAGATAACATAAGGCAAGGTTATATTTGTAGGTAATATTATCACTATCTGTTTTGAGAAGTATTATATATTCATCAACTGCTTTTTTATAATTTTGATTAAGAAATAATTCTTTAGCAATGTTTTTGTCAGCTTCAGTGTTTTTGTTTTTTTGTGCAAAACTTATGCATGCAAACGTTACAATAAATAAATAAATAAAATACTGTTTAAACATAAAGTACTGTTTAATTGTTTCAAAATATATAAAATACCAATGTAATTCTCAATAACAAAGTTAAATAAATTGCTCAGATTTCAGTGTTAATTCTTTTACAAATTATTATGTAATATCAAATATTACAAAAAAAAATACTTACTTTGCAATAGAATTCGTTAAATATAAAATAATAAGGAAAAATGAAAAAAGTAATCTTGTTTTCATTCATAGTGATAATATCATTTACTGTATTTTCACAAAGTACTTTATATAAATATCGTGTTAGTTTTAAAGATAAAGCCAACTCAACGTATTCTATTATTGCTCCTTCTGCATTTTTATCTCAAAAAGCAATTGCTCGACGTGCCAATCAAGGTATTCCTATCGATTTACTCGATATTCCAATTAATCAAAATTATATTGACAGCGTAGTGAAATACGGAGCTAAATTTATTAATAAATCAAAATGGTTTAACTCAATTATCGTAAGTCTCACAGATACAAATATTTTACAAAACATCAATGATTTACCATTCGTAGAAAACACTAAACTAGTAATAGCCGTTAATTCAAAAAAGAGCAAAAACAAACAAAACGATGAAAGCATAAAGACTTCGAATATTTATTTCAAACCTCAATATTACCAGAATTTTTATACTTCGAATGAAAACGAATTAGTAAACGAAAAAGAAGCTATTGCACACAAAACCATTGATTACGGTCAGGCTTATTTGCAAATAAATATGCTGCAAGGAAATTTTTTGCACAAACAGGGCTATATGGGTCAAGGCATGACAATAGCTGTATTAGATGCTGGTTTTTGGCATGTTGATGAAATTAATGCTTTTGATAGTTTATGGTTAAATAGCCAAGTATTAGGAACCAAAGATTTTGTAAACCCGGGAAATAACGTTTTCAATGAATCAACGCACGGTATGATGGTTTTGTCAACAATGGGAGCTAATTTACCAGGGCAAATAGTTGGTACCGCTCCAAAAGCTGATTTTTGGTTAATTCGTACCGAAGATGCTACTTCTGAAAATCTTATTGAAGAAGATAACTGGGCTTGTGGTGCAGAGTTTGCTGACAGTGTGGGTGCAGATGTAATTAATTCATCTTTAGGTTATACAAATTTTGATAACCAATCAATGAGCCATACTTATCAGGAATTGAATGGCAAAACAGCTAGAGCTACACAAGCTGCAACTATTGCAGCTCGAAAAGGTATTTTAGTGGTTAATAGTATGGGTAATTCTGGTTCAAGCCCATGGAAATATTTAGGTGTTCCTTCTGATGCAGATAGCATTATCTCTGTTGGTGCTGTGGATATACGTGGAAATTATGCTTCATTTAGTTCAATAGGACCAAGCGCTGATGGCAGAGTTAAACCAACCGTAGCAGCATTAGGACAAGATGCGGTTTTTGCAACTTCAAGCGGAGTTGGTAGTGGCAATGGAACCTCTTTTTCTTCTCCAATTTTATGTGGAATGGCAAGTTGTTTATGGCAAGCATTTCCACATAAAACCAATCAAGAAATTATTGAAGCTATTAAATATAGTTCGAGTCAATATCATTCCCCCGATAGTTTTTTAGGTTTTGGGCTTCCAAATTTTCAGATTGCAAGTATCTTTTTGGCTGGTAATACTATTCATAATTTTGACAGCGAAAATACTTTTAATGTATTCCCAAATCCTTTTGACGATGTATTATATATTGCTTATAATTCAATTGACACACAAAAAGTACAAATTGAAATTTATGATTTGTCAGGGAAAAAAATAATGTTTGCTGATGACATTCCTCGCCATCAAGGTTATAACTCAGTAACTATTAATAATTTATTTACACTTAAAAAAGGTATTTATTTTATTAGAATTTCATCTGGAAATATAACATCTACTCAAAAACTGATGAAGAGATAGTAATTGATGAATTTCATTTTGCTAACTTTAATTTATATATTTTCCATACGAACGTACTATTAATAGCACAATAAATGCTCCTGATAATACAGCCTCATAGAGGTGTCCTTTTTTTTTTGATATAAATGTTAATAGGTTTTTCAACACATTGAATTTATTTTAACTAGCTTTGTCATTTAAAGTAGAAATTACGTATTTTAGCTTTATAGATGTAATGTACTATAAAAGGATGAAAATGATGCAAGCTTTATGATAAAAAGCATCATTAGATTATACAACAATTAAAATTTAACTAATGAGAACTATTATTTTATTTCTGAGTTTTATTTTAGTATTTGCTTCTTGTAAAAAAGATGATACTACTGAACCAACTAATGTTGTTACAGATTCAACAATGTTTTATACTGATGCCCAAGGCACTTTTGTCAGGTTGACGAATGCTAAATGGTTTACAGTAAGGAATGGCAGTTTTTATAAAGGATTTAGTTTTGTTAACTTGTCGATTGCAGGTAGTACAAATGCTGATAAAGTTTCAATTGAAACTTATGGAGATGGAGCAGGTGGTGATTTAAATTTAGTTATAGACTCAAATAAGAATTTTAAGAAGGATTCAATTATAATTTCATATATCCATTATAATGATACATTGCCAACCTACGAGTTTGAAAGATATACCAGACTTAAAGCAATTAAAGGAACGGATACTTTACGTGCAACTCTTTACAGTGGAAAATTGAAATATTGATGTTGAGTGTAATCTTAAAAATCAAACTCTGTTCATTCTTATCATCTCGCTACGATGATAAATAAAGGCATCTTGCCAGCAGTTTGTTGTAAAATTAATTAATTCACCACCACCACCCAAATCACTAAATTCCCATATTAAAAAATTAAAAGCTCACAAATTGAGAGCTTTTAATATAAATTTTAACAAAATGGCTTCTATTGTTTTATAAACTTTAAAGAGATATCATTTGTTTTCAGAATATAATTTCCGGAAGCAAATTTTGATAAATCTATTGAAGTAATTGCATTTTCAATGGTTCCGGTTAATATTTGTTTGCCATTTATATCTAAAATGTAATATACCAAACCATTATAGGATTCAGGAGAAATAAAGCTAAGTGTTTCATTAACGGGATTTGGATAAATAGCTATAGAATTAATTTTGTTATCTGATATACTTGATGAAGTAGAATAACTATAAATATATGCTCCTGCAATAGTTCCGGCATTGTATTCTATCTGCATGATAGGTGCAAAAAAAGGTGTAGTTTGGTATAAAAAAGTAGTAGTTCCTCGTTTTAGCATAACTACATTATTGTAGGTGCCGAATTTTGTTGTAAGTGTACCATAAGCTGCATATTTAAAACTGATTCCGCTTGTGGTAGAATCTCCAAAACCTAAGTTGAAAACAGCTTGTAAATCGCCCCATGTATTGGCCAATCCTCCACCCGAACCTTGCTGCCCAAGTCTTTTCAAACTATCAGTATATTCCTGAAAGTAAGTGATAATGGTTATATCTAAGGGATAACCGGGCATAGCTTCGACATAAGTTGAAGTAGGAAATTTGTTTTTAGCACTCGCAGGAAGTAAATTAAAATCCATGATTTCCATTGTAAAAACAGCTGTTGGATTAAAAGTAGAATAATTCCATGTTTGATTTGCACCCTCAGTAGGAGCGGGCATAACGCCCTGATACATTGTGTAATTTTTGAGGGTACCGAAAGGTGGTCGTATCCATTGCAAACTAGGTTGTGCAAATAAATAATTAAACGAAATTAATGCAAATAGTAAAAAATAAATCTTTTTCATAATATTGTTTTTTTAATGTTAGATTTTATTTTAACAATGTAAAATCTGAATTGTTTATTTAAGGGTTTATTTTTATA
>CAZUCB010000104.1:0-10122 GCA_964618755.1 uncultured Bacteroides sp. | reverse complement strand
TCTGTCGTGGTGTCAGACTGGCAATCCTTTTTTTTAACCTTTTAATTTTATTATAAAAAAATGTTTTACGTTAAACGATCGGAATACTGCGAAATTGCGGTACCAGCAACAAATACTAATCAGGTAGTGTATTTCCCTGATCTTCCAAATTTAAGAAATACAAAAACTTTTGGTTTAAGTGCTTATAATCATCATTCATTAATAAATGCATTAAGCGGAAATCTTGTTATCAATGATACATCGTCAAAAAAAATATTAGTATTTTTGTATTTTGAAAATGGATTATTTATTGCACAACCATTATATAGTTTTATCAATGTAGATCCAAATAATGGTTATTACCAATTACCAGTAGCTATGGCTGGACAAAATATCGTATGGTCAAAATCATATATACAAATTACTGATACAGCTGATATACCAAATATTAGTGGTAAATCATTAGTGTTCAATGTTTATTATTCTTTGAAATAAAATGGCTAAAGCGGAATATATAGGAATTGACAATATACACAATGTACTTTCTAAATATCCAATTGAAAAATTGGAATTAAGGAAAGGTGCAAAGACTATATATATAGATCAAAAGTATGACAATGAAACATCAGAGGATGTTATATATCGTTTTATTAATGATTTCGCAGCTAAACAACCTGAAAGCAATTTTGCAACCTATTGTTTAGAATTAACATATAAAAAACAAGGCAATAAGAGTTCAACGAAAATTAGTCCTGATATATCATTCTATCCACCACCAGGAGGTGAATATGTAAATATGTATAAAAAGCAAACCACAACAAATAGTGATCTTGGATTCTCAACAAGGGAATTTATAGAAGCATCAACAAGGATGCATATATTACAAGATGAGAATGCAAGATTAAAAGAAGAACTGGAAGAAATTTCAGCAGAAAATGAAGAACTTGAAAGCAAAATACCCAATGGTGAGCAGCCCCAAAATATTGGTTCAGTATTGCAATCTGCATTGTATTCCAATGCTGACAAGATTATTGCAATACTTGCTGATAAATTGTTCGGTGGTGCCAATAATCCGTCAATTAATTTAGCTGGTATTCCTGATCAGGATGTAAATTCAATGCTGAATCAAATGATGTTGATTGAACCTGAATTTCCATCACATTTATCAATGTTGATAAATTTGAGAAAAAACAAACCTGATATATATTCAATGGCTGTTAGTCAATTAAAAAGTTTATAAATGAAAAGATTTGGTAATCCATTTCCTGAAAGAACTTTAAATATTAATACTGCCTTAATAATAGGAACAGCAGTAGGTGCATATTTTCTTGTTTTAAAACCTATACTTGAAAAAACGGGAATTAAAAAAACCGCAGCTGAAGAAGCCGAAGAAAAAGCAGCACAAGAGTTAAAGAATATAGGTATATGGAACACTCAAGAATCATTGATGCGAAAATATCCACAAGGTACAACTTTTAAATTATTGACAGTATCTATTGCAGATCAATTTGCAAAAAATATATATAATTCTTGGTCATACATCAATGATGATGAAGAAAAAGTATATGCACAATTTAGAGCATTAAACTATCAATCACAAGTTTCATCAATTGTTAATGCATACTACAGATTGTATAACAAGGATCTATATCAAACATTATATACTAAATTGTCAAATTCTGAATTAACAACCATCACAAACATAATATCAAACAAGCCATCAGGCATACAAAAATGATAAATTTTTCAACAGATATTACACAATATAACGAAAATTCACCAATTTTTCGTGATTCAAGAACCATTGGTTATAGCTTTACTAATCAAGGAAATTCTATTTTGCAAATTAATAATTTCAAACTGTTACCAGGAGCTACATTAAAAACATTTGAACCACTAATGATTGATTCAACATTATATCGTGTAGTATTTGATCAATTAGCTCTTATTTCTGATAATTTATTAACCGTTATAACCTACAACCAACAATGATAAGCACTACTGGTATAACAAGACCAAAAGGAACAATTGCAAAAAGTACTGATGCTGGAACACCAGTAATGGGAACAGATGTTTCAAATATTTATAAATTTATAAAGTTAGATGCCGATGGAAATATTATTGTTTCAAACACATCAGGATCAACCAATCTTCGTGTATTAGTTGATCAAGTATCAACATCAGTATCTTACGTTGGATATGCAATTTATGATGCTTTAACAAACCAATCAAAATGGTTAATATTTAGATTGGAAGTATCAGGCACAGTAACTAATAAATCATTTGCAAATACAACCACAGAATATGATAAAATTTGGAATGATAGAGCAACATACACCTACCTATGAGCATACTAATAGACAAACTAACTGGTAATATATATGATTTTGATATTGTTTCAAATACAATCCCTTTGTATGCGAGAAAAACAAGTCAAACTACAATTATAAATACAATTGTAGAATCTGATATAAGTACTGGAATGAGTACAAGTGGAGGAACAATTTTATTTAATGCAAATTATTTTAAAACAAATCAAATTTATTTAATGTCCGCAAAAGGATATTATTATAATAATGTTGCAGCTACTAATATATCACTTTCTATTCAATCATATCTAAATGCACAAAGTTTATCCATCCCATTAGTTAATTCCTTTGGAGGACCAAGTGCAATATCTCTATCTCAATGGAGTTATGATTTAATGTTTTATTTTACATCAATTGGTGCAGCTGGACAATGTATTGCCAGTCATTCAGCATATAGAACACATTCGGATAACACAACTGGAGTTCAACAATTAGCAGTCAGAGGTTTAGGATTACAAAGTACAACAACGAAAAGTCCTTTTACTATTAATACAACTATTGCACAGACATTAAAACTTACTGCTGTAATGAATGTAGCTAATATAAATGCATATACAATATGTAATTCAATAATTGTTCAAGAATTAAAATAATGATTTATAACGGAAACATACAGTTAATTGATGCCAATATATATGAAGCATTTATATATAATAATGAAAATACATTAATATATAGTATAATTGGTAGTGCTAATGATAATATTGATTTTCAAAAAACATATACGCAGTTTATTTGCGATCAACTTTCTATAGACAATATTAATTGGATATGAGCATTAAAGATGCATATGATATTGCATTAGAACTTGGATTAAGTGATGCACAAGCAAAGCTAATTGCAGCACAAGCTGCATATGAAACTGCTAATTTTACATCCAATGTTTTTAAGTTAAACAATAATCCAGCTGGAATAATGTTTATAAACAAACCATACCAAAAAAATGCAACTGCCGGATCATCATTTCCATCAAATGAAAGCAAAACTGCAAAGTATGCAAAATTTGCAACAATAAAAGACGGATTTAAAGATATGATCAGGATAACGTATCCATCATTGATAAAATCAACAGATACTACTACTTATGCTGCTAATTTAAAGCTGCAAAAATATTACACTGGTCCACAAGCTAATTATACAAGTGGATTATTAAGATACTGGAATCTAACAAAAGATTTTGTTAAAAAAAAAAGTAGTATCATAGGCATAATACTACTTATATCAACAATCACATTTATACTATTAAAAAAGAAATGACATTAAATTCATACGTTAATGATACTGTTATTGCAGCTTCAGGTGGAGTAATAGCAGATATAACCAATCCAACTACATCACCAGTTATTCCAATTATTGTAACTATTTTATCACCATTGGTAAAAGAAGCAGTTTTAACATTGATTTTCAAGTTAAAGGAAATCAGAAAATCAAAGAAATTAAAAAAATCTCAAAAGGAATCAGACTTTAATCTGGTTGATTAGGACTTTTTTTGTCCAAAATAAATTAATTTTCCCATCCTGACTGATCAGGATGGGATTTTTTTTGTGCTAATTTTCAGCATTTTACAAATTGTCAAAAAATAAGTTTGGTAATTTGACAAATTAGCAATTATGATTGCACTACAATTTAAATAAATCACCACAATGGCATTACTAATTTTTATAATTGTTATATATATAGCAATTGAAACAAACAACCAACAATTACCACAATGAACATATATTTTAAATTTGAGCAAAACGGTGACCTTGTTTTAAAAGGTTACATTTACAACCAGCACTTTGAATTTCAAGCATATAACAAATGTGCTTGTATTAATTTTCCTGATCACAATCAATCTTTTATAATGGCAGAAACTGATCTAAATCATTTTTTGTCTTATATGCCTATTAAAAGAGCAAAATGGTTGATAAGAAAAGGATTTATATATTTTTTAATTTCAAAACTACAAAACGCATAATGGCAAAAGGAACATTAAGAATTACGAGAGATGAATGCAGATTGTTTTTATCACTATTAGAAGAAATTGAAACTAATAGAATACACGAATCAATTGCATTTGACATTGCTGGATTATCTAAAATGGATTATTTTTCTGCAATGACTAATTTTAGGAATAAACTAAAAGACTATTCAGCTGATGACAGAAGAAATTCAGAACGCTGCATAAGCAATAATTTTGATGATTTAATGGCACGATTAACAAAAAAATATAACAAATGATAGAGGGCATAATATCAATGGCACAACTTGTATTGTGCAAGTATTACAGAACAAAGGATCATCAAGAATTGGTTAATGAAATTTTAATAATGTGTAGAATTTCATTGCAAATGAATAATCTGACTGGTGAAATAATTTTTGATGAAAAACAAGAAAATTTTAAATATATATATAAATATGGAACAACAAACAACTAATCCGATTGAATCGGTTATGGTACCAGGATCACCAGTATCAGTATCATTAAAATCAGGCAACAAAATAACTGGAAGTTTTTATGGATTCATCCCAACAAAGGATGGCACATTCATAGTAGTAGTATATAGTGATTTAATACAAACAAACCACTATATGATACCAATTGAAAATGTAGATTCAATTAATTTTACTCAAAAACTTTCATCATTAATTAATAGTTAAAATGATATATACACCACAACATATAGATAATATTTATAGACAAGAGAAATTAACAAGACAGTTATTGTGTGACCTGATCACATCTTGGGAATATAAATCAAGGAATTTAGAATACTCCAAAAAAAAGGAACTGCAAGGATTTATTCAGACAATAGATAACCAGCTGGATGCATCTGTTGACTTAATTAATATGTTATACTCTCTCTTGATGCAAGAGAGAGCAGCATATAACAATATAAATGAGCATAACGAAAAGCTAAAAAGATTTATTAGAAATCAAGGATTTAACCCAAATGATTTAAACTGGGTTAACTTAAATGAAATATAGATGGATGCTATATTTGATGAAAAGCAGATTGATACTAATTTATATTTAATATCAAACCTTGACCAACAACCTGATCCTTCAAAGTTTGTTTTTTTCGCTGGTGGGCGAAAAATTGGAAGTGTAGGTAATTTTGTAGTGATTACTGGAAAACCAAAAGCAAGAAAATCAGCATTCGCACAAGCTATTTTGTCAGCTGCAATTGTAGGTGGAGAAATTATGAATTTAGGAATCAGACTACCTGAACATAACCAGCACATTGTTTTAATAGATACTGAACAAGATAGAAATGATATTGCATCCAATCTTAACCGATTAAAGAAACAATCAGGATTAAAATCATTTAGGCAAATTGACAATTTATCTGTATATTCTGTTAATGATTTACAACCTAATCACCTGATTTCATTTATCAACACATTGTTTGTTAATAACAAAAGTATTGGATTGATGGTCATTGATGGGTTATTAGATTTAATTAATGATATGAATGATGTCAAGGAATCAAGGGAGTTACTGCATCAAATTAAATTGTGGGCAAAAAATAACAATTGCTTAATTATTACAATACTGCATCAGTCTAAATCAACTGGATACTCAATCGGACATTTAGGATCTTTTGCAGATCGTAAAGCACAAGCAGTTCTATCTGTGGATAAGGATCCAAAAGATGATAATATAAGCACTATGTCAGCCCAGTATATGAGATCAGATAAAAACTTTGAACCAATATCCATAACTTATAATTCAGGAACAGAAATTTATGAAAAAATATAACAGACTGTTATAATTTTTTAACCTAAAACTAAAACATCTGAACATCAGGTGTTTTTTTTATGCCTTTTTTTACCAATTTTTAACGATTCTAACGAATTACGACATAATAAGTGGTACATTCATACCTTTTTGACATTTTAAAGTGTTTAAAACGCTTGTTTTTGTGTCTTCTAAAAGTACATAGGTATATATATAACGGGTAGCCCCCCCCTTTAGGGGGGGGGCTACCCTATATATACCTAAAGTACTCTTTGAATATTTTTAAAAATAAATTTGGAAATTAAATTTTTTGTGTACTTTTGTACCCAATGAAAGATCCGCTGGTTAAAATTGGAATTGTTGGAGCAATGGCATTTGCTGCATATAAATTCTTTCCTCAATTAAAAAATATAGTTAAAGCAGCTACAACTGGAGGAAAATTAAATGTTAATGTATCAGGATTGCAGTTTAAACAACCATTTTCAATTCAATTTAGAGTTATTAATCCTACTGATGGTAATTTATCTGTTAAAGCTATAGCTGGTGATATTATTGCTAATGGAAATAGTATTGCTACTTTCGTGAAAACTGATGAAATTAAAATACTACCAAATAGTCAGCAAATTGTCAATGTAGCTTTAAAAATTAATGGATTAGCATTTTTACCAATAGTTGCAGCCATTCTTGGTTTAAAGGGTGATAAAACTGCAATTATGCAATATATGAAATCAATAAGTTTAAAAATTGAGGGAACCGTTAACGCTGCTGGTATTTCAATAACTATAAATCAAAAAATATATAATTAATGCAAGGGAATCCAACATTAGTTGAAGTCTTATCTTATTTGCCTAAATCAAATGGGATGGATAAACTATTGATGGATCATCAAAATACAGATGACTTAGCAAAAGCAATTGCTAAATCTCATCATTCAAATTTAAAATATGCAAAAGAAATTGCATTTTTATTTAAAGGATCAGATGATGTTGAGAGCTGTAGAAATATATTTAATTTTATAAAAAAATATGTTCCATACAGTATTGAACCAGGCGAAAAGCAATGTATTAAAACATTGCCAAGAATGCTGGATGATGCAAGAAAAAAAATTGGATCAGATTGCAAAATGTATAGCGTTTTAACTGGAACAATTTTAAAATCATTAAATATACCATTCAAATACAGATTAGCTGGTTATACAACAGATTATCCTCAACATATATATTGTGTTAATGATATGTGTACAATTGATGCAGTATTACCTTTCTTTAATAACGAAAAAAAACCTTATAAATACAAACAAGATATGGCACTATATAATTTAAGCGGAGTAGATCAAATCGGAAAATGGGAACCGAGAACAAAATTTGGTAAAGCTATAAAAGATATAACTGATAAAATTCAGCAAAAGGGAGAGGATGCAAAAGAGGATATAAAAAATGCATTAGATAAAGTTAAAGTAGTAGGATTGGCTATTCCTCGCAATGCTTTTTTAATATTAGTAGAGTTTAATGTAAGAGGATTGGCAACAAGATTACAAAGATTACAAGCGAAAAATCCAGCTGATTTAGAAAAATTATGGGTTAAACAATTAGGTGGTGATATAACTTTTTTGAATCAAGTAATAAAAGAAGGATCAGCCAAAAAACCATTTTTAGGATCTAGAATAAATGGTGTAGATCAAATAGGTGTCGCAGCTGAAGGAGGTGTCGCTGCAATTATTACTGCATCAACTCCAGTATTACTTGCAGTTATTGCTATACTTGCACAAAATAAAACACCTGATAACGATTTACCACCATTTGATGTTCCACCTCCTGATGGTGATGAAGTATATGATAAAAATCTTCCTGGTGGTGAAGATAGAGAATTAACTGATGAAGAAAAGGATAGAATAGCTGATGGAATTATTAAAAAAGAATTTGGAGATGATAAAAAAACTATCAATCCAATGATATTAGTTGGTGGTGCAGCAATTGCTTTGTATTTTTTAACTAAAAAGAAATAAAATGCCAAAATTTAAAAAAGGATCTAAAGCAGCAAAAGATTATATGGCATCCATCAGGAAGATGAAAGGAAAGCCAAAAGCAAAAAAAACAACTGCTAAAAAAGTTAATGGCTGGACTAAAGGTTCAACCAGAATGATTGAAAAAAATGAAAAGCCTAAACGTACTTTTAAAAATGTAAGAGTCAATAGATTTACTGACGGAACGTTTGAAAATTTTAAAACTATATCATCTAAACAATTACCTTTATTAAGTGGATATGCACCACAAAAAGAAATTATAATAGGTAAAGCATCAACTGAAAAAAAATTAAAAGATTTAGCACCACAAGTAAAATTAAGAATTACAAGAGGAAAAAATGTTGACAGTGTAGTTATAAATAGCAGTCAAAAATCAGTTGATGTTTTTAAAAAATTTATAACAAAAAACATGATTGAAACACAAGAGTTTTTTGCTGTAATGTATGTTAATAATGCTAACAAATGTTTAGGAGTTTATTTAGTTGGACAAGGCGGATTTACATCTGTAATAACTGAAAGAAGATTAATAATGTCAGGAGCTTTATTGATTGGCTGTACTGGTTTAATTTTGTGTCATAATCACCCAAGCGGTAAATTAGATCCAAGCCCAGCTGATAAATCGATAACAAAACAAATTACATCTTTAGCTAATGAACATGATGTTAGAATTTTAGATCATGTGATTATCACTAAAGATAGCTATTTTAGTTTTGCTGAAAATGGATTGTTATAAAAATAAAAAAATTAAAACCTCAAATAAATATATACTAAAATGGCAAAACGCAAAGCAAAAAAATCCTATACTAAACGTCGCAGACGTTCAAGAATGGGTGCAATCGGTAAGATTGATTTAATGGCTCCAATCGCAATGATAGGTGGTGCAGTAGTTGGAAGATTTCTTGTAAATAAATTTTTAGCTAAACAAACTGGTATCATCAAAGGAGCAGCACAAGTTGGTGCTGGACTTGGAGTTCAACTATTTGTTAAAAACGCAATGGCTTATAATGCTGGATCAGGTATGGTAGCTGCTGGTGGATTGACTTTAATCCAATCTGTTGCTCCAAATTTAGCAATTGGTGCTGATAGTGATAATGGAATATTGTTTATCAGCGGAACAGATGAAATTAATACAGTTAATGGTGTAGATCAAATTGGTGCTGATCCAATGAACGATGAAATCAATACTGTTAATGGTGTAGACGAAGACTACAACTACTAAAATAGAAAAAATCCTAAAGGATTCAGGGAAGTATGAATCCAAAAGTAAAACCTAAAAAAACAAAATAAAAAAAATGTCATCATCAGAAATGTCATCAAGACAAACGTATAGCTTGATAAAAAAAGCATACAAAAACGCTGGTCGTAATCCAATTACCACCGCATCAACAATTCGTTTAATTCAACCAATCGCAACTGGAAAAACATTTTACACATTTCCGATATTACAAGGTGATACTGCACAAACATATGCAGAAGCATCATTGTTAAATCGTGCAGATGCATTTACTGCAACTCACGTTGGATTATTTATCGGTGGTTTAACTTCAGCTGGACTTGCTGCAACTGGTACAAATTATTCTTTATATCCATACAATTCAAGAGCTGTTCAAGCTGCACAAGGTAATGGTAATGTATTGTTTAATAACTCATATTTAAACATTGCTATAAACAATGTACAATATCTTCAAAATTTTGATACTCGCAGATTTAATTCATCTCCAATTGTACAAGACGATATAGCAACATCAACATCTATAGCTGGTGCTACTGATGCTCAAGATTCATTGTTTGGTGATGCTGGTTTCGTGGCTTTAATTCCAACACTCCAATTTTCAGGAAGCGCCAAGGTAGATTTAACATTGAACTTACCTGAATCATTAGCTGCTGCAGTTGGCACAATTCAATTAATATTTAGAGGATTCCTATCATTAGGAGCATCTAACCTAAATAAATAGTAAATGTGGATTCCCAGTCTGTCGTGGTGTCAGACTGGCAATCCTTTTTTTTAACCTTTTAATTTTATTATA
>CAZUCB010000103.1:6319-10188 GCA_964618755.1 uncultured Bacteroides sp. | reverse complement strand
AATAAATAAAATCATCAACTAAAAGAAAGTTTTATATTTGCATCAAATAAAAATAAACCAATCCTATGCAAGTACTCAAGGGAACAAATATACTGCTCAGGGCTATGGAACCCGAAGACATAGATACGCTTTACAATTGGGAAAATGATACCCATGTATGGCATATATCAAATACGGTAGCTCCTTTTTCGCGATATGTAGTAGAACAATACGTCTTTAGCATGCAGGATATATATACTGCCAAACAATTGCGCTTAATGATAGAGGCTGATAAAAAACCTATTGGCTGCATTGATATTTTTGATTTCGATCCTACAAATAAAAAAGCAGGTATAGGCATTTTGATTTCAGATGAAATGCAAAACAAAGGTTATGCCTCAGACGCTTTGCAGACTTTAATCAAATACTGTTTCAATGCCTTGCAATTGCATCAATTGTATTGCAGTATTCTCACCGACAACGAAGCCAGCTTAAAATTATTCACTAAATATGGATTTACCGTTTGCGGCACTCGAAAAGATTGGGTAATTGTAAACAATGTGTGGAAAGATGAGCACTTTTTGCAGTTGCTAAATCAATAGATAGATAGGTTTTGTCATATTTTTTTAACTTTGCATCTCGAAATACCAAAGCTTTATAATGAAGAAAAATAAAAAATATATTTTAACAGGCATAGTTGTAACATTGCTTGTTGCGTGCACAATTGGGTTTGTATTTTATTTAAAAATATTTTCGCCCAACGTTGCAAAAGAAAAAGCCTACTTATACATTCATACCAATGCTGATTTTAAGCAGGTAATGCAAACCATTCAGCAGGAAAATCTATTAAATAACACAGCTTCTTTTGAATGGCTGGCCAATAGAAAAGGCTATACGGGTAAAGTAAAAGCAGGGAAATACCTTTTAAAAGCCGGCATGAACAACAATCAAATAATAAACATGCTTCGTTCGGGCAATCAGGAAGCCGTAAATTTGGTTTTTAATAATATTCGCACCAACGAACAATTAGCTGGTAAATTGGCCAAGCAAATAGAAACCGATAGTACTACTTTAATTCGTCAATTTAATAATCCCGATTTTCTTTCCACTTACAAAACAACTCCTGAAGAACTGCGTTTACTATTTATTCCCAATACATACAAAATATGGTGGAATATTTCAGCCGAAGAATTGATGAGTCGCATGCAAAAAGAATATGATAAGTTTTGGAATGACGATCGCAATGCAAAAGCCTATACAGCAGGATTAAATCGCAAAGAAGTTGCTATCATTGCTTCCATAGTGGAAGAAGAAACCAATCAAAAAGCCGAAAAACCAACGGTTGCAAGCGTATATGTAAACAGACTCAGAAAAGCTATGTTGTTACAAGCAGACCCTACTGTAAAATATGCAGTTGGTGATTTTACAATAAAGCGTGTACTCAACAAACATTTGTCTATTGATTCGCCTTATAATACTTATAAATATGCAGGTTTACCTCCCGGACCAATTTGTATTCCTTCTATTTCATCAATAGATGCAGTATTGGAAAACAAAAAGACAGAATACTTGTATTTTTGTGCAAAAGAAGATTTCTCTGGCTTTCATAATTTTGCTAAAACCATGGACGAACATTTGACAAATGCACGTAAATACCAGAAAGCACTTAATCAAAGAAAAATATTTTAACATAATTATCTAACAAAAAATAAAGTATCAAATGAAAATATTAACTTCATTATTAGCAGTTGTATTATTAACAAGCACTACCTTGTTTGCCTTAAAACCTCAAAAAGAATACAAAGTATTACCCGATGAATTTGGTTTAGCTTATGATAAATTGACGATACCTACCAAAGACAATATGCAATTGGCAGCATGGTTATTTAAAGCACCTTCTGAATCTAAGAAAGTAATTATTTTAAGTTACAATGGCGAAGGAAATATGTCGAAAATGATTGAAATGGCAAGCCAGTTTCTTACCCTGGGTTACAATGTTATTACTTATGATTATCGTGGCTATGGCGAAAGCAGCGAATTTAAAATCAACAATAACTTTTACATGTATGCTCAATTCGAAAAAGACTTGAATGCAGTTATAGATTATACCCGTAAATATTATTCAAAATTTCGCCAGCTCGATTTGTATGGACAAGGAATGGGAGCAGGCTTATCGATAGCCATTGGATGCAATCGTTCAGAAGTCAATAAAATTATTGCCGACTCTCCATACAATACATTAGAAAGTGTGCAAAAAAGAATTAAGGAAATAAAAAATGAGGATGTAATGATTCCTTTGGCTTTTGATAAATATCTTATCGAACCCGAATATGCAGTGGCTGAAAGAGGAAAGAATGTTGCCGGCATACTCATTATATGGGGCGAAAAAGAAGAAATCTGTGCTCAAAAGGATGTGCGTGTTTTACGAAAACTTGCCAAATGTCCTACCTCAGATTATAAGGTATTAGGTGCTACTGCTGAAAATACTTTCTCAATCAATAAACCAAAATATCTGGAAGAACTCAAAAACTTTACAAAATAAATATGAAGGCATTTAAAGCTTATGATATAAGAGGTGTTTACAACACCGATTTTAATAAAACGGATGTGTATCGCATCGGTTATTTTTTACCATCATTATTAAAAACCAATAAAGTATTGGTTGGAAGAGATGTGAGAGAATCCTCTCCAGAGATTTATGAATTCTTATGCAAGGGAATTACTGATAGTGGTGCTGATGTTTATAATATCGGCCTATCCACAACACCAATGGTGTATTGGGCTACTGCTAAATTCGGATTCGATGCTTCGGTAATGATTACAGCATCTCACAATCCTAGAGAATACAATGGCTTGAAAGTATCCCGTACCAATGCATTGCCGGTAGGTTTAGATTCAGGCTTGGGCGAATTGAAAAAACTAATAGAAACCGCTGATATTATCGTTGCACTTCAAAAAGGAAAGATTATTGAATATGAAGTAAAAGATAAATATATAGATTTTCAACGTCAATACTTAGCCGATATAAGCAATTTGAATATATCAATGGACTGTTCAAATGGAATGGCTGCACTACTAATAAAAGACATTTTAGGAAATCAACCAATATATATATTCGATAATATGGATGGAACTTTTCCCAATCACGAAGCCAATCCGTTGGAAGCAGAAAATATCGTTGATTTACAAAAATTAGTTGCTGAAAACAAAAGTGACATTGGAGTTATCTTTGATGGTGATGCCGATCGTGTAATGTTTGTAGATGAAAATAGTAAGTTTATATCTCCTGATCTTATAATAGGCTTATTGGCACATTATTTCTTAGAGGAAAAGGACTTAAAAGGAAATGTGTTGCAAGATATTCGTACATCAAAAGCTGTAGGCGATTATATTCGCAAATATGGCAGCGAAATGCACACATGGAAAGTAGGTAGGGCTTATGCAGCTCTTAAACTTCGCGAAATAGATGGTATATACGGCGGTGAGTTAGCAGGACATTATTATTTTCGCGACTTTTATTATTCCGATTCAGGAATTATGGCATGTTTAATAGTATTGGAAATACTAAGTAAGTTAAAGGCAAAAGGAATAAAGTTATCAGAAGCTATTGCTGATATCTCTAAATTTGCTAATTCGGGTGAAATTAATTTCAAGATTGAACAAAAGCAGGAAGCAATGGATGCCATCCGCGATCATTTCTCTGCTCAGGAAAAGCCAACCGCATATTTTGATTTCGATGGATACAGGGTTGAGTTTAAAGATTGGTGGTTTAACGTTCGTCCGTCAAATACAGAACCTTATTTGCGTTTTCTAGCAGAAGCTACGAATACCAGTATATTGGAAACTAAGATAGCAGAGGTAAAGAAGATTATCAATGCTTTCAAATAAAT
>CAZUCB010000103.1:0-6219 GCA_964618755.1 uncultured Bacteroides sp. | reverse complement strand
TGTAATTATTACTGAAAGTGCTTTGTTTGCAGCATCAATGACAGGTTTGTATGTATTATGGTATAAAGATTATCCTATGAATGGGTTTCATTTGATAAATGATAACAGAGAGTGGCAACAAATGGATAAAATGGGGCATGCAACTACATCTTATTATTTTGGCAAAATTGGTTATGAAGCATTAAAATGGTCTGGTGTTAAAGAAAATAAAGCAATTTGGTATGGAGGTTTGTATGGTTCTGCTTATTTATTAACCATCGAAATATTAGATGGGTTTTCTGCCGAATGGGGTTTTTCTTTGGGCGATTTTAGTTCAAATACCTTGGGTTCGGCTTTATTTATAAGTCAGCAATTAGCTTGGCACGAACAAAGAATAATGTTAAAATATTCCACACATACAACGGATTATGCTAAATACCGACCAGATTTATTGGGGAGTAATCTTCCTCAACGGATTATTAAAGATTATAATGGAAGTACTTTTTGGTTATCAGGAAATATTTATTCTTTTTTGCCTAAGAGTTCAGGCTTTCCTAAATGGCTAAATTTAGCAATAGGTTATGGTGCAGAAGGTATGATAGGAGGGCATAGCAATCCTTTGGTTTATAAAGGAAATACAATGCCAAGTTTTGAACGTTATCGTCAGTTTTATTTATCTTTAGATATTGATCTTACTCGCATTCCTACCAAATCAAAAACATTAGATTTGATTTTTGATCTTATAGGATTTATTAAAATACCTTTGCCAACATTGGAGTACAATACAAAAGATGGGTTTAAAGGACATGGTATCTATTTTTAGTTTGCAAAAGCAGTGAAGCTATCTTTAGAAATTATCCTTTTGTTAAAGAAAATGTTTTACTTTTGTGTAAGATATTTATTTCTATTTTTTATTTTGGAATTCTTGAATTGTCTTCCGTTAATTTATTAAAATTTAATATATTAATTAGCTGTAAATTTGCTGAATAAAAATTTAATCATTGAAAAAACAATCCCTGACATCTATAATATTTTCTTTATTTATTATTTTTTCTGCTTGCAACAAAGATGCTAAAGATAATATTGACCCACAACCTATTGCTACGCATCCAACGCCATATACCATTCAAATACCTAAGTATTTTCCTACTTTATTGAATATTCCGGCTGATAATCCCATGACAGTGGAAGGTATTAAACTGGGAAGGTATTTATTTTATGATGGAAGACTTTCGGGCAGAACACAAGCGGATTCTCTAATGAGTTGTTCTACTTGTCATCTACAAGCCAATGCTTTTGAAGTAGGGATGAACAATCCGAGGTTTCCAAATGGAAAAACGTCAGGGTTAACAGGTATTCCTACACCTCATTTTATGATGCCATTAATAAACCTTGTGTTTAATTATAATGGCTACTTATGGAATGGCCTTATTAGTAACAATAATACACAATTAGGAAGTGTAGTTTATGGCGTTCCTGCATCTCCACAATATCATTTTAAGAACATAGAATCATTGGTGTGGATGGCAATTTGTGCTCCACACGAAATGAACGGGAGTATAGATAAAACTGTTCAGATGATTGCATCTATTCCTATCTATCCACCTATGTTCAAGGCTGCTTTTGGTAGCGAAGAAATAACTTACGAGCGTATTAGCAAAGCAATTGCACAATTTGTAAGAACTTTGATTTCGAGCAACAGCAAATTTGATAAATACTTACGTGGCGAAACCAATTTAACTACTGATGAACTGCAAGGCTATGTATTATTTACTACTGAAAATGGTGCAGATTGTTTTCACTGTCATGGCGGAAGTGGTAATCCTATGTTTACCACTAATTTGTTTTACAACAATGGAAAAGATAGCATTTTCAATGATCCGAAAGATAGATTTTCGGTAACTCAAAACAATGTTGACAGGGGAGCTTACAAAGCACCAACGTTGAGAAATATACTTTTAACTGCACCCTATATGCACGATGGCAGATTTAAAACAATAGATCAGGTGCTGGATTTCTACAGCGAAGGTGTAATTTCGTCGCCTTATACAAATCCCCTGATGCACCAAGCTATGAATGGTGGTGTACAGCTTACGCCTTCTGAAAAGCTGCAACTCAAGGCTTTTTTGAATACATTAACCGATACAGATTTTATTTCCAATCCTAATTTTGCAAAGCCTCCAGAACTCAAATAGAATACACAGTTTAAATATTTTGCATTTCATCGTTTTTTAAACAGAGAATTGTACTAATTTTGGAACAAATTTCAAAGCAAGTAATAATGCCAGTTAAACAGTTTAGAATTTTACTTTTTTTATTACTATTTTTCTTTGCAAAATCATTTGTAAATGCTCAAAATAATTTTAGGTTTTCCGAAGCATGGGGTGTGGGTGCTAATATTGGATTAAATTATTTTTATGGCGATGTAAGTGATGATAAAGGTAGAATATGGAACAATGCTCCTTTAAGTGGTTTTTATTATACTGATAAAAATCTAATGGCTAGTATAAACTTAACGAAATCCATTAATAAATTATGGGGAATCAGAACTCATTTTTCATTTGGAAAACTATCAGGAAGCAATGAAAAAACAAATATGTATTTCAAAGGTAATATATATGCTGTAGATTTAGATGTTACATTTCAATACCTTGATTATTTTCTTAGAAGACCTGAATCGAGTAAATTTAAGTATTATGCATTTACTGGTATTGGTTTATGTGGTTTTAATGCCATTAGAAGAGATATGACGACTGAAATATTTCAGGATGCAATTGGATATAATAACAAGGGTGAATCAATTGGGTTTAAACTAGAACCTCTCATAAAATTAGGATTGGGAATTGCCTATCAATTAGATAAAAAATGGCTGTTCAATTTTGAAACTTCTTTACATTATCTAACTACAGATTATTTAGATGCTTACCAATCTTCATCGTCTAAGCTCGAAGGCTATGGATATATTTCTATTGGGTTTGTGTATAAATTTGATATGAATTTCAATTTCGGTTCAAGTTCAAATACTGTGAATAGTTTATGGGAAAAATCAAGAGGTAGCAACAACAGATTGCATAACTCAGGATTGTACAATAAAAAGAAAAGGAAATTGCATAATAAATGGAAGAAATAATCCTTTCATAATTATAAATTATAATATAACCATTAACCTATAACCAAAAACTTAGAATGCGAATAATTTTAATTGGTTTTATGTCGAGTGGAAAATCCACAATAGGAAAGCGACTTGCTCATAAAATGAATATGGATTTTATTGATATTGACGAGGCCATTGAATGTAAATACAAAATGAGTATTTCCAACTTTTTTGATCTTTTTGGTGAAAATAAATTCAGAGAATTAGAACGTATTATTTTATTAGAAAGTTTCGAACACGACAACACAATTATTTCTACAGGTGGAGGTACTCCTTGTTTTTTTGATAATATGCAGCTAATTAACAAGCATGGTATTTCGGTTTACTTAAAATTGCATCCTAACTCAATAATCAGTCGCTTATTGCTAACAAAAAAACAACGCCCATTGCTTAAGAATCTGGCAGCTGATGAATTAGCTGATTATGTAAATTTACAATTAATCAATAGATCTTATTTTTACCAGCAGGCAAGATTTACATACGAAGTTGAAAACAAGAAGCCAAATGATATTTATTTATTGTTGAAACAAAACTTTGAAGAAAACGGCATGATATTTCCTGTCAATCAGCATTAAGCTTAGCTTTTTTTGAACTTTCCAAACTTTTCTTACCTTTGCAGCTTAAAAAACAGAAAATATGGCATTAAAATGTGGCATTATCGGATTGACCAATATCGGAAAAACAACATTGTTCAATTGTATTTCAAACAACAAAGCCGAAACTACCAGCTTTGCTTATAGTACCAATAAATCGAACATGGGCGTTGCCACCGTTCCTGATATGCGTTTGCTGGAATTAGATAAGATCATTAAAGCCGAAAAGGTGATTCCGGTAACAATTGATATTGTTGATATTCCTGGTTTGGCAAAAGGTTCTAACAATGGTGAAGGTGTAGGCAATGCCTTTCTTGCTGATATCCGTCAAACGGATGCTATTATTCATGTTTTGCGTTGTTTTGATAATGAAAATCTGCCACATGTAGAAGGTTCGGTAAATCCTGTTCGCGATAAGGAAATTATTGATCTGGAATTGCAGGTAAAAGATTTGGAATTAATTGAACGCAAAATACAACGCACCGAAAAAGCTGTTAAAGCCGGCGACAAAGATGCCAAACATGGAATGGATGTACTTTTTCGTTACAAAAACCACCTTGAAAACTTCCAGAATGTACGTACCTTAGAAATATCTGATGATGATAAAAAATGGGTGAACGATATGTTTCTTTTGACTGATAAACCCATGATGTATGTTTGTAATGTGGATGAAGCTTCGGCTACCACAGGCAATAAATATGTTGATAATTTTAAAGCAGCAGTTAAAGACGAAAATGCTGAAGTATTGGTAATAGCCGGAGCATTAGAAGCCGATATTGCAGCTTTAGACACCGCCGAAGACCGTTTGGTGTTTTTGCAGGATTATGGTTTAACTGAACCGGGCGTTAACAAACTGATACGTTCTGCTTACCGTTTGTTGAATTTAATTTCGTTTTTTACGGTTGGAGGTAAAGAAAACCGTGCCTGGACGATACGCAAAGGTATGACGGCTCCACAAGCTGCTGGTGCTATCCACAGCGATTTGGAAAGAGGATTTATCCGTGCCGAAGTTATTAAATACGACGATATGATTAAATATATTTCCGAAGCCAAGGTAAAAGAAGCAGGTAAGCTTGCTGTGGAAGGCAAATCGTATGTTGTTTGCGATGGTGATATCCTTAATATCCGCTTCAACGTTTAGTGTTTTATTTATTATTTTAATATAATAACCGTATCGTTGCCTTTTAAGTTATAATAGACATACTATTTTTAAAATTACAAACCCCAAGCATATTTTATGTCTTGGGGTTTTTGGGTTAAATAAAATAAACATGAAATTATAATAATTAATTAGTCTCCGAAATAAATTTATAGATTCTTCACTTTGCCTAGAATGACAGCTTTTTAGAAGATATAATTAATTGTCATTTTTAACGAAGTGAAAAATTTTAATTATAATTCTGTTTAAAAGTTTATCGAACATTGGTAATAATAATTGTACCTTTGTGATAAAAATAACAAAAGCTGTGGTAGTTTGCCCCAAAATATTGAAAAGCTTACCACAAAGTTGAAGCGAGAATAATGTAATAGCCAATGATAAAAGAAACGGTAACAGTTATCATCAATTAAAACAAACATCGCTATGAATATTGAGGACAAAACCAAACAAGAACTCAGCAAAGAATTACAGGAATTGCAACAAGAGTATGATTCCTTAAAAGCAAGCATCGAAAAGAATTTGCAATCGCATAAACTTACCGAAGAAGCTTTGCGAGCAAGCGAAGAGCAGTTTCAGCTTTTATTCAATAAAGCGCCACTTGGGTATCAATCTCTAGATTTTGATGGAAATTTTATCGAAGTAAACCAACAATGGCTCGATACGTTGGGTTACGAACGTGATGAGGTTATTGGCAAGTGGTTTGGCGATTTTCTTACACCCGATTTTAAGGATGGATTCCGAAAACGCTTCCCAGTTTTTAAAGAATTGGGCAAAATCCACAGCGAGTTTGAGATGTTGCATAAAAATGCTACGGTTTTGTTTATTGCTTTTGATGGCAGGATAGGATACGACACAGAAGGAAATTTTAAGCAAACACACTGTATTTTACAGGATATAACCGAAAAAAAACGGGCTGAAAATGCATTAAAAGAAAGCGAAGAGAAATACCGTTTATTACATGAAAATGCTGGTATCGGGATTGGGTATTATAAGGTGGATGGAACAATTATTTCATATAATAACGTTGCTGCAAAAAATATGAATGGAGTTCCAGAAGATTTTAATGGAAAATCTATTTATGATTTTTTCCCAAAATCTCTAGCCGAATTTTACCATGAAAGAATAAAAAAGGCTGTTTTATCTGAAGTTCCTTTAGTTTATGAAGATGAAGTAAGCTTGCCAGTTGGAACTAAATACTTCCTAAGTACATATACAAAGATTACTAATTTAAATAATGAAATTGCGGGTGTTCAGATATTGTCTCATGAAATAACCGAACGCAAACTAGCAGATGAAGCTTTACGTAAAAGCGAAGAAAACCTTACCATCACCCT
>CAZUCB010000102.1:0-10281 GCA_964618755.1 uncultured Bacteroides sp. | reverse complement strand
TCACATTAAAATGTTGTATTAATTTGGATAAATTAAACTTGAATTTCTATAACCATTCGTTGATTTATACCAATCTTTATATTGCGCTCCACTGCTTTGTGCCCAGTTTGCAAATTTTAAATAACCTTGGATGATTTTTGATTTTTCTGTTGGATAATTAAACTTTTCAACAATATTAAGCCCCCAAGGTAAATTATTGGCTGTTTTATAATATCTTCCTGCTAAAGGAACACTGTTATCGTTTGAAGTTCCGAATAGTGAAAGATCTGCAAGATCGGTAGGTGCTTGGTCAGCAAGATGAATTTCTTTTCCTCTTTTCTTATTAGCAATAATAAATGGATTATAAGGTGGTGCGCCCAACAAACTCGTTAGAATTGGCTGATTCAATATTATATTTATATTTAAAGTATCAGGAGTTCCTCTTCGTCCGTTAATTACCGAATTGATACCAGAATATCCATCAGGATTAACTCCAGTAATATTGGTAAAGTTTTTCCATGCATTATCAAAAACTATGATGGTAGCTTTAGACTGATTTGCTTCCAATCCATTTGACATAGTTGAAATAAAACCCGTTTCTGTTAGATGCGTTCCTGTAACACTTTTAACAGCCGAAGGCAAAAGACCTGGTATCTGAAAACCAAATCCATCTAAAAATCCTGCTCCTGTTGCTTTTACTATAAAAGTAGCCTGAATACTTAAAACATAATTGGATGCATTTGTTACATAATTATAGCGATAATCAACCACAACATCATTAAAATCATAATCACCTTTTGATGGCCATAAATCTTCGAATGCCAAAGTTCCAAACTGCGATTGTGATGGGTAGTAATTATTAAATGCTTTTGCAACATCTGAAGGATAGTCATCAAGGGAGTTAGAAATACCATCACCATCAGAATCATCTGAAATTTGATTTGCCTGGTAAACATTGTTCTGAGAAATTGCCTGCACAGGATTTGATTTCACATAAAAAACAATATCATTAAAATCATTGTCCGAACCTACGTTTGGATTACGGTTCATATCTTCAAAACCACAAAGGAACAATCCTCTTGTAGCATCATGAAGCAGAACCGTATGTTGTTTATAAGTTGCACTGGTTTCAGGATTAAAACTTGGATCAGAATAATATTTTGTTACATTTGTATTTACGCTGCTGCCATTCCATCCATTTGCAAACAACACCCAACCGATGCCAGTATTGGCAGAAAATCTCCCTATTTTAACTTTATCTCCTGTAGATAATGCACCTCCGCTACCGGCTAATGATGCATTTGGTAATATTATAGTAATAGAATCTATCTGACTTGCACTGCTAGGAGGATTGTTTTTATTATAGGTATAAAATCCTAATACATTCATATAACCTGCACCTTCATGAACAAAAGTTACATAAACATCAGCCTGTTGATTAATCACCACATTAGTTTCGTTAGATGAAGCTAAATATTGAGGATTATTGGTTGGAACAGATTTATATTCTGGCAACCATGAATTAATATCATCCAACAAAGTTTTATCAATATGGTCTTTAATTTCTAAATATTGTGGTTTTCCTTGAGTATTATAGCTTCCTAAATATTTGATAAAAGTGGTAGATTTTGGATTTATAACTTCATAAGATGATTTATTATTGTTTATTCCACCGAAAGTATAACTAGCTTTACCTCCGATAATCGGAAGTTTAATTTCGTTAATCAGACCAATATAATCTGTTGTTACTACAACTGAATCGCAATAACTAGGTATAGGAATATTTAATCTAAGTTCGCCATTGTTGTCGGTGGCACCCGAAACAATATTGCTGCCTTTACTTACTTTTAAATCAGATAAAACATTAAAACGAATTTGTTTTAATGGAATTCCTGAATTATCCTGTGCTTTTAGCTCAATGCTTACATCCTGAGATGTTTTATAATTAAAACTTGGACTTACAACCATATTTTCCATAGTGGTAACAACAGGTGTTGTAGGTGTGCTATCTGTTTCTTTTCTACATGAAATTAAAATTGAAATAGAAAACAGTAAGAGAATTATTTTTTTCATGAGTTTATATTTTTAATTGAATAATGTGCTTTTGTTTTTTTATAATTATGCATTCCAATAGTCAATTATCGTGCCAATAGTTTAATGCCCACATAACCAAATCTATACCAATATAGCGATTCATCTTATACTTACGATTTCGTAACACATTACAAATATAGTAAATATAATGCCTTTTTCAAAATAAAAGACGATAAGCTTTCATTTTAAAGTAATTACGAAACGATAACTAATCTTACGATATCGTAAGTGTTTTATAGATTAAAGTTTACAGATTATATTTCTGCATTCGACGTATTAACGACTGAAGGGTAATGTTTAATAATTTTGCTGCGTTGGTCTTGTTGTTATCAGATAGTTTTAAAGCTCTTTCGATAAGTAGTAATTCGTTTTTAGCTAAATCGAGGTTGTTATCGCTAGGTGTAACTATAGTATTTTGATTAGATGAGAAATCAAAAATATTATTGATAAGATGTTCCTTATTAATCGTATCACCTTTGCATAAGATGACAGCCCTTTCGATAAAGTTTTTCAGCTGTCTTACATTGCCGGGATACTGGAAAGATAATAGCTGAGAAATGGCCGCTTCATCAATATGATGAATGTTTTTGTTGAGTTTGTCTGCAAATTCTTTTAAAAACAAATAGCTTAATTCTGCAATATCTTCTTTTCTGTTTCTTAAAGGTGGCAATGCTATTTCAAAAGTATTGAGCCTGTAATAAAGATCTTCTCTGAATTTACCTTCTCTGATTAAATCGGAAATGTTTTTATTGGTTGCAGAAATAACCCTTACATCGATATCAATTGCTTTAACAGCACCCAGGCGGGTAACCTTTTTTTCTTCGAGAATGCGCAATAGTTTCGATTGCAAAAACATTGGCATATCTCCAATTTCGTCCAGAAAGAGGGTTGCTTTGTCGGCAATTTCGAACCATCCTTTTTTATCAGTTTTGGCATCGGTAAATGCACCTTTACTGTAGCCGAAAAATTCGCTTTCAAACAAATGCTCGGGAATGGCCGAACAATTGCAAACACTTAATACCTGCATATTGCGATTGCTAAGCGCATGAATTTGTTTAGCTACCAACTCCTTGCCGGTGCCGGTTTCGCCCGAAATAAATACAGCTGTATCGTTGGAATGTGCAACATTGATGATAAGATCTTTTACCCGGTTGATTTCCTGACTGCTTCCGTAAAGCAGGTTGCTCTGCTGACGCTGAACAATGTTTTCGAGATTTCTGATTCTTTCTTTGGCCGAACTTAATTTATCTTTTATTTCAATAAACTTTTTTGTTTTTTCGATGGCATTTTTAATGGCAACCATATCGAAAGGTTTCTTAAAATAATCGAAAGCACCCTGACGCAAACATTCAACTACGGTTTCGATATCACTATGGCCCGAAATAATAATTACCTCTGTTTCGCTGTTTACCTGTTTAATCTTTTTCATAACCTCAATGCCAGACTCCTGAGGTAAATCAATATCTACAATGGCAATATCGATGTGCTGATTTTTTGTGATTTCATAGGCTTCTGATGGTTTTGAAGCAAGCTGCGTTTGCAAACCTGGAATTTTATTGATGAAAATCCCCAAGCCATTTCGGTAGGTTTCCTGATCGTCAAGAATTAAAATATGAATTGTATCGTGGTTCGACATAAGCTATAAATTTAGTATGCTTTATTCAGTTAAATTCAGTTCATCCAAAACCTTTATTATTAATTTTCATTACAAATATAAGCATTTTTAGCCATGCATTTTATTTTAATAAAATATATGTAGTTTTTTACCGAAACTTGGCTTTTGTGTTTACACAGTTTTTTTTGACAACAGGAAAGGTCAAAATTAAGGGAGAAGTAGAAATTTAGCTTCAGCATTTCCGAAATCAACTTCCTAATTTCATTTTAGGTTTTGCCCTTAATATTTTTAAATGACATATTTTAACAAAATAGTTAAAAAAACATGATTTCAACTAAAATCAAATCTAAATTTGTAATGTATATAATTGTTTTAATTCCTCATTTATTGTTTTCTTATATAAAAAAAATACTTGATTACCCGCTATTTTTATGTTTTCAATAAAAGGGAAATTAGGAATGTTTATTGATGATTTTAAACTTCCATTGATTTCGTCAACTTTTTTTAATGATATGATTGAACCTTCTTTATATACAGCATATAAATTTTTTCCGCTTTCATCTTTTATAATCTTTCCTGTAAATTTTTTATCGTTAACAAACTTAGCTTCTGATTTGTTAATGATTTTACCTTCAGTATTATAAGTTTCAATAGTATTTGTAATTGTATTAAACAAACAGATTTTATCCATTATATTTATAACAGTTGCTTTTAAAGGTGAAAACCTACCATGAATGTCTTCCCAGTCGAGGGATTGATAATTGCGTAATACATCCAAATTTTTGTAAACAGAGGTAACGGATAACCCATATTTTTGGGCTCTTTTTGCATAATAAAAGAAATTAAATTCACTTTCAAAAATATCAATTTTACTACTATCGGTCAATGTAAGTATTGTACGTCTTTCATTTTCTTCATCATATAAATTGATACTATGTAATTTCATTATAAAGTTTTGATAATGAAATGTATGATAATAAATATTGTCATTAATTTTAAAATCAATAGCTTTATTGTAAGCATAAAAATCATTTTTCGCAATTGTTTGAATAATAGCAATTTCAGTTGGTTTTATTTCAATTTTAACGGCTTCTTTTTTATTCAAGTAATAGATATCTTCGAAGCAATCTCTGTATAATTCTTCAGCTTCTTCGATTTTCTTTTCTTGCAATATATTTGCATCATGATCAATTAATAATAATCGAACGTCGGTTATTTTTTTTCGATTATAAGCCAAGAGTAATACTTTGTTATCAATTAATAAATAGTCAATTACATAAATAGGAAGTTTTTTCGTTATACTTTTTATAGGATTGGCGTTAATAGTAAATTCTTTTAATTCATTTACCAAAGGAGTTAAAAAAATTTCTTTTTCAATATTTAAACAGCTATAAACCAGTTTTTTATAACTGACATGTGAAATAATTATTTTAGAATTATTTGTTGGAACTGAAAGTGAAAAAAATCCTGAATCATTTGATATTGTACCTTTTGAAGTACCATCTACTTTTATATTTACATCTTTTATAGGTTTCAATGTATTTGCATCTTTTACAAAAGCACTGATTGTTTCTTTTTGTGAGAAACCACTGATTGTAATTATCAATAGAAAGCTTATGTTCAGGATTTTTTTCATTTCAATGGGTGTTTGAATTATTTAAAAATGAATATCCGTAATTTTACCTTTGTTTTGCGGCCATTCTTTCAGCTTCAAGATCGAAATAACTTTTGGTTTCAACAACAACAACTCCACCGTCAAAATCCCCATATTTAGCAGGAACATCTCCCATGTAAACCATAATACTGGCAACGGCTGTGCTGGGAATTTTATATTCACCATTACGTTGTTTTACACCGTCAACATAATATACTACACCTCCATTTCTTGCTCCTCTAAAATAAACTTCTCTTCCGTCATCGCTAGCAAGGACTCCAGGTGTAATTGCGTTTAAAAGGTAAGTTAGATTTTTAGAGTTTGGAATATTTTTAATTTCTTTAGCTCTAATTACATCAACGGTTCTTGTATCAATTAATTTGTCTCTGTATTCGACAAATACAAACGGTTTTAAATCATCTTTAATGGTAAGATAAACATCCTCAAGTGATGTCATTTCGTTAGAATTTACTCTTACTGTTGTGATTATTTTTTTATTATAACCAACATAAGAAATATTAACATTATAAACACCTGGATTTAATCCTTTAATGTGGAAATAGCCATAAACATCAGTAGAAGCACCAATTAATGCTTTACCAACTTCTATATAAGCATTTGCACCAGGTAATGTTTCGTTGGTGATAGAATCAATGACTTTACCCCTGATACTACCAATTTGTCCAAAAGTGCCTGATAGCATTGTGCTTACTAAAATCAGGCAGAATAGCATTTTTCTCATAGTTTTAAAATTTTAAGTTATTGTTTTTTTGATAAATTTACAACATTTGAAAGGCGAAGTAAAGAGGCTATCAGTTCTCGGTAGTAAATTATCAGTTCTCGGTAGGTTTGATAAAGTTAAAGGCAAGTATTTTCTTAAGGTATTTTAACTGCTTTTCTCTATTTTTATAAAGTTTCTTAACGGATATCTATTCTTTAAAGGATGAGCTTTTTTTGCTTTTGGATGCGAATAAGCATAGTTTGGTGTGTTTAAACATAAAAAAAGAGGTGCTATTTAAATTAGAACCTCTTTTTAAGAATTAGTTTATTGCAATTACAATTTAATTTTTTTCAAAATATCTTTTGGTATGGCTTCTTTATGAATCATAATATCCATAGTTTTGTATTTAACAAAAGCTTCTGAAGCATAAAAATAGCCTTCGTATTTTCCTTCTGCACTCCAAGAGTTTTTAACGAGATAATATTTATTACCATTTTGATCTTTAGCGATGCCACAAATTACCATTCCATGATCATCAGTTGTTTGATAATTGTCAAATGCTAATTGACGCATTTCCTGTGTAATAACTTTTTCTTTAATGGGTTTATCAAAAGTATAAAGCTGCGCTGCTTTTTCTCTTTCGGTTAATTTTTCCCATTTATCTCTTTCTGTACCCTGTAAATCTGGTTTGTCTTCATCAGGGACAACTGCAACTCCATTTTTCCATGAAAATCCTTTTTCGCTAACATCAGCACCCCAAGCAACTGAATACCCATTGTTAATTGCATTATCAATGATTGACATCATTTCGTTCAAAGGAACATTATACACCGCATCCCAAGCCCAATTATCAGGAACTTCTATGATAAATTTTGAATAAAAAGGATGATGAGTGAAAGAAGAAAATTCAATATAATCATCTGGATTAATACCAGATTCCTTAGCATAAGATTGCGGAGTATATGTTTTCCCTTTGTAATTAAAACTTTCAGGTAATTTGCCAAAATATGCATCTAAAATTCCGTTAAATCCAGCTAACCATGCTGTACTTATTTTTTTATTATTATCATCCGCTATAGCTTTAATATAAGCTTTAAGAACTGCATCAATTTCACCATGATCATGTTTGGTTTCTCCGTAATTTAATCCAGCATAAATTTCCTCAGGAACCATTCCGTATTTACGTATCATATTGGTAACGTCATGAGCAGCTCCACCACTGCCAAAGTTTATTGTACCATGCATACGTACAAATTTTTCAGCTTTATCAGCATAGGCATGTCTTACGGTAAACATATCTGAAATATCGTAATCACCTTTTCCCATTCTGATTAATTCAGATTCAATAAAAGAAAAAGTTGAAAAACTCCAACATGTACCTGATTTACTTTGATTTTTAACAGAGGTAGCTTTAATTTGTTTTTCAATAGTAAATTTGTATCCTTCTATTTTTTTGTCTTTTTCATCCTGTGCATTCAAAATTGTTGCGACAAAAAGAAAACATAAAAAAAGCAAACTAAATTTTAATAAATTCATTTTCATTTTTAATAATTATTAGGTAAAAACATTGTACTTTTAATTACTACAAAATTAAAACTTTATGTAATTAGTTTTTTAAATAATATGTTAAAGTGCAATTTATTTGATAAAGCTAAGTTTTTAATGGATAAAATATATATTTGACAAGTTTAACTAAAGATATTTTATACTTTTGTGAATTCAGTTAATTTTAAATATTTATGAAAAAATCAATAAACTTTATAATTTTATTTTTCTTTTATTCATATGTTTCTGCACAATTTACTAATAGTTATCAAAGAGAAAAAGAATTTCATAGTCACAACAGACAAACCACTCAGGTAATCAACAAAAGCTCAGTATCTTTGATGGATAAATATGATGTTAAATTCTACAAAATTGATATCAAGGCCGAAAGAACATCTGTTTTTGTTGGAGGGAACGTGCTTATAATGGCCAAAGTCCTTTCTGCACCTTTGGATACTTTTGTTTTTGAATTAAAAGATTATTTTATTATAGACTCTGTTAAAGTAAATAATCAGAAATATTTGTTTCAAAGAACTGGTGATTATGTTTCTATCGGATTAAATCCATTAAGTCCTTATTCGGAAGTAAATGTACAGATTTTTTATTATGGTATGCCTCCTAATACTGGTAATTTTTTCAGCGGAATTTCTTGTCAGACTTCACCTAATTGGGGCAATCAGATTACATGGACTTTATCTGAACCATTTGCGGCAAAAGAGTGGTTTCCTGTAAAGCAATCTTTAACAGACAAGGCAGATTCTGCATATATATTTGTTACAACCAATAATGACAATAAAGTAGGCTCAAATGGTTTGCTTACTGCAACCATTCCGTTACCAAATAATAAAGTAAGATATGAATGGAAAACACGTTATCCGATTGCTTATTATTTATTATCGTTTTCTGTAGGTAAATATATTGATTATTCTATTTATGCTCATCCTGCAGGTTTGCAGGATTCTATATTAATTCAGAATTATATTTATAATAATCCTTCAACTTTAACTACTTTTAAATCGCAAATAGATACTACTATCGATTTTATTGAATTATACTCCGATTTATTTGGTATGTATCCGTTTTATAAAGAAAAATATGGTCATTGTATGGCTCCCTTAGGTGGTGGTATGGAACATCAGACCATGACTACACTTGGAAATTTTAATTTTTACCTTAATTGTCACGAATTATCGCATCAGTGGTGGGGCAATAATGTAACCTGTGCAACATGGAGCGACATATGGATTAATGAAGGTTTTGCATCTTATGGTGAGTATCTGGCTGCTTCAAATCTTGCAGGTATGCAAGAAGCTCAGCAACACATGTTGGATATGCATAACAATATAATGTCTTCGCCAGATGGAAGTGTGTATATTCCTCCTTATCAGGCTGTGGATGAGAACCGCATTTTCGATGGCCGACTTTCTTATAAAAAAGGGGCTGCAATTATTCATAACCTTAGATTTGAAATAGGAAATGATACTACTTTCTTTAATATATTAAAACAGATTCAGATCCGTTATAAAGACAGTACTCTTACCGGTATTGATTTTAAAGCAGTTGCCGAAGAACTTACCGGAAAAGATTTTACAGATTTCTTTAATCAATGGTATGTTGGTGAAGGCTTTCCTACTTTTAATATACTGTATTGGAAACAAAATGACACTTTGTTTATAAAAAGTACAGAATCCACTTCATCTAATATTACCCCTCTGTTTAAAATGCAGATGGAATATAAAATTCAGTCATCTTTGGGTGATACAAATATAAAATTGTATCAAACAACCAATGTGCAGACTTTTAAAATTCCATTATTTCGTCCAGTTTCTGGAATTGTCGTTGATCCCAATAATTGGGTGGTAAATGGTAATGGAAGCGTGATTATGGGTATTGAGAATTCCATTGATAATATTAATTTTACAATTTCACCTAATCCCTGTAATGACTTTCTGGAAATTTATAGGAACGATCATAAAATGAGTAATACTTTTTTATCCGTTTTTGATATTACTGGAAAAATTGTCTTATCTGAAAAATTATTTTTAAAAGAAAAATTACAAATCAAAACAGACCATATTGAAAAAGGGATTTATTTTATTCAAATTTCGGATGGTGTTAATAGAACAATACAGAAATTTGTAAAACAATAAAAGTTTATATCATCGTAGCATCTTCGCCTCTTGGCTTGCTTACCAAGTATTTAAAATAACTTCTTCGGCGTTTGTGTTGGCGACGTTCAAAATAGCTCCACAGATTCTGCATTTTTTCGTTGCTTTCAAATTCTACATTGGTCTCTGCTTTTTTAAAGCCTTTGGCAATTAATTTATTTGCCAAATCGCAAAACATAACTGCCAGTACACCTTTGTTCTGAAAATCGGGACGAATACCTATAAAATACATATCTATAGTGTCGTTCTTTTTTGAAGCTTTGTTCAAATGATAAAAACCAAACGGATACAGTTTGCCTTTTGCTTTTTGCATAGCTTTTGAATAGGAAGGCATGGTAACACCAAAAGCAACAACTTTGTTATTTTTGTCTAAAACCACAGAAACAAATTCAGGATTAACTAATTTGAAGTATTGTTTGAGGTAAAATTCGGTTTGTTTTTCGTCAACAGGTGTAAAACCATACATTAAGCCATATATATTGTTGATAATTGCAAAAATTTCATC
>CAZUCB010000101.1:0-10292 GCA_964618755.1 uncultured Bacteroides sp. | reverse complement strand
TAAAGGAATCGTTGTAATTAATTCGCATTCCGAAGGAACACAAACAAATTTTACATATTCTTTTTTATTTGCATCGGCAAAAATATTAAGTATTTTATTTATATCGCATAATGTAGTAGTTTCATCAATACTGATTCCAATCATTGTTTTTCCAATATAGCGAAAATTCATTTTTAAAGCTAAAGCTGTTGCTTTGATAACTTCTATATCTATATTTGTTGGAATTTCAATACATAAAGTATCGAAAAAATATGCATTATGTTGAGTATATCCATATTTTTTCAATTCGTTATTTAAAACACCTGTCAAGATATTGATATGACGTGCAATTTCTTTAATTCCCTTTGGACCATGATAAACAGCATACATTCCAGCCATTGTAGCTAATAATGCCTGAGCAGTGCAAATATTAGAAGTTGCTTTTTCGCGTTTGATATGTTGTTCACGTGTTTGCAACGCCATACGCAACGCGCGGTTACCTTGAGCATCCTGCGAAATTCCAATAATACGTCCTGGAATCTGGCGTTTAAAATTTTCAGTACAAGCAAAGAAGGCTGCATGTGGACCACCATAACCCATTGGAATTCCAAATCTTTGAGAAGAACCGAAAACACAATCGGCACCCCATTCGCCTGGAGGTGTTAGTAAGGCAAGAGACATTAAATCTGTAGCAACTCCAACGAAACTTCCATTTGCTTTTGCTTTGACAACGAAATTAGAATAATCATGTATTTCACCATATTGATCAGGATATTGAACGATAGCTCCAAAAACTTTATCATTGAATTCAAATGATTTATGATCACCATATACTAATTCTATTCCTAAAGCAGTTGCACGAGTAAGAATAACATCAATGCTTTGTGGAAAAAGATTACATGAAACAAAACATTGATTTGCTCCTTTTTTTACAGCATCTCGCGAACGAGAATTGTAAAACATTATCATTGCCTCAGAAGCAGCAGTACCCTCATCTAATAACGAAGCATTTGCAATAGGCAAAGCAGTTAAATCGCTAACCATAGTCTGGAAATTCAAAAGAGCTTCCAAACGACCTTGTGAAATTTCTGCCTGATATGGAGTGTAAGAAGTGTACCAACCCGGATTTTCTAATATATTACGGGTAATAACACCAGGAGTAATGGAATTGTAATACCCCATTCCTATAAATGTTTTGAAAATTTTATTTTTTGCACCAATTTCTTTGATGTGATTTAAATATTCGAACTCATTCATGCCTTTTGGCAAGTTGAGAGGAGCTTTTAACCGAATAGAAGGTGGAACTGTTTTCTCAATCAGTTCATCCAATGAGGCTACGCCAATTTTTTTTAACATCAACTCAATTTCTTCTTCGCGAGGACCGTTGTGACGTTTAATGAAATTATCAGTAATCATTTGAATATGTGTTTATTGATTGTTTGTATTGATAGAAAGATAGAAACGCAAAGATATGAATTTTTTAGAAAATGGAGGGAAAAGGAGAGAATTTTTGAATTGACAATAATGAATTGAATTGATTTGTTAATATTATGATTTTAATTTTTCACATGGATATTAATATTACAAAAAAAGACCAAATAATTGCTTATTTAGTCTTCATAAACTTTTAATTTTGAAAATTATTTCTGGATATCCAGTAATTCAACTTCAAAAACAAGTGTAGTGTAAGGTCCTATAGCTTGCCCTGCACCCTGTTCGCCATAAGCCAATTGATAAGGAACATATAGTTTCCATTTTGAGCCTACTGCCATTAATTGCAATGCTTCTGTCCATCCTTTTATAACACCATTTACAGGAAAGCTTGCAGGTTGACCTCTGTGAACTGAACTATCAAAAATATTTCCATCAATTAAAGTACCATGATAATGTGTAGTTACAACATCGGTTAAACCTGGTTTTTCACCTTTTCCTTCAGTAATAATTTCATATTGTAACCCACTAGGTAAAGTAACAACACCTTCTCTTTTAGCATTTTCTTCCAAAAACAATTTGCCTGCATTTTTCACCTCAGCAAAACTCTGTTCCTGCAATTCAGTAAAATAAGCATTAATTATTTCTCCGATTTTTTCTTCGGAAATAGCCAATTCACTTTCTGTTAAAACTGCTTCCATGCCTTTTAGAAAATCAGCATGATTTTCAATATTAATACCTTGACCTTTAAGATTAAAAGCCATACTAACCCCTAAACTATAACTTAATTCGTTCATCAAAATTTTATTTAAATTTATAAAAGCGGCAAAGATACAATTTGTTAGAATACAAAAAATAGGTTAAATATTTTTTTCTTATTTCTTTGATGCTGAAAGAAAAGCAAATCAAGCGAATATATCCATTAACTTTATGAACTTTACATTTTTCAAGAGCTAAAGTTTTCTTATTTTTGCCTTTTCAAACATAAAGATTATGAATAAACTTAAAATATTATCTGTCAATATATCCGAACAAAAAGGAACTATCAAAAAAGCTGTTAGTGCTATAGAACTCACTTCTAATGGAGTTACAAATGATGCACATGCCGGAAAATGGCACAGACAGGTAAGTTTACTAGGAACTGAAAGTATTGCAAAATTTGAAGCAAAAGCAAATCGTAAAATTAACTTTGGTGAATTTGCCGAAAACATCACGACAGAAGGAACTTTGTTATATAAAATGCATCCACTTGATACTCTAAAAAATGACACTGTAACTTTACAGGTTACACAAATTGGCAAACATTGTCATGGTGATGGATGTGCCATTTATCGTGAAGTTGGAAATTGTGTGATGCCCAAAGAAGGTATTTTTGCAAGAGTACTTGAGGGAGGAACACTAAAAGCAGGCGATGTGTTAGAATATTATCCCAAAATATACAAAGCTTTAGTGCTTACACTCAGCGATAGAGCAAGTGCAGGCGAATATGAAGACCGCAGTGGTATTCGCATTAAAGAATTATTGGAAAAGCATGCTACTGAAAATAGTATAATAATAGCTATCAACCTCGTTATTATTCCTGATGATGCTGGCTTGCTTACTTTTCATCTGCAACAGGCAGGAGAAGATCATGTGGATTTTATTTTTACAACGGGTGGAACAGGCATTGGACCTCGAGATATCACTCCTGAAACCGTAAAACCTTTGCTTGACAAAGAAATACCAGGAATTATGGAAATGATTCGTTTCAAATATGGTCAGGAAAAACCAAATGCTTTATTAAGCCGAAGTATTGCAGGATTGATGGGAAGCTCATTAGTTTATACCTTGCCGGGTAGTGTGAAAGCTGTAAACGAATACATGGAGGAAATCCTTAAAACTTTAAATCATTTAGTGTATATGCAATATGGATTAGATGTGCATTAATACATAATATCTCGATTTAATTGTAATTTTTCTAATACTGACTTTCTCTTACTTTTTAGTTTTAATTTCTAAATACTTTTTTATACTTTTACACTTTGGTGTTTATAAACAAAAAGATTCAAAATTGTATTTCATAAAGTCACCTTATATACTCAGTAAGCTAACAGGGAAAACCGTTTTTTGGGAAATGCCAAAAGGTAAAAATCGTATTTTCCTTACCTTTGACGATGGACCTATACCTGAAATTACACCCGATGTATTAAAAATTCTTTCTCATTATAAAGTTAAAGCAACTTTTTTTTGTGTAGGTGACAATATCAGAAAATATCCTCAAATATTACAACAGATTATTGAAAGCGGACATAGCATTGGATGTCACTCATTCAATCATTTGAATGGTTGGAAAACACCAAAAGAAGAATATATAGAGAATGTAAACAAATGTGAAAAATATTTAAAGACCAATCTCTTTCGTCCACCTTACGGAAAAGCTACTCCTGCACAAATTAATCTGCTAAAAGAAAAGTATTTTACCATTTTATGGTCGGTATTAAGTGGCGATTTCGATACAAAAATTACAGGCGAACAATGTTTGCAAAATGTTATTCAAAATACTTTTGATGGTTCAATTGTTGTTTTTCACGATAGTATAAAAGCTAAAGAGCGATTAATCTTTGCTTTACCTATGTTTATTGAACATTTTCTGGCAAAAGGATTTAGTTTTGAATCTATTAATCATGAAGAATTAATGGAAATCAAACAAAGAAAAACATAGTATTTATTTACCAAAACATTATAAACCAATAACTAATAACATGGCACTAATAAAATCAGTAAAAGGCATAAGTCCTCAATTTGGCAAAAATTGCTTTTTAGCAGACAATGCCACCATAACAGGTGACGTAATTATGGGTGATAACTGTAGTGTATGGTTTAATACGGTTATAAGAGGGGATGTGCATACCATTAGAATAGGTAATAATGTGAACATTCAGGATGGAGCAATAGTGCATTGTACTTATCAGAAAGCAGCTACACAAATCGGCAATAATGTATCCATTGCCCATAAAGCCATTGTTCATGGTTGTATTATACACGATAATGTTTTAATTGGTATGGGTGCAATAGTAATGGATGGTGTTGTTATTGAAAGTAATTCGATGATAGCAGCAGGAGCGATTGTTCTTGAGAATACCATTGTTGAGTCAGGCTCATTGTATGCTGGAATTCCAGCCAAAAAAATTAAAGTTTTAGACAAAACGCTTATTGAAGGTCAAATAATGAGAATTGCCAATGCATACCCTTTGTATGCCAGCTGGTATGATCAAGAGAAGTAAGAAAGTTTTCATTGTCGTTAATCTTTATTTATTTAAAACATTGATCAACTAAATGTTAAGATAGAAAAACTTACTTTCTCAGCTCAAAGTTTTTACCCAAATATACTTTGCGAACATATTCATCTTCGGCTAATTCCTGAGATGTACCTGATTTTAAAATAGAACCTTCAAATAAAAGATACGCTCTATCAGTAATTGTAAGGGTTTCATGAACATTATGGTCGGTAATTAATACTCCAATGTTTTTTTCTTTCAATTTCGTAACTATGGTTTGAATATCTTCAACTGCAATTGGATCAACACCTGCAAAAGGCTCGTCCAATAAAATAAATTTTGGGTCAACAGCCAAGGCACGAGCTATTTCTGTACGACGCCTTTCACCACCCGAAAGTTGAATTCCTTTGCTTTTTCGGATATTTTGTAACCCAAATTCATTTAATAAAGTTTCTAATTTTTCATGCTGCTCTTCTTTACTAAATTTTGTAAATTCAAGTACCGCAATAATATTGTCTTCAACACTTAATTGCCTAAAAATAGAAGCTTCTTGTGCAAGATAACCTACGCCATGTTGTGCACGTTTGTACATAGGCATTTCAGTAATATCAAGATCATCAAGATATACTTTTCCAGAAAAAGGTTTAATTAAACCAACAGTCATATAAAAAGTAGTAGTTTTACCAGCACCATTGGGGCCTAATAATCCAACTATTTCTCCTTGTTCCACATGTACTGACACACCGTTCACTACTGTACGACTCTTGTACTTTTTTACAATATTTTCAGTTCTTAATATCATTGTTTATTATCTATGTTGCTTAGAAAAACTAAGCTATTTATTATTTATTGTTTTAACGTTAAATTTAATAACTTAGTTTTACATAATTTCAATATTAACAAATTAAAAATTACGTAAATATAGAAGTTTAAGTTTAGCATTTTTAAATAATTCCTTCTCTCAATAAATCATGCAAGTGAATTACACCTACGTATTTATTATTAACATCTACTACTAATAATTGTGTAATATTATTTTGTTTCATCACATTTAGTGCTGTTACAGCCAATTCATCTTTTCTAATGGCTTTAGGATGCAACGACATAATATCTTTGGCTTTTAATAGTTCAATTGGGATATTGTTTTGTAACATTCGTCTTAAATCACCATCAGTAACTATACCAACAATTATATCATCTTCTACAACGGCTGCTGCTCCTAATCTTTTAGAAGTAATTTCAATAATTGTGTTTTTTACATCTGTATTTTTACTCACTTTTGGAAGTTCATTGTTTACAGATAAATCACTAACTTTTAAATACAATTGCTTTCCCAATGCTCCACCAGGATGATATTTTGCAAAATCGCTCGTTGTAAACCCCCTGCATTCGAGCAAAGCAACTGCTAAAGCATCGCCCATCACTAATTGTGCTGTAGTACTAGATGTAGGTGCCAGATTATTAGGGCAAGCTTCTTTTTCTACACTGCAATTGATAGAATAATCGGCTTGTTGAGCCAAGTAAGAGTGACTATTCCCATGCATTGCAATAATTTTATTGCCCATCGATTTTATCAGAGGTACTAAAACTTTAATTTCTGGAGTATTTCCACTTTTTGATATACATATTATAATATCATCAGGTTGAATAATTCCCAAATCACCATGAATAGCATCAGCAGCATGCATAAAAATAGCAGGTGTGCCGGTAGAATTGAAAGTAGAAACTATTTTTGCTCCAATATTTGCACTTTTACCAATTCCTGAAATAATTATTCTACCTTTGCATTCATAAATTATTTCAACACACTTTGCAAATTGATTATCAATGTAATTTTTTAGATTAATAACAGATTCTGCTTCATTATTAATCGTTGATAAAGCAATGTTTTTTATTTCTTCGAATGATTTCAATGTTAAAATTTTTGTAAATAAAATATTTTTGTAAATGGTTGAAAAATTTGTAGTACATTTACATTACAAACCTACATGATTTTTTTCATTTAACAATAAAAAATTATAAAAATTGTTATGGTTTATAATGTTTCTAATAAAAAATTCTATTTTTACAAAAGATAATAATATTCATTTTAATTAATATCATAAATGGCAACTAAGGAAGGTGATGCTCTTCACAAGAATCTGAAGAAAATATTTGGATTTGATAATTTTAAAGGAAATCAAGAAAATATAATTAAAAGTTTACTTGATGGAAAAGATACTTTTGTGATTATGCCAACGGGAGGCGGAAAATCATTATGTTATCAATTACCAGCTATTATAAGTAAAGGCACTGCTATTATTATTTCTCCGTTGATTGCCTTGATGAAAAATCAAGTGGATGCTATTCGCAACTTTGGCAACGACAATGGAATTGCTCATTTTTTAAATTCTTCTTTATCTAAAACAGAAATAAAAGCTGTAAAAGCAGATATTACTTCAGGAAAAACCAAACTTTTATATGTAGCTCCTGAATCGCTTACTAAAGAAGAAAATGTTGAATTCTTTAAAGATATAACCATTTCATTTTATGCAATTGATGAAGCCCATTGTATTTCGGAATGGGGTCACGATTTTAGGCCAGAATATCGCAGACTTCGACCTATTATTGAAGCTATCGGGAAAAAAGTTCCTATCATAGCCCTCACAGCAACCGCTACACCAAAAGTACAGCAAGATATTCAGAAAAATCTGAATATGATGAATGCTAATTTGTTTATTTCATCTTTTAACCGTCCGAATTTATATTATGAAGTACGAACCAAAACAAAAGATGTTAATAAAGAAATTATAAAATATATTAAAGGGCACATGGGTAAATCGGGTATTATCTATTGCCTAAGTCGTAAAAAAGTAGAAGAATTAGCAGAAACGTTACTGGTAAATGGCATAAAAGCACTACCATATCACGCTGGATTAGATCCTGTTGTTCGTGCAGGTAATCAGGATAAATTTCTTATGGAAGAAGTTGACGTAATAGTAGCTACCATTGCATTTGGGATGGGTATAGACAAACCTGATGTTAGGTTTGTAATCCATAATGATATGCCAAAAAGTTTGGAAGGTTACTATCAAGAAACAGGAAGAGCAGGAAGAGATGATGGAGAGGGAAATTGTATTGCTTTTTATAGCGAAGAAGATATAAACAAACTCGAAAAATTTTTAAAAGGGAAACCAGTTGCAGAACAAGAAATTGCTATGCAATTGATGAATGAAACAGTTTCCTATGCAGAATCGTCAGCTTGTCGCAGAAGAGTTTTATTACATTATTTTGGCGAAAATTACGATCACGACAACTGTAATACTTGTGATAATTGCAATCATCCTAAAGAAAAAACAGATGGCAGTGAAGATATTGTTACAGCTATTGAAACAGTAATAGCTGTAAAACAATTATTTAAAGCTAAACACATTGCACAAATTTTAATCGGAAAAAATTCTGCTACCCTTAAAAAAATGAAACACGATAAACTTCCTCAATTCAGCATTGGTGCTGGAAAAGTGGAAGGATATTGGAATGCCGTAATTCGTCAGGCTATTATCGAAAATTTATTGATAAAAGATATTGAAAATTATGGTTTGTTAAAAGTAAGCCCTGAAGGATTAAAATACATTAAGAAACCATATAAAATCATGATTGCCAAAGATCATGATTTCCTCAATAATGAAGAAGATTTAATGGATGCAATGGGTGGCGGTGGTCATTCTAATGCTACCGACAAAACGCTTTTTTCTTTATTAAAAGACTTACGCAAAGACATTTCGAGAAAAGAAAATTTGCCTCCTTTCGTTATTTTCCAAGACCCATCTTTAGAAGATATGACTATTCAATATCCTATTACAATGGAGGAAATGAAACAAATTACTGGAGTTGGTTCTGGTAAAGCTTTAAAATATGGGCAACCATTTATTAATTTAATTAAAAACTATGTTGAAGAAAACGAAATTGAACGTCCTCAAGACTTAGTTGTTAAATCTGTTATCAACAAATCGGGTCTCAAGGTTTATATTATTCAAAATATCGATAGAAAATTATCACTCGAAGATATTGCTGTAGCCAAGAGCCTTACCATGGATGAATTGCTTAATGAAATTGAAAGCATCGTGTCTTCAGGCACTAAAATTGATATCAAATATTACATTGATGAATTTGTTGATATATACCATCAGGAAGAAATTTATGAATTTTTCAGAGAAGCAGAATCCGATTCTATTGAAGATGCTTTAAAAGAATTAGGCGAAAATGAATATTCTGAAGAAGAAATCAGATTGATGCGTATTAAATTTATGTCAGAAATAGGTAATTAGATAAAACCCAAACAAAAAACCACCAAACAATTATAAACCATATAAAATCTAGCAAATACATTTTATAATATTTTATTTTTTATGAACGAAGAAACCAATATCGTAGAAAACACTAACGAAACAACACAAAACACAAATAACCAAAATTCTTGTAATGAACCCCATATCTGCAAAAACTCAAAATGCGGAATGGTATTCAATATTATTATGTTCATAGCCATTGTAGTACTTTTTGTGTTATTTTTTACTTCTAAAAACAAAACTGAAGTTATTCAGCCTGTTAGTATAAAATCTGCATTAAGTATTGCTTATGTTGATAGTGATTCTATTTGGGAAAATTATGATTTTGTAAAAACTACAAAAAAAGAATTGGAAGATTTGGAACAAAAACTTACCAATAATTACAAAGCACAAGCTATGGCATTTAAGGCTGAATATGATAATTACCTAAAGATTGGGGCATCCTTAACATTGAGTGAACAAAAGAAAAGAGAAGCCGCTTTACAACAAAAGCAAGGTAGCTTAATGGAGTTGGAAAAAAGCTTAGGTGGTCAACTGGCAGAGATAAAACAGGCTAAAAACATACAGCTACAAGACTCTATTTTCTCTTTTATTAAACGTTTTAATCAAGGACCTAAATACTCTTTTATTCTTGAAAAATCAAGAGTAAGTGGTATTTTATATGCTAACGATAGTTTAGATATTACAAAATCTGTTATAAAAGGATTAAACGAAGCCTACACTAAAGGAAAAAATAAATAAATTGCTACTCAATGCTTTTGGAAGTTTGCGTCCATTCAGTTGAATCTGCTATTCTAGCCGAAAAAGGCGGGGCGCAACGTGTTGAATTGTGCGACAATATTCCTGAAGGCGGAACTACTCCTTCTCATGCTGCTATTGCTTTAGCAAGAAAACATCTTTCTATTGATTTACATGTAATTATTCGACCTCGTGGAGGAGATTTCCTATACTCTTCGCTCGAATTGGAAATTATGAAACAAGACATTATAGCAGCCAAAAACTTGGGTGCTGATGGTGTAGTTTTCGGAGTCCTTACAAGAGAAGGAAAAATTGACAAAACTGCTAGTCGCCAATTGCTCGAAGTGGCTTATCCAATGCGAACTACATTTCACAGAGCTTTTGACATGGTTGCTGACCCTTATGCTTCGCTTGAAGATATTATTTCGTTGGGTTTCGACAACATACTTACATCGGGATTACAACCCAAGGCTTATGATGGAATCCCATTAATTAAAAAACTTGTTGAACAAGCAAAAGAACGCATTACTATTATGCCTGGCAGTGGTATTAATGAAGA
>CAZUCB010000100.1:0-10304 GCA_964618755.1 uncultured Bacteroides sp. | reverse complement strand
CAGTCCTATTATCCCATTGAATTACGACCATCCTATCAGCTTATTTTAAAATAAATTGAATGTGCTATTTTACCTAAATGAAACAAAATATATTTTCTCACTAATGAGTAATGGTAAGCCTCTTGATAACTGCCTCGTGTTGCGAAAATCTTTCACATAGTTTTTTACAATCTGCCAGTTCAAAATCCGCAAAATCGAAACCCGGAGCAACCGTACAACCTACCAATGTGTATGAGTTCTTAGCATTTACCTTAGCAGCAAACCATGCGTTGCGGGGAATAACAATCTGTAGAAATTCGTTATCATCAATATTATCGCCCAATTGCATAAGCGTAAGACATCCATCGTCAGTAATAACGTATAAAGTAAGAGATGTCCCTTTGTAAAAATGCCAGATTTCTTCCGATTGAATCCGATGAAAAGCAGAGAAACTATCACTCTCTAACAAAAAATAAATAGAAGTTGAAAAACACCGATCTCCTTTAAAACGAAAGGGAAGCGAAGCCTGTGGAATTGTTTCGTTGGAACGATAAACTTCTTTGTAATAGCCACCTTCGGGATGTTTTTGCAAGCCGAGCTTTTGAATCCAATAAGTTGAATGATGTTGCATCATTTAAAAAAACTAAAGTTTACCTTACCATACAAACGATGCTCATAAAAATGCGGATGATTTTCGAAATTAATTTCACGTGAATGCTCTATAACCAAAAAGCCATCAGTTGTAAGCAGGTTCTTTTCAAAAATAATATCGGGAATAGTTGGTATGCCTTGCATATCATAAGGAGGATCAGCAAAAATAAAATCGAAAGGTGTATTTATAAATTTCAGGAAATTAAAAACATTGGTTTTAATAATCTGTATATTATCTATTTTAAAAGCCTCAGCCGTTTTCTTAATAAAATCGGTACATTTAAAATTGCTATCAATTGATGTAACTGAAATGCAACCTCTCGAAATTAATTCTAATGATATATTTCCTGTCCCAGCAAACAAATCAAGAGCTTTAATATTTTCAAAATCTAAATGATTATTTAAAATATTAAACAAACTTTCCTTAGCAATATCTGTCGTGGGACGAACTGGAAGATTTAATGTTGGATGAAACTTTCTTCCTCTTAAATAACCACTTACTATACGCATTTATTTAGATTTAGAAGCGTGAAATAATAATGTACAGGTGTTTCGTTTAACAAGGTAGTAAGATTAGATTCAATTGTATTTTTCGCAAAGTTTACTTCAGCAATATATTTTAAAAGTAATGAATGAACAGGTGATTGTTCTGCTATTTTACCCATCACAATAATCTCTGTACTCGTCGGATCACAATTAAATTGTTTCATAGCAAACAGAAGATAATACAAGAAATCTTCTTTCATTTTAAATTGAAAACAATTATAAAGATAAAACTTACTTCCTTTAAAAATAATTATTTCTAATTCATTATTATTAATGTTTACAAAAACCTTATCTGCATTTCCAACCACATACTTATTATTAAAAACACCTTGTATAAAAGCTGTTGAATTATGAATGAATTTAGCATTTACAAAATTCATTTTTATAGGTTTTTCAATACTTTGTGGAATAGAATAAACATTATAGGCATCAATTTCTTTAATAAAATCAGAAAAATTAATTGCATCAGATATATCTTCAGAAGTAAATTTAAGATATGTCGTTAATTGATTCTCTTCAAATAGTTCTGTAGGAATTAACGTTGCTGTATTGTTTTTATAGCTTACAAAAACCTGTGCAAAATCTTTTTTTAATAAATCCTGATGTTGAAATAACTGAACTAAAAAGTCAGCTAAACCCGAAACTGAAGTTTTTTCGGTAAAAGTATAACAAACAATAGCCAAGTAATTATCTTGGCTATTGTTTGTTATACAAAATGATACATCGTTTAATGATAGTTGAAGCGATAAGCTAATCGAACTAAAACTTTGCTCGTTTAAAGACGAGTCAATATAACTTTCGGTAGGATTAAGAGATATCGTCATTAAAGTATCTTTAATTATTCCCAGTTACCGTCAGTGGAAGGTTCATCCATTGAACCTAATTTTAAACCACCAAATCTATTAAGATTAGTAGCTTTAGTTTTAAGATTATTAAGTAATTGTTTGTCCATACCTTCTAAATAATCATCATAAGAAGCAGTAACTTCAAAAACAGGAACCTGCATTGAGCTTTTTGAAATAACAGTAGCCTGAATTTTAAATTCTTTTTGGGTATTAGGAATAAATTTCAATGTAGTTAAATCAATTTCTTTTTTTCCTGCAAATAATTCTTCATAAGCATTTACATAAACGGTATCACGACTTACAATTTTCATTTTCAAAGCTTGTTCTTCAGTGAGTGAATCTGGCACATTACCAATTTTCTTAATAATAGGCAGTTTGCCATTTTTAATAAAATCAACCAAAGTATCAAAACTTCCAGTATATTTACCATAAACACCTTTATAGGCAATTTCCATCGTTCTGATGTCTTTTAACTTGTCAATAATTACTAATTCTTTTTTACTAACTTCTTCGTTAAATTTTACAGGTTTCATGATACTATCATACACTAAGTATGTTAAAATCAATGCAAGTGTAACTAATCCGATTTGTAAAATATTCTTATTTTTCATATATGAATAATAGTTAAAATTATATTTGCAAATTTATATTATTTTTTAAAATTACATAGATATTTTTCAAAGTATTTATAAAATTTATTAAGATTAATAATCAATACTTTATGTAAAGTTTGTATTTTTAATTTCTTAGTTCTTGTTCAATGTGGCGTACCAAAATATTTAGATTATATTTTTGCTTAATTCTTTCAGCAATTTTCTCAGCACAATACACAGAACGATGCTGTCCGCCTGTACAGCCAAAATTAATCATTAAATTGCAAAACCCACGATCAATATAATTATCAATAGAAATACTTATAATACTAAATATGTTTTCAACAAACTGTTTCACAATACTTTCTTGTTCCAAATAATCAATAACCTGATAATCTTTCCCTGTAAGAGACTTAAACATTTCTAATCGACCAGGATTGGGTAATGCTCTGCAATCAAATACAAAGCCTCCCCCATTTCCAGTATTATCAATTGGGATTTGTTTTTTATAGGAAAAACTATTTATCGTAATGATTAATTTTTGTGTGTTCACAATTTTCTTAATCTTATTAGCTTCAGGCAGTTTTGTTAAAACGCTTAACAAAGTTGGAATACGAATAGGCAATTTAATGTTTTCTAATATCCATTGTAAATTATTAATTGCATAAGGAATACTTTGTAAGAAAATAGGTTTATTTTCGTAAAAACCTCGAAAACCATAAGCCCCCATGGCTTGTAAAATCCTAATAATTACATAACCATAATAAAAAGATGAAAATTTTTGTTTATCAATAGTAATATATTTTTGTAATTCATCGAGATAATATTCAAGCAATATTCCTCTGGTTTCGTTGCTTAAATCGGCTTTAGCATCATATAAAAGCGATGCAATATCATATTGTAAAGCTCCTTTTCTTCCACCTTGATAATCGATAAAATACGGTTTCTCATTATGTATCATAATATTTCTTGACTGAAAATCTCTGTACAAAAAATAATTACAATTTGTTTCTAGCAAAAAATCTGTAAACACATGAAAATCTTTCTCTAAGTCTTGTTCATCAAAAGGTATTTGAGCTAATTTTAAAAAATAATATTTAAAATAATTCAAATCCCATAACATTGATTGTTTATCAAACTCTGGACGAGGATAACAATAAGTAAAATTCATATCTTTTGAAGAAAGAACTTGAAATTTTGGCAATTCTTTGATTACTTTTTTATAGATAGATATTATTTCTTCTTGATTAAGACCTTCTGAACGTAGTTTTTGTAATCTAATAAACAAAGTTTCGTCTCCAAAATCTTCTACCAAATAAATACTTTCATCTAAGTTTTTAGCATAAATATGAGGTACTTGTAAAGAATGTGATAAAAAGTGATGTGTAAAAGCAATAAATGCGTCATTCTCTTTACTATCTTGATTATAAACACCTAAACAGCTTTTTGAATCACTATACATTCTGTAATACTTTCGATAGGAGCCTGAAGCAGGTAAGATATTAATTTTTATTAATTTTTCGTTGGACCATTTCTCGAATAGTATTCTTAAGTGCTGTTCAATCATATTATTTGTATTTTTCATAGGAAAATACAAAATTAAGAAAAAAGAAATGCTTCAAAACTTTTTTGACGTTTTTTTGTTTCTAAAACTAATAAAAGACCTATTTTTGCAGCTTTCAAAAACAATATTCAAATAAAATTAAAATATAATGGAAAACAAAACCGCAATCGACATTTTAAAAGAAGCTATTTTGCTTGAAAGACGAGGAAAAGCTTTTTATACGAGTGTAGCAGAAAAATCTGATAGTACAGCTGCTAAAGAAATATTTACTATGATGGCTGAGGAAGAAGATGAGCACATCAAATTTCTTTCACGCCAATTTGCTCATTATACAAAAACTAATGAGTTTTTGAAAAACGAAACAGCTCAAGATGCATCTCACGATGAGGTTGCATTGAAAATTCTTACAGAAGATATCAAAAAACAAATTTCTGCTGCAAGTTTTGAAGCTGCTGCTATTTCTGCCGCTATGGATTTTGAAACCAGAGCCGTTAAAATTTATTCAGAAAGAGCCGAAGCTGCAACTGATGTTAACGAAAAAGAATTATATAAAATGTTAGCCGATTGGGAAACTGGTCATAACCTCTTGTTACATAAATTAAATACAGATTTAAAAGAAGAAATCTGGTACGATAATAATTTCTGGCCATTTTAATATTAGGTCTAATACTAAATTATTTAAACAAAAAGAGCTGACAACATATTAAATGAGTTGACAGCTCTTTTGTTATTTAGGTTTGAGGCAAATACAGAAATTTATTTTCTAAGATCTCTGTAAATTTTATCAAGATTAGCGTTTTATACTTTCTTCAATTAGCATTGTATATATTTCTTTAATTGTAAGTCCCATGGCACGTATTTGTTGAGGAACTATACTTTCAGCAGACTGGCCAGGAACAGTGTTAACTTCCAAAAAGTACAATTCATTGGTAGTATTATTTAATATAAAATCAAAACGCACAATTCCTTTGCAATTTAATTTATTATAAAGATATGCAGCTGTTGATTTTACTCTATTTGTGATTGTCTCTTCTACTTCAGCTGGTGTTATTTCTTTCGATTTGCCTTTATATTTTGCTTCAAAATCAAAATATTCATTATCGGAAATGATCTGTGTAATAGGAAAAACAAGCAAACTACCATTCGTTTTAATCAAACCACATGTTAACTCTTTCCCTTCAATAAATTCTTCTATTAATACTTGATTATCTTCATGAAAAGCTTTTTGAATGGCAACTTCTAAATCATTAGCATGATTTACCTTTGACATACCTATACTAGATCCTCCATTATTGGGTTTTACAAAACAAGGCAATGTAATTTCGTCAAGAATATGCTCAATTGTATATGGCTGGTTTATGAATAAATGTGTAGAATTAGCAATATTAATACCAGCAGCTTTAACTATTTTGTTGCAATAACTTTTATTAAAAGTAATGGCAGAAGTTGTATGGTCGCAAGTAGTATAAGGAATATTGAGTAAATCGAAATAACCTTGTAGCATTCCATCTTCACCAGGGGTTCCATGAATGGCAATAAATGCACAATTGAATTTTATTTTCTTATCATTTATTGTTAAAGTAAAATCGTTTTTATCAATTTGAAATTGTTTTCCTTTTTCATCAGTATAATGCCAATCTGCTTGATATAGATTAATTTTGTAAACATTGTACAATGTTACATCTATGTTTTGTTCAATGATTTGTGCACTTTTAAATGATATTTCAGCTTCGCCAGAATTACCACCTGATAGTAATGCTATATTCTTTTTATTCATGTAATATTTTTTTCAATAATTGATTTATTTATAAAGCAAAAATACAATTTTTAAGAATTGAAATAATATGAATAAAAGAAAAAAGTCAGCTTGCAAAACAAACTGACTTTTTTGGGTAGATGATGGGATTCGAACCCACGACTTTCAGAACCACAAACTGATGCTCTAACCAGCTGAACTACATCTACCGTTTATGGTTGCAAAAGTAAGTTTTTTTTTTTACTTTGCAAAATAATCTTGCTTAATACTTGATAAAAAATAATTACTATTAGCGAATTAATTGTAAACTACTCTTATATTCAACATCTTTTATTAAACCCTTGGCTTTAATTGTAACATAATATACGCCATCAGGTAAACCATCTCCACCAAAATCATTTTTGTAGTTGCTATTTTCATATACTTTTTTACCCCATCGGTTAAATATTACAACCTGCATTTCAGTGTAACCACCACCTTTAATTAAAGCACCTATGTCAAATTTATCATTAACTCCATCACCATTTGGTGTTAAAAAGTTAGGGATTACCAATAAATCATTAATAATTTTTACATTGTATGAATTTGTATCCGAGCAACCAAAATCACTTTTAGCAATTAATATCACTTTATATTCTTTTTCTTCTTTATCTTTAGGAAATTCATAAGAAGGGTTTTGTAATGTACTAGTTCCGTTTTCCAATAACTTTGTACTATCTGGCATTGGTCCATAAAAAGACCAGTCCCAAGTAAATGAAGAATTAACAGGAGTGGTTAAATTGGTAAAGTTTAAAGTTGGATCTTGTCTTGTTCCAATCTGAGGATTCCAAGTAAAATCAGCTAAAGGTTGAGGTAATACAGTTATTGCATTAGTATGAGAATAATCTTCTCTACAACCGTTTGTAGAAAATTCAATTAATTTTATAGTGTAAAGTCCTGGTGATTGATATGTGTGTGTAGGATTAATATCTGTACTTGTATTTCCATCACCAAAATCCCAGATGCGAGTCCCACCAATTGGGTATGTTTCATCTTTTAAATCAATAGTTAAGGGTGCGCAACCTATGGCAGGAAGTGGAGGTGTTGGTGAAAAACTAATAACGGGTAAGGGTGTTGTAACAACAGTTGTAGAAGCACTATTACCAGGGCAGCCTGTTGCATCATTAACACTTACTGTATAAGTTGTAGTTGTTAAAGGTGTTGAAATAGGATTAAAAACTGAAGTTGAACTTAAAGCATTTGATGGAGTCCAAGAGTAAGTGAGTGGGCCTCCTGTTCCTCCGGTGGCTATTACATTAATTTGAGCACTAAATGTAGGTACTGGAAAAGTCTGACAAATTGCAGTATCATTACTAGGTACTAATCTAATTGAATCTCTACTTAAAATTTTAATAATTGTTGAATCTCCAAACAAAGCACAAGTTGAAGTGTCATCAACTAATATTTTTACTGTTTCAATAGATTCTAAAATTCCATCTGTAATAGGAATAATTGGAAGAGTTGTTGACGTTTGTCCTGGTAAAATATGTATTACATTTGGAATATGTTGATAATCTGTCCCATTAATAGCAGAACCAGAAATTAGTAAAGGAAGAAATACAGTATCTAATCGTGCAATAGGTATCGAAAATTTTATATATGCATTGTTACAGCCTTCAATTGCCATGGGAGGTGCTGATGGAGAAGAATAATTTGTTGTAATTGAAACCACATTTCCAGAAAAACTATAAGCTTCCAAAAATACACCTGAATCAAAAGCTCTATCACCTAAATCAGCAATAGCTAATTTAATATGATAGGGTGTACAAGGCACTACAACAGCCATAGCGGTAAGTACAGTAGTGAATCCATTATAAGTTAAGTTGGGTATTGGTGTATGATAATATTGAGTATTTGTTAATACACAAGGAGTTGTTGAACCAGCTGATATTCCACCATTTACAGTATTAATTGAAACTGGATTATTTGAACCAGGAATTAATGCGATATTTGTTGCAGTATAGTTTCCTCCATTTGGGTTTAATCCAGTAATAAAAAAACCAAAAACATCATTAAATGAAGAACAAACATAATTTGGGTATTCTCTTGATCCAAATGCGTATCTAAATCTTATTGTATCAGCTAAAGGTAAAAAGTCAAATTCTAAAACAGCTGCATCATGAATCGAACTTGGACCAGAGGTTCCTGTATATTGATTCAATTCTGGAACTACCGTAAGTTCTGTTCCTGTAATAGTTGTTGATGTTTGTCCATTTGTAGCACCTGCAATTCCACCAGTACACATTATAATACCATCGGAAAACCCTAAATTGGTTGGGTTGCTTCCTGTGGAAAATGAACCTATTTGATTAGAAGCACTTGGTGCAAGTAATGATCCATTAAACTTTACATTGCTCACAGTTACACCTGTACCGAGCAACATACTCTGAACTAATTGTTGAGGTGTAATTCCAGAGGCTGAAACAGTTGTTAATTGAGCAAAAACACTATAGTTTGAGCAAATAAAAATGGAAAATGTTAGAATTAAAGTATGAAGATGTATTTTTTTTATAAATTTCATATAATTAGTTTTTAAGATTTATTACCTATTCTCGATAAGACAATATGATTATTAATTTGGTTGTATAAACAAATTAGAAAATTATTAAAAAAACTAGTTAAAAATATTTTTCTTGGGCATTTTTCTCTCTATTGATTCCATCTTTTTTACCATACGATTATCTTGATTTTTTCGAATATCAAATTTTAAAGAAGAATAAATTCTACTGCAATCATTTTCAAGAACTTCATAAGCTCCTTTTACAATAGCTAATGCTTCATCAAATGTTTCAGTTTCTACTATTGTTCCCATAGGAGTTAATTGATATTTAACACCTGTTTTATCAATAAACATTATTATTCGACTAACGTAGTTACTAACACTTTCCCCTTTATCAGTTGGAAACATCGCAAATTCAAGTAATACAGACATAAATATAAATTTTAAATGCAAATATATATATAATAAAACTAAATTTGCATAAATGTTTGTTAAATATTTATGTTTTAGTTTATTAAAGACTTTTTTTAGGAAAATCAATTTCCACCAAACGAAATAATTCTCATAATTAAAAAACTGGAGATTTATTTATTCCCTTAATATGCTTTAGTACTATCCTTCATATTATTTTTCTATTCAGGATAATATTCTTTAAAAGTTTTATCTGAATAAAAAATTACAATTCTTTCAATTGATTTTTGAATTGGTTTTAGTTTCTCCTCTTTTTTGTCAGTTATTTTTATTTGTTCTTTTTTATTGTCTGTATTTATATATTCAGATTCTTCTTTAAATAACTGATTTTCTGTAATAATATCTACTTCCTTTTCATTTTTTTCCTCTTTAAGGCTTTCGTATTTCATAGTATCAGTAATCTCAGCAACTTCTATTGGCTCTATTTCGAGTTGTTGTTCTGAATCATCAAAATTAAATAAGTCGGGTGGAGAACTTTGTTTTTTTATTTCTTTAGTTTCTGAAACTATCTTTTCGTTACTTCCTTTATACATGCTTCCTTTACCAAATATTATCCAGTCGGAATTTATATCTGGAAATCGTTTTAAGATTTTAGTCACAAATTCTAAGCTTGGATTGTTTCGCCCTGAAAGAATATGTGATATACTCGAACGTTGAACACCAATTTCATCAGCAAATTGCGATGAACTTAAATCTTGTGTTTTCAATATTAATAAAATTCTATTTATCATAGTTTACAAAATTAAGATGTGTATTTTTTCAGATTACAAAGATAAACAATATATAAATTACAAATGTAATTATTTGCGAATTACATTTGTAATTAGTAAATAAATAATATTAAATAAAGTAAAAGATTATATAATATAATTTAATAACATAATAATAAACAATATAATAGAATATATAATCAATAATTTTAGAATTTGAATCAATATAATTAAATTTAAAGTATTAATTCATATATATAATTATAAACACAGATAATGAATGATTTAAATAATTTTATAATTTATTTATAATGATTTATTGATTGCTTACAAAAATATATGTAATTTACATTTGTGATTTACATACGTAAACGTAATTGAGCTATTTTTTGTTGTTACATTTGTAATTAATCAATTTTTTGTTTACATTATTATACATATATTTATATCATATTTTAGTAAACTTGGTGAATACTAATTTTGTTTTTAGGTCTTCACTCCTATTTTTTACGAAAGATGGAAATTTATGATTTATAGTTTTTTTGAAAATAAGTTCTAAGAAGTATTTCTGCTTTCAATTAATTTATTATGAATCTAATACAATGAATTATTCATAATAATATCCCTATTTTAGTTGAAAATAAATGAGT
>CAZUCB010000099.1:0-10313 GCA_964618755.1 uncultured Bacteroides sp. | reverse complement strand
CTTTTTTGGGAACATATAAAAATGTTTCAATTGCATCAAAAGTTGATTGCAATTTCTCATATTTGCCTCCTTTTTCAAAATTCGGCTTTATTTTATCTAAATAATTTCTTAATGCTTTCATTTATAATATTGTATATGAAATCAACATATTCTTAATTCATTTCTTTGCGAATCAAATCCAGACCGTTTCGGATAATAGACTGAATTTCGGTTTTGGAAGTATCGATAAATTCTACCAAGGCAAAATCTTCTTCATCCACTTCATAGATTCCCAGTTTTTCCATCATATCAATATCTTCTGCCAAAATGGCTTTAATTAATTGCATGGGCATAATATCCATTGGAAGAACTTTTTCGTATTCACCTGTAATTACATAAGCTCTTTCGCCACCATGATAATTGGTATCGATGGTGTATTTTTTCACAGGTGTTAACCACGAAAAATATGATTTTGAAAAACTGAATTTGTCTAAACCCGGTAAAGCCCAGCCAAAGAATTCGTGAAAATCTCCTTCAGGAATTACGGTTATCTGATGATCATAAAATCCCAAATATGCTTTTTCTGAAATTTTTGATCCTGTTAAGGCATTACCGCTGATATATCTTAAATTACCTGACTTAACATTGTCTTTAACAAGTGCTGAAATACAAGTATTTCCTATTACTTTAGCATATTTGGCATGTAGTACTTCTGAGCCACTCAAAGCGATTATTTTAGAGGCATCATATTTGCCTTCGTGAAATAATTTACCGATTAACAATACATCCTGAGGATTTACAAACCAAACAATATCCCCTTTATTAATAGGATTGATATGATGAATCTGAACTCCTACATTTCCTGATGGGTGTGGTCCTGAAAAATAAGTGATTTCTACATTTTTCGAATTTGAAAATACTTTTGAAGTATTCATTTCGGGATGCAAATTCAAATAAATTTTACCTGAGGTTAATTTTGCCAATGCATCTATTCCTAATTGGAAAATATCCCCTTTGCCATGTAATATAAAATCATAATCGGGTGCCAAAGGAGCTGAATCAAATCCTGAAATAAAAATTGCTTTTGGTGTATCCGATGGATTGGCAATTATAGTATAAGGACGTTGGCGAATATAAGCCCAGACTCCGCTATTAAGTAATTTTTCGGTTATCTGCTCTTTGTTCAGATCATTAGGATTGGCTTTGCCAAAATCAATAGCCTCCTGATTTGCAGATGCTGTAATCTGAATCTCTTCAATTACACGTTTTTCGCCTCTGATTATGGCTTTAACGGTTCCGCTTACAGCTGAAGTAATTTTAATTCTTTCATCGGTTTTATTAAAAAAAACCGGACTCCCAATTTTTACTTCATCCCCTTCTTTAACCAATAATTTGGGTGAAAATCCATGAAAATCAGATGGTTTTAATGCAAACTCAGTAATTGAGCTGAAATCAGTAATTGTTTTTTCCGATTCACCTTTTAATCTGATGTTTAAACCTCTTTTTATTTTGATTTGTTTCGACATAGTATTAATAATCAATGATTACTAAGTTTATTTATAATGTAAAAAAACAAAATACACTTTCAACAATTGTAATATTGTACAGTATATATTGTAATACAAATAAAAATACTTATAATTAAATGGCAACTTTTATTGTGATTTTAATAACAAGGCTACGTTTAAAAAGTTTCAAAAAATATTGCATTTAAAACTATTTTCCTTGCAAATACATTATATGGTGTTGATTTTCTGTGACAAAAAAACTGTTTCTAATTTAAAGAAATCACAAAACGACAGTCCATTATTACTCCCAATTTTTATTTTCCTAATGAGTCTTACTCATACTCTCAGGAATACATAAAATATAGTCCGCTTTATTAATAAATTCATGAGACAAGGTATCCATATTTTCCTGTTCTATACTAGAAATAGTAAGAATCTTCAATTTAGGTTTATCTTCTTTTAGATACCAAACAATACTTTCAAAATCGTCGGAATGATACGTTCCATTGTAATGCAGAAAAACCTTTCCCTTATTCCAATTTTTAAGAATAAAATGAGCCATAGTAGCATCTTTGGCAGCCTGTGCTTTAGGTAAATTAGGAGTTACATGCGAAGCAACCATGGCACTGCTATCGATTTTCAACAATTTTTTGTAGCAATTTAAATCTGCATTATAAACAAAGGGTAAGGGCGCAAAAAATGATTTTGCTTCTTTATCTGTTGCATCCAATGCTTCAAAACCGCCTTTGTTTACCATAGATGCATATCGACGGGGAATATTTGTTGCTTTAAAAGGAATTTTATTTTTACGTGCAAACTCAAGCAATGGTTTATAATCAGTTTTATAATTTGGCCATAACTTAGCTTCAGCTTCAAAGTTACTTACTTTTATTTTACCAGAAGTAAACTCATCTATTAGCAGTTGATTGTCAGCTTCAAACATTTCGGCACCCAATACCAATTGATCTTTTTTTGTGCTGTATAAATCTTTGGTTAGCTCCAATTCCAACCAGTGACAAATAGGATTGTCATGCAATTCTCCAAAAAGAATAATATCAGCATTGCTGGCATCAATTAATAGTTTTTCGTAAGAAGTAAGATTCCCTTTTTTGTCAAATAATAAATATGCAGATTTATCACTTACCATTGAGCAAGTTAGTACCAATAATAAGATGGCTATTAGTTTTGTTTTCATATGGAATTATTTTAAATTATTTTTTTGTCACTTAACATGCCTAGTAGGCATGGAATACGTCATAATAATATCTTTGATTTGCACCAAAGTTTTGGGATTATTTTTGTGTGAAATAATTCTTTATTTTTGTTTTAATTCATCTGCATGAAACATAAAAGGCAATAAATCAGCAATTTTTTCAATTATATGAATATCACCTTTAGTGCCCATTAAAATCACTTTCATGGGTTGAATTTGTTTAGTTTCATATTCTGACATCACTTGACGACAAGATCCACAGGGAGAGATTGGGAAATTTACATCGAATCTTTCTGAGAAAGCAGTAATTGCAATTATCTTCATGGGAACATTGGGATAATGAGATGATGCTGCGAACATAGCAACTCTTTCTGCACACAAACCTGAAGGATAAGCTGCATTTTCCTGATTATTACCAGTAACTATTATTCCATTTTCTAGTAAAATAGCGGCACCAACATTAAAACCTGAGTAAGGTGCGTAAGCCGATTTCGTTGAAATTTTAGCTTTTTCAAGCAAAAGTTGTTCTTCTTTAGATAGTTCATCAACTGTGTGATAAATCGAATAACGTATTTTTACTTCTTTTTCTTCCATAACTTTCTTTTTCAGTTTATGAAATTCAAAATTACAAATAATATTGAAGTAAATATAAAAAATTATTTTTGTTTTATTGCTGTTGTTCTTGAAAACATTAAAAAAGAGTAAAAGAAAGCAAAAAAAGTAACTCCAGCCTGAGACTCAATTGTGTCTTCATTAATCATTGACAAACATAGAATTATAAAAAAAGACAAAAAATAAAAATCTTTAAATGAGCCATTAATTATAGCTGGATAAATCAAAAAACATACAAAGATTAGAAACCCAATTAGTCCAAAAGCACAGAATATAGATAGATATTGATTATGCGATCTTAATTTTTGACCAGCTAAGTCTGAATTCATTTCCCTTAACTGCTTATCGTAAACATTAACCATATCACCTGTTCCAACACCAAACCAAAAATTATTTTTTATTATCTCTGTTGCTGCTTTCCAAAGTTCAAATCGTTGAAAAACTGAGTGACCACGAGTATTTCGAGAAACCTTATAGGAATTATATTCAAATAATATCTTATATAATCTTGTAAGCAAACCTGGATGCTTAAGATAAATTATATTTGCATATCCATTTTCTATCGCTTTTACTTCATTATCATTTAATGCGTTAACACCATCTGCGTCTTTACGAAGGCCTTTTGAGTTTAAAAACCGAATCAAAGTATTTGATAAATTTTGTCCCATTCTATCATTGCTATCTATGCTAATTTTACTTCTTATTGCCCATGATTGTTTAAGTTCTTCAGGACAAATATATAATCCTATAAAATTCCCATTTTCAACTCCTGAATTTATTGTGTCATGATAATATAAGTAACCTCTTGGTGTAGTTCTTTCTAAATTTTTGAAATTTATATTCTCAACAGTAAAATAGGAATGAATAGTAGTTCTTACAAACAAAATAAGAATTATAGGTAAAGTAATTAAGATAGTTAACAAAATTAATTTATAAGTCCATTTCTTGAAATAAAATATAAAATAAACAATAAAAATCAAGAAAAATAAAAACAATATAGTAATACCTGTAACTGATTGTAATATAAATAGAAAATACAACAACCAAATTATGAATACAATAATAATATATCTTTGTGCTTTTGAAAACACATCCTCTTTGTGTGCAAAATAAAATAATATACAAATAGCCAAACAAATATTTAAACTAAATCGAATATGTGATATAAAAACTGATATTTGGCGAATATCTAAAACTTCACGTGTTAAATATACATAATAACAAGTAATAGATGCAAATAAAACGGAGGCAGCAAAAAAGGATAAAACTAATCTAAATTTTTTTTTATCGATTTTAGGAGTTGTACTGATTATAAGCGGCAATAATAGAATTGGAACTTTAGTACGTAAATCTTTAAATGCATAATTAAAATCGGAAGTATAAAGTAAGCCTATAAGATGCAACAAAAATATTGATGAAAAAATCAAGGCAGGCTTATTGAAAAAGAATTCTTTGATTTTCTTGAAAATATTCTTGTCAAACAACCAGTTGGCTAACAAAATAATTTGCGAAACACTCATCAAAACATTTGAAAGAGGTATGCCTATAGCTAACAAAATCAAACCAAAAAGGTAAATATCGTTGCGATTAATTGTTTTTTTTATAAGCATTTAAGTGTCTGATAAATTCAAAAGTCGTGACATTTTCCCACAAAAACCCTTGTTAATAAGGGCTTTAAAATACATTTTTCTTATTTTTGACTCGTAGTTTTCCCAAGTAATTTTTGAAATTTTACTGAATCATTTAGCAATTCAACAGCTTTAGTAATTTCTTTGTCATCAGAAAGTGATGCTTCAATACTTCCCTTTTGATAGAAATATCGATTTGCAATTTCGATTTTAATTAAGGCTTTTATCTCAGCTTTATTTTTAATAAGATCAGCATTTTTATCGTGTATTAGTTTATCTTTTAATGCTAGGTATTCTGTTTTTATAGCATCAAAATAATTTTCTTTTTCAGCAATTGCTTTTAATTCAGCAAGATATTTTTCACTTCTAGTAGTATAATCATACTCTTTCCCAGTAATAAATTTTAAAAAATCATCATATATAGCATCCGTTACAACAAATTCCCTTGGAGAACTAATGTTAGCATTTTTCCTTTTAAAATTATTTGCATAATCAAAAATTAAAAACTTTGTCAATAAACTTATAGCTATATTACTTGTTTTTTCAGGATCTAGTACAAGATCTGGTTCGATTCCACCACCATCATATACTGTCCTGCCTCCTTTAGTTTTAAAAGCGGTTTTTAAAGAATCAGGGATTTTTCCAGGATTTCCATCTTCATCTTTATGAGCATAATCAATAACCTGAATACATCTACCACTTGGAATATAATATTTGGCGATAGTAATTTTTACTTGAGCATTATAACTTACAGGAAATACATTTTGCACCAAGCCCTTTCCATAGGTTTTTTGACCAACAATTAAACCCCTATCCAAATCTTGAATAGCTCCAGATACTATTTCTGATGCTGAAGCACTATTTTTATCAACTAAAATTACTAAAGGAATATTATTATCTATAGCTTGATCTATTGTTTTGTGAGAGAAATTACGCTCACTTACTTTCCCTTTTGTGCTTACAACCAATTGTCCTTTATCAACAAAAATATTAACAATATTAACAGCTTCTTGCAGCAAACCACCTCCATTTCCTCTCAAATCAATGATAATAGATTTTACTTTGTCATTATCTTTTAGCTTAAGGAATGCTTCTTTCACATCTCTTCCTGCATCTTGTGTAAAACTGCTTAATTTAATATACCCAACATCTTTTCCCACAACACCAGAAAAAGGGACATTTTGCAGCTTTATTTCTTCACGAGTCAATACTTTTTCAATTGGTTTGGATTCGCCTTCTCTTTCAATTAACACAGTTAAGTTAGTTCCTGGTTGTCCCTTAAAAATTGAGCTTATATCGCTTTGCGATTTGCCTTTAGCTGATTGCTTATTTACCTCAATAATTTTATCACCTGGAATTAATCCAGCTTTAAAAGCAGGAAAACCTTCATAAGGATCAGAAATAACAACATATTCGCCATTTTGATGAATCAAAGCTCCCACTCCGCCATATTGACCAGTTGTCATTAATTTATAATCTTCTATGTCCGATTCTGGAATGTAAACAGTATAAGGATCCAAATTATCAAGCATCGCATCAATACCTTTCTTCATCAAGTCACCTGAGTTTACCTCATCCACATAATTAAGGTGTAGTTGGCGATAAAGAGTAGTAAAAATTTCTAGGTTTTTAGAAATTTCAAAATCATTATTTTTTTGTGCAAATCCGGAATATCCAAATACAACAAAAATTACAAGTAAAATTTTTAATTTTAAGAAGTTGAAATGTATCATTTTATAATATATTTTATAATTATTAAGGAACTGGATCATAACCGTTACCACCCCATGGATTACAAGAAAGAATTCGTTTGATAGTAATCCATCCACCCTTAAAAGGACCATGTTTTTTTAACGCTTCAATACCATAAGCCGAACAAGTAGGTGTATAACGACAAGAAGCCGGAAAATATGGAGAAATAGTATATTGATAGACCTTTATTATAAGTATAAAAAGTTTACCTAATATATTTTTCATCCTTCTACTATTAATTAATATAAACTGTTTAACTAAATAAAAACATATGGCTAAACAATTATTTTATTGTTTTAAACGCTGTAAAATTAAGATTATTTTCTCTACTATTAAATTGTATGAAAAATTTTCTTTTCCATTGTAAATAATAGCAAATACAATTTGTTTATCTTTGATTTTCAGAGATTCATACAAAACAGATTTGTTTAACCTATACGCTTCTCTAATTTGTCTTTTAATTTTATTTCGTTCGAAAGCTTTTTTAAAATATCTTTTTGGAACAACAATTAGTATTTGGGCAGGGTAATTGGTACTACAATCCTGATATATCCATTTAATTTTAAAAGGATTTAAATAAAAAGATTTGCCATTAGCAAATAAAAAATCAATTGACTTTTTGCTACATAATCGCTCTTCTTTTTTAAATGTCAGCATTTGAGTATAAAAATATAAGAGACGTTGAAATTCAACGTCTCTTATATTGAATTTCAATTAATTTTATTTCTTTTTTGCAAGTTTTATCAAAAACTCTTCAATAGCCATCGTCATTGATGGTGATGTTTTTGTGGGTGCACTTATTGTCAGATTTAGGCCACTTTCAATTATTGCTGTAGCAGTAGTTGGACCAAACCCAGCAATAATTTTTTCTCCTTGTTCAAAATCAGGAAAATTATTAAATAAGGATTTTACACCTGAAGGACTAAAAATGACCAACATATCATATTTATTAATATCAATAACAGATTTAAGATCACTGTCAACAGTTTTGTAAATTATTGCTTTTGAATACCTTAGCTCATTTTTATCCATTAATTCAGGCATATCTTGTTTGTGAATATCTGAACAAGGAAGTAAAAATTTATCTTCTCTATGTTTTAAAATAATATCCATTAATTCAGGAAAAGTTTGTTTACCATGAAAAATTTTCCTTTTGCGATATTGAACATATTTCTGAAGATAAAGCGCAATTGCTTCTGAAATACAAAAATATTTTGTAACATCAGGAACATCAAACCTAACTTCTTTTGCAATTCTAAAGTAATGATCTACAGCATGCCTACTTGTAAATATTACTGAATTATAATCGGCTAAATTTATTCTATCTAAACGAAACTCTCTACCTGGAATGCCTTCTATTTTAAAAAATTTATGGAAATCCATTTTTAAATTATACTTTTCAGCTAAATCACGGTAAGGTGATTTTTCTGTATCTGCTGGAGCTGGTTGAGAGATAAGGATATTTTTTACTTTCATAATTGAAATAAGATATTTTTTTTCAGCAATATTATTAAAAAACTTATATTTTGCTGTTAATCAATCCAATAATAATTTTTACTATGATTAATATTGGTAATATTTCGAGGGTGCAAAGATACAAAAATAAATAGAACTGAGAAAACTTTGAATAACTTACTCCAATGATAAAATATCTAATATATTTTATCACACTCAATATCAATATAATTACAATGCCAAATATTGTTGAAATAGAACTTATTGCTGCATTTGAATAAACCATAAAAAGTAAAAATGGTAGTAAAACAATACCAATTATAAGATTAAAAATAAATCCATTTAACATATAAACATAAGAAGCCGAAGTGTTTTTAAATAAAACACCAATAAATTTGGTTGCTATTTGTTTGAAAAAATAAAGGAGTGTGATTCCAACTAAAATTTTAAGAAAAAAAGAGAATGAATAAAAATCAAAAATATGGTAGGTTTGAGTAACTTTAAAAATAAAAAGAGAGAAACTTAAAAAATAGATTAAAATAAAGTTTATTGCAATTCGTTCTTTAAATAAATCTCCATCTCTAATTAATTGGTTAATAGTTCTATTAGAATAAGTAGCTTTAAAGATTTGTTTCAATCTTTTGCGAGAAAAAATAAGCGTCCATGCTAATATCGAAAAACAAATAAGGAGTAACAAAGCAATCCAATCATAAGTATATCCTTTTCTTTCAATGGGATGAATATTTTTTACTACCAACTGATGAGATGTAAACATTGATTCCCTCTTGGCTACAAGTAAATTAGGAGTTTTTTTAACAAAATGATTATAAGTATAATCAAAAAAATATTTAAAACTTAAAGAATCCTGCTGGAGTTGCAACGAATCGGATTTAGTTAATTTATTGAGGCTATTATTGGGCTTACAAAAAACATTATAGCTGTTAATTGTATCAATTTTCAAGTTGTTAAAATTAGTATCGCCCTGCATCATTTATTTTTTGCAAAATTAATTTTATTATAGTAAAAAAAATAAAAAAAACGACGGATTGTTTGCTACAATCCGTCGGGGTAGTATTGAAAAAAACTTTTTGTTTAATATTTATATGCTAAATTAAACATCAAACCGAGATTAATAGTTAAAGCAGAAGATATTGGTTTTGAAATCATTTGATTATATTTAACCTCAAAATTAGCACTTATTAACTCATTAAAATCAAGCATAAAGCCAGCATAAGGTGAAAATCCAAAATCTGATGTTAAAGAAGAGCCAGCAAACAAAGTTTCTTCATCTCTAAAAAATTTTGTTTTTTCTTTGTTTGTTGATATTTCTAAATTATGATTTACAACATAAAAACCAGTTCCCAAACCTACATAAGGTTTAAATTTTTTCATAGGTGAAAAATAGAATTCAAAATTCAAGGTAAATGGATAAAAAGTAGAAGCACCACCAGTTGACAAAACGGTGAGATTCAAAGCAGTGTCTCTATTATTTTCACCCCATGCTACACGGGTAAATATAGTATCTATTTGACTAAGATAAGTATCTTTAAATTTAGAACGGTAAAAATTAAAACTTGCTCCAAAAGCAAATCTATCTGATATAAAATACTTTGCTTGCAAACCCGCTCCCATACCAACATTTACGTTTTTACTATAATCGCGACCAATGGGGATTGAAAAACCAGCACTTGCACCAATAAATGTTTTTCCTTCCATATATTTTTTATATACTTTCGCTTCGTTGGGTGAATTTATATTTAATTCAAACGAAGAATAACTCATTTGTGCATTTATTGTTTCAATTATTAGAAAAAAGGCAACGAAGAAAAAGAATATTTTTTTCATGTTTTATAATTTTAATTAAATATTGATTAGCTACATAAAGCCATATTCTTAATTAATTATGACTATTTAATATATTTTATTTTTGATTTTTAACTTTACTTAAATTTTATCCAAAAGTATTAATTTTTTTCAATTCAATTAGCATAAATTTCTAATTTTTATTTTCATTATATATTTCTTTTATTATTGATGAGTTTTCATTCTTTATTTTGGTAGCAATTTGCAACAAAAATTGTTTTAAATTTAATAATTGATGTATCATTATGGTGTTGTTTTAATTATGTTATTAAAATAGCCTATTTATAAAAATATTTAGTTTTA
>CAZUCB010000098.1:0-10437 GCA_964618755.1 uncultured Bacteroides sp. | reverse complement strand
GATAATACGATTACGTTTTGTAAACGCAGAATTTTACTGATTTTTACAACAAAATCTGTACAGCATTTATAAGCGTTTCCCGCAAGAATTAGCGTTTTCTGCATTCAAAAAAAATAAAAATTTTGAATATATTTATGAACATAAAATTGTAAGTAAAAAAAAATAAAATTTTGTTTTGAATAAAAAAAACTTATTAGGTTTGTTGCTTATCAACTTAAATTTATGATAAAGTTTAAGGGAGCTGATTACTATATTTACTATTCAATATGTTATTGAAGCTTTCTGATTTTAAAAAACTTTGCAAAACAAACAATGATACGAAAAATACTTTTAATCCTCATTATATTACATCTTACTTCAGTATTTGCCCAAAGCCAAGAAGAAACAAATTGTGGCAAAACAGATAACAAAAAAGCAAATCGCCTATTTGAGAAAGCAGTTGGCGAATATAGTGCTTATCGTTACAGCGAAGCCATCAAAATATTAAAAGATATTACCGAAATAGAACCTGAATATGTTGAGCCATATTTTCTGTTAGGAACTATTAGCATAAAAAAATCAGATAAAAATTTAAAAGCAGCTAAAATGTATTTTAGCAAAGTAATAGAAATTTGTCCTGATTATGATGCTTACGCTTACTTTTATTTAGGCGATATTTTTTATGGTGAAGAAAAATATGATACAGCAGCAATATATCTTTCAAATTTTCTGAAAGATGTGGATAAAATTAAGTCGGATGCTGATTATAAACGAGCAGAACAATTGCAAAAATACGCCAGCTTTTATGATAAACTATATAAAAATCCTGTTCCTTTTGAGCCCAAACCTTTGGAAGGAATCAGCACTAAATTAGATGAGTACCTACCTATTATAACACCCGACAACGAATATTGCTATTATACCCGACGCACAGAGATAGAGGGGGAAGTAACCCCATGGAAAGCAACAGAAAAAAAATACAAAGAAAAATTCATGGAAAGCGAAAGGAGAAATGGGGTATTTAATAAAGGAGAAGAAATGCCCGAACCTTTTAATTTGAGCGAAAACGAGGGAGGTGCTACTTTTACTATTGATAATAAAATGCTTTTTTATACGATATGTAGATATACTGATGGTGGAAATTATTATAATTGCGATATTTGTTATGCAGAAAACTACGGGGAGCTTCAGTGGAGTAAAATCAAGAATTTAGGGAAAAATGTAAATTCAGCTAAAACATGGGAATCGCAGCCCACTATATCGTCGGATGGCAAGACACTCTACTTTGTAAGTGATCGTCAGGGTGGTTATGGTGGATATGATATTTATAAAACTTTAAAAGGAGCAAATGGAGAATGGTCGGCACCAATAAATATGGGTCCTACTGTAAATACAGCTGGCAACGAAAAATCACCTTTTATACACACTGATAGCCAAACTTTGTATTTTGCCTCTGATGGTTGGCCTGGTTTGGGCGGTTATGATATTTTTTTTATTAAATTAGGCGATGATTATAAATGGAAAGAGCCTAAAAACATTGGTTATCCAATCAACTCAATTTACGATGATGCTGGTTTTTTTGTTAGTACCGATGGGAGATTGGGATATTTTGCCTCAAACCAACTAAAAGGCGTTGGTGGCTGGGATATATTTTATTTTGATTTGTATGAAGGTGCTCGTCCTGAGAAAATAGCTTTTATTAAAGGCGAACTAAAAGATGAAAAAACCAATGAGCCAATTGTTGCTCGTATTGAGCTTAAAAACATTAAAACTAAACAAATCACTGAAATACCGGTAGATACTTTAACAGGAAAATATGTAGCAGTATTCTCTTTAAAAAACGATTATTTGCTAACCATCAAAAAAGATGATTATGCTTACGAATCAAAATATATTTCAACTAAAGATGAAACATTTCAACAGCCAGTAAAGATTGACATGCATATTAAGCCTATTGAAGTTGGAGCTTCATATCAATTAAAAGACATCAATTTTACCACTAACTCATATTTGCTTATTGAAGAATCTAAAAATATTGTTGATGGTTTTATTGAATTTTTAAAAGAACATCCAAAAGTAACTGTTGATATACAAGGTTATACAGATGATGTTGGAAATGATAAAGACAATCTAATATTATCAGATAACAGAGCAAAAGCCGTTTATGAATATTTGATTTCTATGGGGATTAAAGCTATACGACTCAGTTATAAAGGTTATGGAGAGTCAAAGCCCATACTTCCAAATATTAATGATGAAAATCGTGCAAAAAACCGACGCACAGTATTTGTAATAAAATCGAAGTAAATAAGTTTATGATTTTAAATATAAGTAGTAAACAGTATATACGTATATTTTTAGTTTCGGTAATTAATATACAAAAACATTAAAACGCTGATTAAACGGATACGTTCCGTAAACGCAGATTTTCACGAATTATTCAGAATGTTTTGATTTTCATGTGTTATTAATTTTATTATTTATTGGTCACATGGAATACGCCATATAATATCATTCTCGGTTTGTATGAATATTATACTTTTGGCTATTTCATATATTAATAATCCGTTTTATCAGCGTTTCCCTAAGGGATCTGCGTCATCCGCGTTCATGAAAAATACATTAGAAAAATTAATACTATATTTTAAATATGACAATAAATGATTCTTAGCACTTATCAGATAATTTAGTCATATTTTGAGATAAAAATCCCAACTCCATTTTAGCTATTCATAATTAGTTTGAATCCTATGCCATGAACATTTAATAATTCAATCTGAGGATCTTCCCTAAGATATTTTCTAAGTTTTGTAATATAAACATCCATGCTTCTGGCATTGAAATAGCTATCATCTTTCCATATTCTATTTAAAGCTACACTTCTATCAACCACTTCGTTAGCACTTTTGCATAAAATCATTAATAATTCAGTTTCTTTAGAAGTTAATTTTTGTTCTTTGCCTCCAATAGCTAATATTTGACGATTATAATCAAAAGAATATTTCCCAATGGTGTAAAAATTATCAATAGGATTTTGTTTTTCCGACTCTTGAGTACGTCTCAAGATTGCTTCCATTCGCATTAATAATTCTTCCATACTGAAAGGTTTTGTAATATAATCATCTGCACCTATCTGAAAGCCTTTTAGCTTATCTTCCTGCATGTTTTTGGCTGTTAAAAACATAATAGGAATCTTTTTATCGAGTTTGCGAATATCTTTTACTAAACTAAACCCATCTTTAATTGGCATCATTACATCTATAATGCAAAAATTAAAATCATTTGTTTTAAAAACATCATACGCATTTTGCCCATTTGTACATAACTGAGTAGGGAAGCCTTTTGCATCAAGATACGCTTTTAACAAATTACCGAGATTTGGATCATCCTCAGCTAATAAGACTTTAATTTTATTATTTTCCATACTTAAAAGTTTATAAAGTTCGTAAAGTTTTAAAGTTATTAATGTTTAAATTTCTTATTTTTTAATAATCATAAATGTGTTTTTTATACAGGCTTATTTTTACAAAAGTAAAGATAAAAAGCAAAACTAATCTATTATTCAAAAGGCAAAAACACAGTAAAAACAGAACCTTTTTTTAATTCACTTTCAATTTGAATTGTTCCTTGGTGCTTGGCAACAATAGCTTTCACATAGCTTAACCCCAAGCCAAAACCTTTGATATCATGCACATTTCCTGTTGTAATTCTATTAAACTTATCAAATATTTTCTTTTGATTTGCTTTGCTAATACCTATTCCATTGTCGCTAATTTTAATAAATACTCCTTTTAGGTTATTTTCTGTTGAAATAATTATTTTTGGCTTTTCAGGAGAATATTTATTAGCATTATCCAGCAAATTATATATTAAATTTGTAATATGAACTTTATCAGCAAAAATTACAGATTTCTCTGCATTTAAAAACTGTTCAATATTGCCACTTTTTTGCATCACATGAAACCCAACATTATTAACTGCTTGATCAATTATCTGATGAAGATTGATTTCTTCTTTTCTCAACACCAACTGACCTCTTTCAAGAGTAGCCGTTTGCAAAATATGTTCAGCTAAAGTTTCCAAACGTTTGTTTTCTTGTTTTATTACATTTACATAAATAGAAAACATTTCTTCTGATATTGCAATATTTTTATCTCCTAAAGTTTCACATGCAAGTGAAATGGTAGAAATTGGAGTTTTAATTTCATGGGTCATATTGTTTACAAAATCATTTTTCATTTCTGAGAGTTTCTTTTGTTTGAAAACTGTAAATACAGAATATGAAAATGAGAAAATTATAATTATTATTAAAGACATTGAAACAATAAGCATTAGCCATAATTGCATCATTAAAAAATTTTTCTCTTTAGGAAAATATAATATTAAATACTCAGGATTGGTGTACATATCGCTTGGGAAAAGAATATAAGCATAATTTCTATTTAATAAATCCTTACTGTACTTTCCTGTTTTCTGGACAATTAACTGCCCCCTATTAGGATTAAAAATCCCAAATTCATATTCAGTTTTGATACCCTTATTTATCAACTCCTGAAATATTAATGAATCCAACAAATATGGGTTGATCCTTTTTTCTATTGGCTTAAATCTACCTAAATTAAAAATATCTTCAAAAAACCCATCCAATAGATTAATCTTTTTTAACAGCAAATCTCTTTTAAACTTAATTAAGGTATAATCTTTCAATACTGACTCATCTATATCAATTTTATGTCGTTGAATACTTTTTTTGTTTGTATTTTTTAGCCTTTTTGAAGTTTGAGTTTCTTCAATTACAATGCTTGTATCATGATAAATTGCAGTTTCACCATTGTAGTTTTCCCAAGAACTAACATCAATTTTACCATGTGGAACTTCCGTTTCATCTAAAGGCTGGCTTTCCTCATCAATACCTGGGTATTTTTGTTGTTCTTTATATAAAAGGGAGTTCAGTGAGTCTATCGTATTTATTAATAATGTTCTTTCTTTGTATTTATTTAATTGCGAAGTAATTTCTTTTTTTTCTAATTTTGTAATTACAACAGAAATAGCCTCATCAACACTGCGATGAAAATTTGCCTCTTCAACAGTAATTGCATTTTTAATCCAGTATAATTGAAGCCCGACCAAGCCAATTAAAGCAAAAGTCATTAAAATTATAACGATATATATATTTTTCTTGTTCATTGTTTAACAAAATTAACCATTGTTTTCCTTCAAGAATAAGGTTTAACATTTCTTAACATATATTAACGTCCATTAACAGCAAGTGTGCCCGATTGATTCTACTTTTGTAACATAAAAATCATACACATTAAAAATGTATGTAATTTTCATAAAAATTGGTTTTTGGTTAATTAATTACAGGGCGGTTTATTAAACTGCCCTGTTTTTTTTATGTTCATTAAAAAATTAATTTTATTAAATCTCATTTCTATTTTATTCCTGAAATATTGAGATTCAAAAACTTTAAGTAAGTACAATGTTTTGATTTACTAAACAATATAATCAAATAAGCACATATTTTAAAAATATTGCTTAAAATAGCTTCTATCTTTTTACCTTTTTAGGTATTTTTGCAAAAAAATACGATAACGATTTTCTAATTTAATTAAATATTAATGTAATATTACTATTTTTGCAAATTGATTATGATAGAAAAACAACAAACAATAGCCAAACCAGTTTTAATATCAGGAACAGGTTTACACACCGGAAAAGATGTAACGCTTTCATTTAAACCGGCTCCAATTAATTTTGGATATAAATTTAAAAGGATTGACATCGAAAATTCTCCTTTGATCGATGCTGATGTTGATTACGTAATGGATACTTCAAGAGGTACTACTTTAGAGTTAAATGGGATAAAGGTAAGCACCGTTGAACATGTTTTAGCCGCAATTTTTGGATTGGGAATTGACAATATACTGATAGAGTTGGATTGTCCTGAAACTCCTATCCTTGATGGAAGCTCTAAGCCTATCGTAGAAGCATTATTAGAAGCTGGTATTGTTGAACAAGATGCAGAAAAAGAGTATTACGAAATAAAATCCAACATTACTTTTTCAGACCCTGAGAAAAAAGTTGAAATGGTAATCATTCCAAGTAAAGAATTTAAACTTTCGGTACTAATTGAATATGAATTAAAAGTATTAAATACTCAATTTGCTTCTCTCAACAAACTTGAAGATTTTCAATCAGAGATTGCACCATGCAGAACTTTTGTTTTCTTGCATGAATTGGAATACTTGCTCTCCAACAACCTAATAAAGGGAGGTGATTTGAGCAATGCCATAGTGTTTGTTAACAGAATAATGTCAAAAGAAGAATTAAGCAGACTCGCAAACCTATTTCATAAACCATCTGTTGAGGTATTGGCAGAAGGTATTTTGAATAATGTTGATCTGTATTTTAACAATGAGCCTGCCCGCCATAAATTATTAGATGTTATTGGAGATTTAGCCCTCATAGGAAAAAGAATAAAAGGACATGTAATTGTTAGTCGTCCAGGACATAGTTCAAATGTTGAATTTGCAAAACTTATTAAAAAACAAATCAAATTAGATATAGCTTCAAAAAAGGATACTCCCTTATTTGATGTTAATAAACCACCCCTATTTGATATAAATAAAATTAGAGAATTATTGCCTCATCGCCCACCTTTTTTATTGGTTGACAAGATTCTTGAAATGACAGATACTTACGTAATAGGATTAAAAAATGTTACGATGAATGAAGATTTCTTCGTAGGACATTTTCCTAACGAACCTGTTATGCCTGGTGTATTACAAGTAGAAGCAATGGCTCAAACAGGAGGTATAATGGCATTAAGTTCGGTGCCAGATCCAGAAAACTATGCTACATATTTCATGAAGATTGACAATGTGAGATTTAGAAGCAAGGTTGTCCCTGGCGATACTTTGATTTTCAGGCTTGATCTTTTAACACCTATTCGTAGAGGTTTATGCAACATGAAAGGCGTTGCTTATGTTGGCACAAAAGTTGTTATGGAAGCTGAAATGCTTGCTCAAATTATCAAAGTTAAATGATAAATCGAAAAGCAATAAAATTAAAAATCAAAAAAAATAATTAAATGAACCAACCATTAGCTTATGTAAATCCTCAAGCCAAAGTTGCTAAAAATGTTGTAATAGAACCATTTGTTACTATTGATAAAAATGTAATTATCGGTGAAGGAACTTGGATAGGACCAAATGTGACCATCATGGAAGGTGCACGCATAGGTAAAAACTGCAAAATATATCCTGGAGCTGTTATTTCGGCACCACCTCAAGATTTAAAATATAATGGCGAAGAAACCACAGTAACTATTGGTGACAATACTACAATTCGTGAGTTTGTTACTATTAACAGAGGTACTAAAGCAAATATGGAAACTGTAGTTGGAAACAACTGCCTATTGATGGCTTATGTTCATATTGCACATGACTGCATCATTGGCAATAACTGTATTCTTGCTAATGCAGCAACACTTGCAGGTCATATAGTTATTGACGACTGGGCAATTATTGGAGGACTTTCAGCTGTTCATCAATTTGTAAACATTGGATCACATACTATGATCTCTGGTGGTTCATTGGTGCGTAAAGATGTTCCTCCTTTTACCAAAAGTGCCAGAGAACCTTTATCTTATGTTGGTATTAATTCAATAGGACTTCGTCGTAGAGGTTTTAGCTTTGAAAAAATAAAAGAAATTCAAGATATTTATCGTATTATTTATCTTAGAGGTTATAACGTTACACAAGCTATTGATGTAATAGAAGCTGAAATGGCTGCTACTCCTGAACGAGATGAGATTTTATCATTTATATCTAAATCAAGTCGTGGTATTATGAAAGGCTATTCTAGGATTTCATAATAGTTATTATACCTAAGTCAAAATTAACTTGCCAAAATTTTAATGAATTTTGGCTTTTTTTGTGAAAATAAATACAATCTAAAACTAGATTAAAAACACCTCACAAACAAATCTAATCATCACCAAATTACTAAATATGATTTATGTGTAATTTGTATAGAAAAAAGTCATAGATTTGTACTGCTTTTAATAAAGAAAATTATGGCTCTTATCAATTCCGTATTATCCTGGATTATAAAAAAACGCATCCATCAAATTGAGCTTTTTATGAAATATCCACATGAAGTTCAACAAGAATGGTTTAAAAAATTGATAAATACTGCAAAAGATACAGAGTGGGGTATTCAATATGATTATAAGTCTATTACGAAACCAGAACAATTCAAAGAAAGACTTCCTTTAAGCGATTACAACTCTTTAAAACCTTATATTGATCGACTGATGAGAGGCGAACAGAATATTTTGTGGAATACAGATGTTAAATGGTTTGCCAAATCCTCAGGGACTACTTCCGATAAAAGTAAATTTATCCCAGTAAGTGAAGAATCTCTTGAAGAATGTCATTTTAAAGGCGGAAAAGATATGCTTTCAATTTATTGTAACAATTACCCTGATACAAAAATATTTGATGGTAGAAGTTTAGCATTAGGCGGAAGTCATAAAATTAATGAGTTTAATACAGATTCTTTTTATGGTGATTTATCAGCTATAATTATTGAGAACCTTCCTTTTTGGGCTGAATTTCAAAGAGTTCCAAACAAAACCATCGCCTTAATGGATGAATGGGAAAGTAAAATTGAAAAAATGGCTTTAGCTACTATTGACCATGATGTTACAAGTATTTCTGGAGTACCTTCATGGACATTGCTATTATTAAAGAAAATATTAGAAATAACAGGCAAAAATAACATTAATGAAGTATGGAAAAATCTTGAAGTATATTTTCATGGAGGCGTTAATTTTATGCCATACCATGAACAATTTAAACAACTGATTCCTTCCTCAAAAATGAATTATCTGGAAACCTACAATGCTACTGAAGGATTTTTTGGAATACAAGACAATCCCAATTCGGATGAATTATTACTTATGCTTGATTATGGTATTTATTATGAATTTTTACCTGTTGAATTAGTTAATACAGAAAATCCTAAAACATATACTCTCGAACAAGTAAGCAAAGATGTAAATTATGCTTTGATTATATCTACCAATGCAGGCTTGTGGCGTTATATGATTGGAGATACTATTAAATTTACTTCTCTTAATCCTTTTCGCATTAAGATTACCGGACGTACAAAAAATTATATCAATGCTTTTGGCGAAGAATTGATAGTAGATAATGCTATCAATGCTTTAGCTATTGCTTGCGAAAAATCCAATGCTAGTATTGTAGAATTTACAGCTGCTCCAATATTTTTGGAAGAAGGAAAAAATGCTTCCCACGAATGGTTAATAGAATTTGACAAAGAACCTGAAAGTATTGAATACTTCACTGAAATATTGGACAATGCTCTAAAATCTTTAAATTCTGATTATGAAGCCAAGAGATACCATAGTCTTATGCTTCATTTACCTATTGTTAGGTCTGTTCCCAAAAACACTTTTTACAACTGGCTTAAATCGAAAGGAAAACTAGGCGGACAACATAAAGTACCTTGTTTATCGAACGATAGAAAGTATGTGGAAGAAATTATGCTTATTATTGGATTGAGTTCATAAGGTTTTAAAAAAGTTGATAATTTATAAAGTAAACTATATTGAAAGTTAACTGTCTTTACTATTCTATATTCTACTATCTTAAGATCATTAAAAACGAAGTTTAACAAAAAAAATATCTTTATATCAGAGATGCTTTATAATAGCTAAAAAATTATAATTTTGCAAGCAAAAAAACAACTTATATAAAATGAAGAAACTCATTGAATGCGTTCCAAATTTTAGTGAAGGACGCGATATGGCAATCATCAAACAAATTACTGATGAAATCGAAAAATCAGAAGGTGTAAAATTGCTTGATGTTGACCCTGGTGCAACTACCAACCGCACTGTAGTTACTTTTGTTGGTACTCCTGATGAAGTTATTGAAGCTGCTTTTAAAGCCATTAAAAAAGCTCAGGAACTGATTGATATGAGAACCCACAAAGGCGATCACCCACGTTTTGGTGCCACAGATGTTTGTCCTTTAGTTCCTGTTGCAGGAATTACCATGGAAGAAGTTGTGGAATATGCTCATAAATTAGGAAAACGTATTGGTGAAGAATTGGGAATTCCTGTTTATTGTTATGAAAGTGCAGCCACACAACATGTTCGTCGCAATCTGGCAAAATGTCGTCAGGGTGAATACGAAGCTGTTAAAGAACGTATTTCAACCGAAGAATGGAAACCTGATTTCGGACCAACTCAGTTCAACGAAAGCATTGCCCGCTCAGGAGCCACAGCCGTTGGAGCCCGTGATTTTTTAATTGCAGTAAATTATAATTTAAATACCACCTCAACCAGAAGAGCCAATGCCATTGCTTTCGACGTTCGCGAAAAAGGTCGTCCGATGCGTGAAGGTAATCCTGCAACTGGTAAAG
>CAZUCB010000097.1:0-10596 GCA_964618755.1 uncultured Bacteroides sp. | reverse complement strand
GTTTTCAAAGCTGTATCGGCCAAACCTTTACGAGCACCGTGAGTAGAAATAAAATATTCAAGAACCGATAAACCTTCTTTAAAGTTAGAAAGAATAGGGTTTTCGATAATTTCACCACCAGTTGCACCTGATTTTTGTGGTTTTGCCATCAAACCTCTCATCCCAGAAAGCTGACGAATCTGCTCTTTAGATCCACGGGCACCTGAATCAAGCATCATATAAACAGGGTTAAATCCTTGTTTATCTTTAGCCAATTGTTTCATAAGTGTTTGAGTAAGATGCGAGTTCGTATGTGTCCAAATATCAATAATTTGATTGTATCTTTCATTATTAGTTATGAACCCCATATTATAGTTGTTCATTACTTCATCTACTTCTGCATTTGCATCAGCTACTAATTGTTCTTTTATAGCAGGGATAATAACATCACCTAAATTAAAAGATAAACCACCCTGAAAAGCCATCATAAAGCCTAAATCCTTGATATCATCTAAGAATTTTGCTGTTTTAGCAGTACCTGTTTTTTTCAAAACAGAGCTGATAATATCACGTAATGATTTTTTGGTCAATAATTCATCAATAAAACCGTATTCTTTTGGAACCACTTGGTTGAACAATACTCGACCAACAGTAGTTTCTTTTAATACTTTTTTTGTAATTCCATTCTCTTCAACCTCAATCATTACTTTTATCCAAGCGTGTAAATCAATTCTCTTTTCATTATAAGCAATAATAACTTCTTCTGCAGAATAGAATATTTTACCTTCACCAACAACAGGGTTTTCGGGTTCGCTTGTTCTACCTTTGGTAATGTAATAAAGTCCCAAAACCATGTCCTGAGAAGGAACCGTAATAGGAGCTCCATTTGCAGGATTTAAAATATTATGAGATGCCAGCATCAAAATCTGAGCTTCCAAAATTGCTGCATTTCCAAGTGGAACGTGAACGGCCATCTGGTCACCATCAAAGTCGGCATTGAAAGCAGTACAAACTAAAGGATGCAAACGAATAGCTTTACCTTCTACTAATTTAGGCTGAAATGCCTGAATACCCAATCGGTGAAGAGTTGGAGCACGATTTAGCATAACCGGGTGACCTTTTAAAATGCTTTCAAGAATATCCCAAACTACAGGATCTTTTCTGTCAACTATTTTTTTAGCAGATTTAACGGTTTTTACAATTCCTCTTTCGAGCATTTTACGGATAATAAACGGCTTAAATAATTCAGAAGCCATGTCTTTTGGAATACCGCATTCGTTTAATTTTAATTCAGGACCTACCACAATAACCGAACGACCAGAATAGTCAACACGTTTACCTAATAAGTTCTGACGGAAACGACCTTGTTTCCCTTTCAAACTATCACTTAATGATTTTAATGCTCTATTAGATTCAGTTTTAACTGAACTTGCTTTTCTTGAATTATCGAATAATGAATCTACAGCTTCTTGCAACATACGTTTTTCGTTACGCATAATTACATCTGGAGCTTTGATTTCGATTAATCTTTTTAAACGGTTGTTTCTGATAATTACTCTACGATACAAGTCATTTAAATCGGAAGTAGCAAAACGACCACCATCCAAAGGAACAAGAGGTCTTAGTTCAGGTGGAATAACAGGAACTACTTTAACAATCATCCATTCTGGACGATTTTCAATTCTGTGTTGTGCATCACGAAACGCTTCAAAAACTTTTAATCGTTTAAGTAAATCTTGTTTCCTTTGTTGTGATGTTTCATTGCTTGCGCGGTGACGGAGATCAAACGACATTTGATCCAAATCAAGTCTGGAAAGAAGCTCGTATAATGCCTCAGCACCCATTTTAGCAATAAATTTATTTGGATCATTATCATCTAAATTTTGATTATCAGAAGGAAGATTTTCTAGAATTTCGAAATATTCTTCTTCTGATAAGAAATCAAGATAATTTACACCCTCATTTTTCTTAATACCAGGATTAATTACTACATATTTTTCATAGTAAATAATCATATCCAATTTCTTGGTTTGTAATCCAAGTAACGATCCAATTTTGTTTGGCAACGATCTAAAAAACCATATATGTGCAACAGGAACAACTAATTGAATATGTCCCATTCTTTCTCTTCTTACCTTTTTTTCGGTAACTTCAACACCACAACGATCGCAAACGATGCCTTTATATCTGATACGTTTATATTTACCGCAGTGACATTCCCAATCTTTTACAGGTCCAAAAATTCTTTCACAAAACAAACCATCTCTTTCGGGTTTGTAAGTTCTATAATTTATGGTTTCGGGTTTTAATACTTCACCTCTCGAACGTTCTAAAATTGTTTCGGGTGAAGATAAACTTATAGTAATATTTGAAAACTCATTTTTTACGGTATTGTCTTTTCTGAAAGCCATATTTTTAATGTTAAAAAATTAAAATAAAATGTTGAATTAGAGATTTAGTTAAATTATAAACACCTGTTAATCAAATGTAATATTTAAACCTAATCCTCTTAATTCATGTACTAAAACATTAAAAGATTCAGGAATTCCTGGTTTTGGCATAACATCGCCTTTAACGATGGATTCGTAAGCTTTAGCCCTACCAATAACATCGTCAGATTTAACCGTTAGAATTTCCTGTAAAATGTTGGCAGCACCAAATGCCTCTAGTGCCCATACTTCCATTTCTCCAAAACGTTGTCCCCCAAACTGAGCTTTACCACCTAAAGGTTGCTGAGTTATAAGAGAATAAGGTCCTATTGAACGAGCATGCATTTTGTCATCAATCATGTGATGAAGTTTAATCATATAAATATAACCAACTGTTGCTGGTTGATCAAATCTCACACCAGTACCACCATCGTGCAAATAAACTTTTCCATTTTCAGGTAAACCAGCTTTTTGCATATATGCATTAATTTCATCAATAGTTGCACCATCAAAAATTGGTGTTGAAAATTGAAGTCCTAATTTAATACCAGCCCAACCCAAAACAGTTTCGTAAATTTGTCCAAGGTTCATACGAGAAGGTACTCCTAATGGATTCAATACGATATCTACAGGTGTTCCATCTTCTAAAAATGGCATATCTTCTTCACGAACAATTCTTGCAACAATACCCTTGTTTCCATGACGACCAGCCATTTTATCACCAACTTTAAGCTTACGCTTCTTAGCAATATAAACTTTTGCCATTTGAACAATTCCAGCTGGTAAATCATCACCAACAGTAGCAATAAATTTATTACGAGAATATCGACCTGCTAACTCTCTGAATTTGATACTAAAATTATTTAATAATTCTTTTATCAAAGTATTAGTTTCCTTATCAGTCGTCCATTTATTTGGATTGATATTTGTGTAATCAATCGAGCTTAATATCTTTTGAGTAAATTTTGTTTTCTTAGGAACAATTTCTTCTTTAAAAATATTATGAACTCCTTGTGAAACTTTTCCACTGGTTAATACTAATAATTTATCAACCAATTTATTTGATAATTCTGTAGTATCTTTTAAATAATCTTTTTCAAGAACTTTGATAATATCTTTATCTTTACCTTTTGCTTTTTTATCTTTTAAAACTCTTGAAAATAGTTTCTTATCAATTACCACACCTTTCAATGAAGGAGGTGCTTTTAAAGATGCATCTTTAACATCACCAGCCTTATCACCAAAAATTGCTCTTAATAATTTTTCTTCAGGTGTTGGATCAGATTCTCCTTTAGGTGTAATTTTTCCAATAAGGATGTCTCCTTCATTTACCTCTGCACCTATACGAATGATACCGTTTTCATCTAAGTCTTTTGTTGCCTCAGCGCTAACATTTGGAATATCATTGGTTAATTCTTCAAGTCCACGTTTTGTTTCGCGAACTTCAAGTGTAAACTCTTCAATATGAACGGAAGTAAAAATATCTTCTTTAACTACTTTTTCAGAAATAACAATTGCATCTTCAAAATTATAACCTTTCCAAGGCATGAATGCAACCATTAAATTTCTTCCTAAAGCTAATTCTCCATTTTTCGTAGCATATCCTTCGCAAAGTACTTGTCCTTTTTTAATCTTTTCACCTTTTCTAACAATAGGTCTTAAATTAATAGAAGTATTTTGGTTGGTTCGCATGAATTTTGTAAGTTTATAATGTTTTAATTCATCATCAAAACTTACCATTCTTTCTTTTTCATCGCGAGCATATCTGATAACAATTTCATCAGCATCAACATATTCAACAACACCATCTACTTCAGCATTGATTAAAACACGTGAATCACGAGCAACAGAACCTTCGATACCTGTACCAACAACTGGAATTTGAGGATTTAATAAAGGGACTGCTTGGCGCATCATATTAGACCCCATCAAAGCACGGTTTGCATCATCATGTTCCAAGAAAGGAATTAATGAAGCTGCTATAGAAGCTATTTGGTTGGGTGCAATATCAATTAAATCTACCTTTTCTTTTGCTACAATAGGGAAATCTGCTAAAAATCTAGCTTTAATCTTTTCAGGAATAAAACTACCATTGTCATCATAATCAGTATTAGCTTGAGCAATGATGCTGTTTTCTTCTTCTTCAGCACTTAAATAAACATATTCTTGATCAACAGCAACTTTTCCTTCCGTTACTTTTCGATAAGGAGTCTCAATAAATCCTAGTTTATTTATTTTTGCATAAACACAAAGTGAAGAAATCAAACCAATGTTTGGACCTTCTGGTGTTTCAATAGTACATAGCCTACCATAATGTGTAAAGTGAACGTCACGAACCTCAAATCCAGCTCTTTCTCTGGATAAACCACCTGGTCCTAATGCGGAAATTCTTCTTTTATGTGTTATTTCAGCTAATGGATTCGTTTGATCCATAAATTGAGATAGCTGATTGGTTCCAAAGAAAGAATTAATTACTGATGATAATGTTTTTGCATTTATCAAATCTGTAGGCGTAAAAACTTCGTTATCACGAACATTCATTCTCTCACGTATAGTTCTTGCCATTCGGGATAAACCAACACCAAATTGTGCATATAATTGTTCACCAACTGTACGAACTCTACGATTACTTAAATGGTCAATGTCATCAACATCAGTTTTTGCATTGATAAGTGCAATTAGATATTTGATAATATCAATTATATCTTCTTTAGTTAAGACTTTAGTTTCTGGAGGTACATTAAGATTTAATTTCTTATTAATCCTATATCTACCAACATCACCTAAATCATAACGTTTATCTGAGAAAAATAATTTCTCTATGATACCACGTGCAGTTTCTTCATCAGGTGGTTCTGCATTTCGCAACTGACGATATATATATTCTACTGCTTCTTTTGCATTATTAGCAGTATCTTTTTGTAATGTATTAAATATTATTGCGTAATCGTTAGAATTGACATCTTCTTTGTGTAAAAGAATTGTTTTTATATGAGCATTAACAATCAGGTCAATATGTTTATCTTCAAGAATTGTTTCACGGTCAATGATAACTTCGGTTCTTTCAATTGAAACAACTTCTCCTGTATCTTCATCAACAAAATCTTCAATCCAAGCTCTAACAACGCGGGCAGCCAATCGGCTACCAATTAATTTTTTAAGACCTACTTTTGAAACTTTAACTTCTTGAGCAAGGTTAAATATTTCAAGGATATCTTTATCGGTTTCAAAACCTATGGCTCTAAGCAATGTGGTGATAGGAAGTTTTTTCTTTCTATCAATGTAAGCATACATCACATTATTTATATCTGTTGTAAATTCCATCCAAGAGCCTTTAAATGGAATAATTCTTGCAGAATAAAGTTGTGTTCCGTTTGCATGTACACTAGTTCCAAAGAAAACACCAGGTGAACGGTGTAATTGAGAAACAACAACCCTTTCAGCACCATTGATAACAAATGTACCTTTAGGTGTCATATAAGGAATCATCCCAAGATAAACATCTTGTATGATTGTTTCAAAATCCTCATGTTCTGGATCTGTACAATATAATTTTAATTTTGCTTTTAAAGGCACACTATAAGTAAGACCTCTTTCCAAGCATTCTTCGATAGAATAGCGTGGAGGGTCAATAAAATAGTCAATAAACTCTAAAACAAAATTATTACGTGCATCTGTTATTGGAAAGTTTTCACAGAAAACTTTAAACAAACCTTCATCGGAACGATTTTCTGAATTGGTTTCTAATTGAAAGAAATCCCTAAATGATTTTAATTGAATATCTAAAAAATCAGGATAATCTTGTCTTTTTCTTGATGCAAAATTGATTTTTTGAACTGTTTTTGGTGTCAAAGTGATTTCGTTTTAAGATGGAAGAAAAAAATGAATTAACAATTAATATATAACAAGGAAAAGACTTCTTGTTATACAAGAAGCCTGTTTCCTTATTAATTGTATGATATTAAACCTTCTTACTTAACTTCTACCTCTGCCCCAGCTTCTTCTAATTGTTTTTTCAATGCTTCAGCTTCGTCTTTAGTAACTCCTTCTTTTAAAGGTTTTGGAGCTGCATCAACCAATTCTTTTGCTTCTTTTAAGCCTAAGCTGGTTAATTCTTTAACTAATTTTACTACAGCTAATTTTTGTGCACCTGCTGCTTTAAGAATAACATCAAAAGATGTTTGTTCTTCTACTACTGCTGCTGCTGCTGCTGGAGCTGCTACTGCAACTGCTGCTGCTGCTGGTTCGATGCCATATACGTCTTTCAAAATATCAGCTAATTCTTTAACTTCTTTAACTGTTAAATTAACTAATTGTTCTGCAAAAGCTTTTAAATCTGCCATTTTATTATTGTTTTAAGTGTTTTAAAAATTATTTTTTTATTAATTATTCTGGTTTTTCTGATAATGTTTTAAGAATTCCTGAGATGTTACTTCCACCTGATTGTAATGCAGACATAACATTTTGCATTGGAGATTGAAGCATACCGATAATATCACCGATAAGTTCGTTTTTCGACTTAATATTTATAAGCATATCAAGTTGATTATCACCAATATAAAATGATTCTTCTACAAAAGCACCTTTTAAAATAGGTTTAGGTGAGGTAGCTCTGAACTCTTTTATTAATTTTGCAGGTAAATTATTAATATCTGCAAGCATTATAGAAGTAGAACCTTTTAAAACCGGAAATAACTCAGAGTAATCTCTGCCGGATTTTTCCATTGCTTTTTTAAGCAAGGTGTTTTTTGCTACTATCAACTGTACTTCTCTTTTGAAACAAAGTCTTCTCAATTTACTTGTATTTACAGAGTTTAAATTTGATATGTCTGTAACATATAAATAATTTGATGCCGAAATTTGCTGTGCAAGAGAATCTATTAGTTGAGTTTTTTCTTGTTTTCTCATAGTAATTACTTTCTTTTAAGCCACATACTTTATAATAAAAATTATAAAGTAATGGATTTAGGTTCAACTTTAATTCCTGGACTCATTGTACTTGAAAGGTAAATACTTTTTACATACGTGCCTTTAGCTGCTGCTGGTTTCAATTTGATAATTGTTTGTATTAGTTCTCTTGCATTATCAAGTATTTTTTCGTTTGAAAACGATACTTTTGCAACTGCAGAGTGGATAATACCGAATTTATCAACTTTAAAATCGATTTTACCAGCTTTAACTTCAAGAACAGCTTTACCAACTTCCATTGTAACAGTTCCTGTTTTTGGATTTGGCATTAAGCCTCTTGGACCTAAAATTTTACCTAACGCTCCTACTTTTGGCATGACGCTTGGCATAGTGATGATAACATCTACATCTGTCCAGCCACTTTTGATTTTATCAATATAGTCGTCAAGCCCGTAGTAATCTGCTCCGGCTTCTTTAGCTTCATCCTCTTTATCTGGTGTACATAAAACTAGAACTTTTTTAGTTTTTCCAGTGCCGTGAGGCAATGTAACAATACCACGAACCATTTGATTGGCTTTACGTGGATCTACACCTAAACGAACATCAACATCAACAGAAGAATCAAATTTTGTATTGGAAATATCCTTTACTATTTTGATAGCTTCTTCCAATGTAAAGATTGCGTCTTTATCGAATTTTGCTAAAGCTTCTTTTCTTTTTTTTGTCAATTTAACCATTTCGCGTTTTGTTAAAATAAATTTGACTTTTAAATAATGTTTACCTTAAACATTACTAAGCGATACTTGCAAAAGGTTTTATCCTTTTATTGTTAACCCCATACTTCTGGCAGTACCTGAAACCATTGAGATAGCTGATTCTAATGTGAAACAGTTTAAATCAATCATTTTTGATTCAGCTATTTGCTGAACTTGTTCTGGAGTTACGCTAGCAATTTTATTTCTATTAGGTTCTGGTGAACCTTTTTTAATTGCTGCCGCTTCCATCAACTGTACTGCTACAGGAGGTGTTTTAATTATAAAATCAAAGGATTTGTCTTTGTAAACAGTAATAATAACAGGAATAATTTTTCCTGCACTTTCTTGTGTACGTGCATTAAACTGCTTGCAAAATTCCATGATATTCACACCTTTAGAACCTAATGCAGGACCTACGGGTGGTGAAGGATTTGCAGCACCTCCTTTAATTTGTAATTTGATGATACCTGTAACTTCTTTTGCCATTTTGCTTTTTACTTAAAGATTAAAAACTTAAGTTTAATTTCTTGATAACTATTCTTTTTCTACTTGCATAAAACTTAATTCTAATGGAGTTTTCCTTCCGAAGATTTTTACCATTACTTTAAGCTTTTTCTTTTCGTCATTCACTTCTTCAATGATACCACTGAAACTATTGAATGGTCCATCAACTACTTTAACTGATTCACCAACAATAAATGGGTCGTTCATCTCTTCACCCTGATTAGACAGCTCGTCAACTTTACCAAGTATTCTATTAACTTCTGCTTGCCTCATCGCAACTGGCTCACCTTTTGAACCTAAAAACCCTATTACATTAGGAATACTCTTCACAATATGAGGAATTTCACCAACAAGAACAGCTTCAATAAGAACATAGCCAGGAAGATAATTACGTTCCTTGCTAATCTTTTTTCCTTTTCTTACTGAATAAACTTTTTCAGTTGGAATAAGTACTTGTGAGATGTAATCATGTAGATTTAAGCGGTTGATTTCACTTTCCATGTATTCTTTTACTTTCTTCTCTTTCCCGCTAATTGCTCTAACTACATACCACTTTTTAACTTGTTCGATCATATTATTTAAAGAATTTGATAAGAATTAATTATCAAAATTTAATACACTATAATTAACTAGAGTTCTTTATACTTAAAATTTTATTTGCATTGCATACCTCAAATAATTTGGAAGGGTTTTTTGGGAAGCAAGATAATACATTGCAAATAGATAATAATTTTAGGTTAAAAAACTATAAAAGTAACCAAGGAGTCCTTTCCATGCTAAATCAGGATGGGCTCCAAACATGATATCCATTCCAAAAACCACAAAAGCGATTATTAATGAAGCAACAGAAACTACTATTGCACTATTTTGTAATTCACTCCATGATGGCCACGATACCTTATTCATAAGTTCATCGTAGCTTTCTTTTATGTAATCTATTACTTTTGACATCAATTATATGTATTTTGCACGGGTGGAAGGATTTGAACCCTCAGCCTACGGTTTTGGAGACCGCCACTCTACCAATTGAGCTACACCCGTTTATTAAAAAAATAGATAAATAAAGGTATTCTTGTATTTCAAGGAATACCTTTATTTATTTAATATTAAATATTTACTTTAAAATTAATCTAAAATTTCAGTTACCTGACCTGCACCTACAGTTCTTCCACCTTCACGGATAGCAAATCTTAGGTTCAAGTTCAATGCGATTTCAGAAATTAATTCTACAGTTATTGTTAAGTTATCACCAGGCATAACCATTTCTACACCTTCTGGTAAAGTCACAGAACCAGTTACATCAGTTGTTCTGAAATAAAACTGTGGACGATATTTATTATGAAATGGAGTATGACGACCACCTTCTTCTTTTTTCAAGATATAAACCTCAGCTTTGAAATTTTTATGAGGTTTAATAGAACCTGGTTTAGCAATAACCATACCACGTGTAATAGCATCTTTATCGACACCTCTTAATAATAAACCAGCATTATCACCAGCTTCTCCTCTATCCAAAATTTTACGGAACATTTCAACACCGGTAACAACTGATTTTAATTTTTCAGCACCCATACCGATAATATCAACAGGGTCTCCAGTATTAATAACACCAGTTTCAATTCTACCAGTAGCTACAGTACCACGACCAGTGATTGAGAAAACATCTTCTACAGGCATTAAGAATGGTTTATCAACATCTCTTGGAGGAAGTGGAATATAAGAATCAACTGCATCCATTAGTTCATAAATTTTTTCCATCCATTTAGGTTCTTTATTTAATCCACCTAAAGCAGAACCTTGAATAACTGGAGTATTGTCACCATCGAAACCGTAGAAAGTTAATAACTCTCTAATTTCCATTTCAACCAATTCTAATAATTCAGCATCATCAACTAAGTCAACCTTGTTCATAAACACAACCAATTTAGGCACACCAACTTGGCGAGCTAAAAGAATATGTTCACGGGTTTGTGGCATAGGACCATCAGTTGCAGCAACAACGATAATAGCACCGTCCATTT
>CAZUCB010000096.1:0-10812 GCA_964618755.1 uncultured Bacteroides sp. | reverse complement strand
AATCCAAATTTCTCTTATCTTTGCATTCCTAAAAAAACAAAAGATGGCAAGTAATTATATTGCAATACTGGCTGCAGAGATGAATGTAGCCGCATGGCAGGTAGAAAAAACCCTGGAATTATTAGATGGCGGAGCTACCGTTCCGTTTATTTCGCGTTATCGTAAAGAAATGACGGGTACATTAGATGAAGTACAGGTAGCACAAGTACGTGATAGAGTTGCCCAGTTGCGTGAGTTGGATAAACGCCGCGAAGCCATTATTGCCTCCATCGAAGAACAAGGCAAAATGACCGATGATTTGCTTCGTCAGATCAATCAGGCTGTGATGATGTCGGAACTGGAAGATATTTATTTGCCCTATCGCCCCAAACGTAAAACAAGAGCTAGCATTGCCATCGATAAAGGCTTGGAACCCCTTGCCAAGATAATAATGGTACAAAATAATATAGATGTTGAAGAACGTGCCAATAAGTTTGTAAATGCACAAAAAGGTGTAAATTCTACCATCGAAGCACTTGCAGGTGCCAGAGATATTATTGCCGAATGGATCAACGAAAGCAAACCCGCCCGCGAACGCATCCGTAATTTGTTTGTACGCGAATCCGTTATCACCTCTAAAGTTGCCAAGGGAAAAACCGAAGAAGGCAATAAATATGAAAATTATTTTGAATGGGAAGAAAACCTGATGAAAGCACCTTCGCATCGTGTATTGGCAATGATAAGAGGCGAAAACGAAGGCTTTTTAAAAATCAATATTTCACCTTCCGAAGAAAAAGCCCTCGAAATATTAGCCCGTATTTTTGTAAAAGCCGATAACGATAGTTCCGAACAAGTATTAATTGCACTTAAAGATAGTTACAAACGCTTGCTTGCTCCTTCCATGGAAACCGAGTTGCGTAATATTGCAAAAGAAAAAGCCGATGCCGAAGCCATTCGGGTATTTGCCGAAAATCTTCGTCAATTACTGATGGCTTCTCCCTTGGGACAAAAAAATGTATTGGCAATAGATCCCGGTTTCCGAACAGGTTGTAAAGTAGTTTGTCTGGATAAACAGGGGAAACTCTTGCACAACGAAACCATTTATCCGCATCCGCCTAATAGTGACGTAAAACAAGCTATCAACAAAATACAATCCTTGGTAAGTGCTTATAAAATCGAAGCTATTGCCATTGGCAACGGAACAGCAGGCAGAGAAACCGAGAATCTTGTCCGCAGGATTCCTTTTTCAAAAGAAATAGTTGCCATTATGGTGAACGAAAGTGGTGCTTCGGTATATTCTGCTTCATCGGTTGCCCGCGAAGAATTTCCCGATTACGATGTTACCGTTAGAGGGGCTGTTTCTATAGGCAGACGCTTAACCGATCCCTTGGCTGAGTTGGTAAAAATAGATCCCAAAGCTATAGGTGTAGGGCAATATCAGCACGACGTAAACCAAACTTCTTTGCAAAAAAGCTTGGAAGATGTAGTGGTAAGTTGTGTAAATAATGTAGGCGTTGAGGTAAACACAGCCAGTAAACAATTGCTTTCTCATGTTTCGGGCGTTGGAAGTTCGTTGGCAAAAAATATAGTAGATTATCGAGAAGAAAACGGTCCGTTTGCTTCAAGAGCTGCTTTAAAAAAAGTGCCTCGTTTTGGTGATAAAGCTTACGAACAGGCAGCGGGTTTTTTAAGAATCAGAGATGCTAAAAATCCATTGGACAATAGTGCTGTTCACCCCGAAAGTTATGATATTGTCAAGAAAATGGCAGCTTCATTAAAAACTGATATAAAAGAATTGATTGAAAACAAAGAACTACGTGATAAGATACATCCTGTGGATTATGTAAGTGGCGATTTTGGTTTACCCACCATCACCGATATTATAAAGGAATTGGAAAAACCGGGCAGAGATCCTCGTACTAAGTTCGATTACTTTGAATTTGACAGAAATGTAAATTCAATGAACGATTTGCATGAAGGCATGATATTACCGGGAATTGTTACCAATATTACAGCATTTGGTGCATTTGTAGATATAGGCGTACATCAGGATGGCTTAATTCATCTGAGCCAAATGGCCGACCGCTTTGTCCGCGATCCCAACGAGATAGTTAAACTCAATCAAAAAGTAGAAGTAAAGGTTTTAGAAGTGGATAAAGACCGCAAAAGAATTCAATTGTCGTTGAAGAAATAAAAACAATATTTTACCGTTAATAATTTAGTATTTTTGTAAAGTATAATTAGTAGTATGAGTCAAATTATTAAATCAATAATAATAACATTTATAGCAATATTTTCTTTTACTCATTTAGCCCAAGCGCAAAGAGTTAAAGGCGAACTTATTTTAGGAATGAACGCTACTCAAATTGATGGGGATGAAATTTTTGGATTTAATAAGTTGGGTTTAAATGTTGGTGTAGGAGGTATTTTTCCATTTAATGAACATTGGTCGTTAAGTATTGAAACTATTTTAAACCAAAAAGGCTCTTATAGAAAAAGCCCAATCGATGTAAATGATACAACCTTGCTCCCTTATTATAATATTCGTTTAAATTATTTAGATATACCTGTATTAATTCATTATGAAGATAAAGGAGGTTTTACTTTTGGAGCTGGTTTTTCGTGGGGACGAACAGTTGGCATCGAAGAAATTGAGCATGGTGTAAAAGTTGAAACAACTACTTTAGCTGGTCCTTACAAAAGGGATGATGTGAATGTGTTGGCAGATATTCGTTTTAAAATATGGCAGAAACTAAAATTTAATTTTCGCTATGCTTATTCTGTTATACCCATCAGAACACGTGTTTTCAATAATTCTTTAAATCAAACATGGGAAAGGACACAATACAATAGTATCTTGACTTTTCGATTGATTTATGTTTTTAACGAAGCGCCTGAAAAAAGCAAAAAAACCGTTAATAATACGAATAGTGAATAGTTTGTCAAAAAACTTAATAACCATTTTTAATAACTAATTTCAAACAATGAAGATAGCAGTTTTCCCAGGTTCATTTGATCCTATAACTATTGGACATGAATCTATTATTAAAAGAGCTGTACCGATGTTTGATCAAATAATTGTAGCCATCGGTAAAAACGCAGATAAAAAGAGTTTCTTCCCAATCGAAAAAAGAATAAATTGGATTAAAGATGGATTTAAAGATTATCCAACTATTATTGTTTCAGAATATAGTGGGTTAACCATAGACTTTTGTAAAAGTGTTGGTGCTCAATATATTTTAAGAGGCTTGCGTACTTCTGCAGATTTTGAATTTGAAAGAAGTGTAGGACAAATTAATAAACAATTATATCCTGAAATTGAAACTATTTTTTTATTATCCTTACCCGAGCATACATCACTTTCTTCTTCAATTATCAGAGATATTATCAGCAATGGGGGAGATGCTTCACAATTTGTTCCTAAAAGTGTAAAATTATAAATTCAGAAATTTAATTTAATTATGAACTATCAATTACAAGGACAAGAATATATTGAACTTATCAAACTCATGAAATTATTAGGTTTGGTTGATACCGGTGGTGAAGCCAAACATTGTGTAGAAAATGGAGAAGTTATAGTAAACAATCAAGTAGAATTTCGCAAACGCTGCAAACTAAGAATTGGTGATACCATAGAATTTGCAGGAGAAAAAATAATTATTGAATAATATTATACTTTTTTTCTAATTTCTTCAGTTTGTTTTTCAAAACCAGGTTTACCTAACAGTGCAAACATATTATTTTTATATGCTTCTACTCCAGGCTGGTCAAATGGGTTTACATCTAATAAATAGCCGCTTAATCCACATGCAAACTCATAGAAATAAATCAATTCACCTAAGTTGTATTCATTGATTTCAGGTAATGAAATCTTGATATTAGGAACACCACCATCAACATGGGCTATGCTGGTTCCCAATTCTGCCATTTTATTTACTTCACTAATTCTTTTGCCAGCAATAAAATTCAAACCATCCAAATTATCTTTGTCTTTTGGAACTTCAATTTGATGGTGAGGCTTTTCTATACTTATAACAGTTTCAAATATATTTCGTATTCCTTCCTGAATGTATTGACCCATTGAATGCAAATCTGTGGTAAAACCTACACCGGCAGGAAAGATACCTTTATTTTCTTTCCCTTCACTTTCTCCATATAGTTGTTTCCACCATTCAGTAATATAATAAAGATTTGGTTGATAGTTTACAGTTATTTCAATGGTTTTACCTTTATTGTACAACGCATTGCGAACAGCTGCATATTCCGAAGCAATGTTGGATGATATATCAGAAGATGTAGCCAAGTGAAGTTGCATATTTTTAGCACCTTCTATCAATTTGCGGATATCAAAACCAGCAACTGCAATAGGCAACAGCCCAACCGGAGTTAATACAGAATAGCGTCCGCCAACATCATCAGGTACAACATATGTTTTATAACCTTCGTCATCAGATAGCTTCTTTAGTGCACCTTTTGATTGATCTGTTATTGCAATGATGCGATGTTTCGCATTTTCTTTGCCATATTTCTTTTCTAAATGATTTTTTAAGATTCTAAATGCAACAGCAGGTTCTGTGGTTGTTCCCGATTTAGAAATTACTGTCAATGCATAATCTTTTTGGTCTAAAATTTCCAATAAATCATGCATATAGTCTTCGCTGATATTCTGTCCAGCATAAATAATTAATGGATGCTTACAATCTTTTTTAAAAGCTGCAAAATTGTGACTCAAAGCTTCAATAACCGCTCTTGCACCCAAATATGATCCACCAATACCAATAACTACATAGATTTCAGCAATCTTACTAATAGCTTTAGCATCAGCTTCAATGTTATCAATGAGTTGTTCATCGATCTCTGATGGAAGGCTTACCCAACCTAAAAATTCATTGCCTTTGCCTGTTTTATTGAGTAAAGCTTTGTGGCTTTTGTCAATATTTTTTTGAAAATCATTAATCTCTTTATCAGAAATAAATGATTTTACTTTACTGTGGTCTAATTTTAGATTTATCATAATGTTTAATTTTTGTCTTCTAATTCCTGAATTCTTTTTTTAAGGTTTGAAATTTCGATTCTTTGAGATGTAATAATTATTATTAATGCTAACACCATAATTAATCTTCCAAATGAATTATAAATTTCATCATGAACAATGCTTTTATCACTAACAATAATTCCTGTAAAGAAAAGAAGAAAAGTAAATATTCCGAAAATTATAGTTTTTGTTTTCATGCTATAGTTTAAAGTATTAATATTGATTTTTTAGAGATATTTCACTATGAAGCTATCTCTCCTTCAAATTTACTAAAAGCCATTCAATTTCATGGTAACAGTTGGTATTAAAAGTAAGAACCCAACAATAGTTAAAATTAAAATAAGTGGCCAAGCCCATTTAAACCATTTGCTGAATGGGATTCTGGCTATTTCCAATACACCAATCAATACACCCGAAGTGGGAGTAATTAAATTTGTGAAACCATCGCCAATATGGAAGGCAGTAACAGTTGCTTGTTTGGATAATCCTATCATTTCGGAAATATCTCTTAAAATTGGCATAATCAATGCTGCTTTTGCAGTACCTGAAGTGATAATCATATTTAAGCCTGATTGAAAAACGTACATCAACGAGAGTGTGGCAATATTTCCTAAACCTTGCATTGATTGAGAAATACCATGCAATATGGTATCAATTACTTTTCCATCTTCCAGTATTACGATAATACCTCCAGCTAAACCAACAACTAAAGCAGCTGACATTATATCTTTTGCTCCGGCTACAAATAGTTTTGTAATGTCATTGGGCCCTTTACCCATTGCAATACCCGAAAACATTGCCATTGCAAAAAATAAAGCTGCTATTTCCATCAACGACCAATCAAATCCCATTACACCCACCATCAAATAAGCAATTGTAAATAAGAGTAAATTTAACACAAAATATTGTATTGATTTTTTTGCAGTAATATAACCAAAGAAGGCAAATAATACACTTAATATTGGTAATAACGGCATGTGTAACACAGATGGACCAACTTTTATGCTATTCATCGGCATCATGATTGCATATACAATACTTGCCAATAAAACTAAGAAATAAGTAATCCAAGTTTTAGATAAACTGGGTTGACTAATGATTTCTGTTTCCTGACTATGGTGTAAACGCCAATATTCATCTTCTTCATATACAATTGATTTTTGGGGTGCTTTTTTTACTTTGGCTGCATAACGCAATACATAGCCTATGCCTACTATGTTTACAACCAGCCAAATAACCAAACGATATTCAATACCTGAAAATAAAGGTAGTCCTGCTATTTCTTGTGCTATTCCCAATGTAAATGGGTTGAGTAAACAACCTGCAAAGCCAATTCCGGCACCGATAAAGCACATGCAAACACCAACAATAGAGTCGTAGCCCATTGATACAGCTAAGGGAACAAATATAATTACAAAGGCAATGGTTTCTTCGCTCATGCCAAATATTGCTCCAAAGAAACTAAACATTAGCATTACCAAAGTAATAATTATATTATTTACACCAAGTTTCTTGAAAACCCAATATTTCTCAAGCTTTTTACTTCTTTTTAAAAATGCAAAAACACCAGCATCAATAGCTTTGCTTTCGTTTAATATCCAAAAAGCACCACCTAAAATTAAAATAAAAACAATGATTTTTGGGGAACGTACAAAACCCTTGTAAAATGCTGAAAAAATTTCCCAAGTTTGTGGCTGTTGATCTACTTGATGGTAAGAATCTGTTTGAATTAAGACTCGCTTATTTCCATTGGTTTCAATGGTTTGACGGTTAAATTCTCCTGCTGGAACTATCCACGTAGTAATAGCAGCAAGCAAGATGACAAAAAACACAATTACATAAGTGTGTGGGAATTTCTTTTTCAGCATACGATTATTCTTTTTATTGTTCAAAAATAGTAAAATTATTTAATTAATTACTCTTTTTAGCGTTTAGTTCATTGCTGATTTAAAAAAAATGATAGGATTTAAAAAAAAGAAGTAATTTTGCCTTTTATTTAACATTACAACGCAGAATTAAAGTATTATGCAAAATTTCTCAGGATCTATTAATTCAAAACTACCTGGTACCGAATCATCTATATTTGCTGTCATGTCAGCTTTAGCAAGCGAAACGGGTGCAATCAACTTATCACAAGGTTTTCCTGATTTTCCAATTTCTCCAAAACTTATTGAGTTGGTTAATAAGTATATGAAAAAAGGAATGAATCAATATGCACCTATGCTTGGTGTGCAAGCATTGAGAGAAGTTATTTCAGAAAAAGTATTTAGTACCTATGGAGCTACTTATAGTCCTGATAAAGAAATAAATATAACTGCTGGTGCTACTCAAGCTTTATATACAATAATATCTGCTATCATTCATGAAGGTGATGAAGTATTGATTTTTGAACCAGCTTATGATAGTTATATTCCTGCCATAAGAATTAATGGAGGTATTCCTATTCATGCACAATTACAAGCTCCTGATTATCATATTGACTGGGATATTGTAAAAAAGATGATAAACAAGAATACAAAGATGATTATCATTAATTCTCCTCAAAATCCTACAGGGAGTATTTTGAAAAAGGAAGATTTGAAAATGCTTGTCAAACTTACCGATAAAACAGATATTATTATAGTTAGTGATGAGGTTTATGAACATTTGATTTATGATGGTATTCGCCACGAAAGCGTTTGTTATTATCCGCAATTAGCTGAAAGAAGTTATATCGTTTATTCTTTTGGGAAAACATTACATGCTACAGGTTGGAAAATGGGTTATGTGCTGGCTCCTGAAAATTTAATGAAAGAATTTCGCAAAGTGCACCAATTTAATGTTTTTACTTGTAATACTCCTGTTCAACATGCAATAGCAGAATATTTAAAAGACAAGGAAAATTACATACATTTAAGCGATTTTTATCAACAAAAACGTGATTTCTTTGCATCTCAAATTAAAGATTCTCGATTTAAAATAATTCCTTGTTATGGAACTTATTTTCAATTATTAGATTTTAGCAATATTACTGATGAAAAAGAAACAGATTTTGCTATTAGAATGACTAAAGAATACAAATTGGCATCCATTCCACTATCTCCTTTTTATCATAACAATAAAGATAACAAAATGTTACGTTTTTGTTTTGCAAAAACAGAAGAAACTATGATGAAAGCTGCAGAAATTTTAAATAAAATTTAGCTGGACTTTCCCGATTTCTTTATTTGCCTTATCTTAATTGCTTTTAGAATAATACCAAAAAGTAAAAAAATATTTATGAGCAGAAGAGTAATGTTGAAGTGTAATATTAATGAATAAGTAAATACAATCCAACCTATTATTCCAATAATTACTATTGTATAATTATAAGAAATTTTATCATTCCAATTATATTTCTTTGCTAATAGAACAATTAGTATTGCAGGGATTATTGCTGCTAAGGGTATTAAAAAATTAATATTCATGACTTATTTTCTTTTTCTAAGTTTTAATATTTTTGTTTTATAATCGATAGAAGCCTTGAACTTATGTAGGATATCGCTACCAAGAACTCCGTCAAAAGCTTGTAAGCCAAGATTTTGATATGATTCGTTTACATGACTCATATCAATAATAATACATGGATAATTATTTAATTCAAAATCACCAATTTTCAGACTTTCAAGAATAGTTGATTTGCTTTCAAGTGTATTGGTTCCCAAGCCAGCCGAAAGAATTTCATTGTCAGTGAATGCAGCATTGTCGATGTAATTTGCTATTCTGGAAATATCAAAAACTGTTTTAGAAGCACCTGTATCAATCAATAAAAATGCAATTTTATGGTTTATTTTCACTTCAATTAATAGATGAAAACCACTATTTTCAATTTTAATGAGTTTAAATGGAATTTTTGCAATCATATTTTAATTTGTTAGGTTTTAAAGTTCATATTTTTTTTAATGTAACTTTAGATTTGCTTTTTGCAAAAATCATCATTCATACTCATTAATAAATAAAGCTACTTCCGCCCAAAAATTCTCTTAAAATAGAGGTTGGAGGAATTTCTCTTTCAGAAATTGGTAAAAAATAAGAAATAAATTTCTGTAATCTAACAGCTTCGGCATATTCCGGAACATTTTCTGGAACAGCTTTTAAAATTGGATCAGCAAAAGTTTTTAACACACCTAATTCGTATAGAAGTGCCGAATTGAACATAGTATCCGCATTTTCCTGATAAGGAAATATATTCAATTCTTCACCCTTTCTTACACTTTCCCAGCGACGGAGTGTTTCTAATGCACTATAACCTCTTGTGCGATAATCACGTACAATTCTTCTTATTAAGCGGTTGTCAGTGGTAGGAATTGGGTTTTGTTTGTCAATAGCCAATTGTGTTAAGGCAGAAACAAAAATTCGATATTTTAGTTTCCCTTCAATTAAATGTGTAAGCTTTGTATTTAAACCATGAATGCCTTCAACAATAATCAAACTATCTTTTGATATTTTCAGCTTTGTATTATCGTAAAATCGTTTTCCAGTTATAAAATCAAATTTTGGAATTTCTACTTCATTTCCTGCCATTAATTCAAGTAAATCTTTATTGAATTGCTCAATATCTAAAGCTTCAATACATTCAAAATCATATTCTCCATTTTCATCTTTTGGAGTAAATTCTCTGTTAACAAAATAGTTATCTAAAGATATTTGAACAGTTTTAAATCCGAGAACTCTTAATTGAATTGACAATCGCATACTGAAAGTGGTTTTCCCTGATGAAGAAGGCCCTGAAATCAAAATTAATCGAGCTTCATTGCGACGTTTAAATATGTTATCAGCAATCTTGGCAATTTTCTTCTCATGCAATGCTTCTGAAATCTTGATAAATTCGTTGTCTTTTTTCTCAATTACAGCATTATTAAGTGAACCAACGTAAGGTACTTCTAAAATTTCACACCATTTTTTATGTTCACGAAATATCTTGAACATTTTGTTTTGTACTACTATTTCTTCAATTTCATCCGGATGTTTCTGTTTTGGCACTTGTAATAATATTCCGTTGAAGTATTTTACAATATTAAATTTTTTTAAATGACCAGTGCTTGGTACCAAATAACCATAAAAATAATTAACAGTATCGCCTAAATGATAAACAGATGAATACAATTGATTTCGTGTTTTGAATAAAATAGATTTATCGTATAATCCATTATTTTCAAATAATTTAATAGCTTCTGTAGTAAGTATTTCTTCTCTAATAAATGGAATATCTAAATCGATTATTTCTTGCATTTTGGTTTTAATTAATGCAATTGTTTGCACATCTAAAACCAAATGAGAATTACTTATATCGCAGTACCATCCTTTTGAAACTGCATGTTCTATGCTTAATTCTGCAGAGGGATGAATCTCTTTAATTGCCTTAAAAAGAACAAATGCAAGCGAACGAATATAAACACGAATCCCGATGTGATGCGTAACATCAATAAATTGAATAGTTTTAGGTTTGAAAACCTGATAAGTCAGTTCTTTTAGTTTATTATTAACCAATGCAGCCAAAATTGGATACTTTAAACAGACTTGCATGTCCGTCGCAATTTCACTTATTTGAGTTCCAATAGGATATTGTTTTCTAACTTCACAATTTTTACAAATTATTTCAACCATTTTTTATTTTTGATAAGATATAAAAACAAAATAACGAATTTTTTTCGAGATTTGTATAATAGAATGATGACAATTATTAATTTTTGTTTTGCAACTAAAATGTTTACATAACAAAAAGTATAATTTAATGCATTTAATACCGCAGATTACTTTTGTATATGCTAGGCGATGAG
>CAZUCB010000095.1:0-10892 GCA_964618755.1 uncultured Bacteroides sp. | reverse complement strand
GAAAAAACATTGTTTTGTATTCTTATTATTGCATTTGCTGCAAGATTACTAGCAGTATTTTTTGCTAAAGGATTTGGAATGCACGATGATCATTTTTTAGTGATTGAAGCAGCACAATCATGGGTTGACGGAAGTGATTACAATAAATGGTTGCCATGGTCACCTGGAAATCAGGGTCCTGATGGGCATAGTTTCTTCTATGTGGGTATTCATTATATTATTTTTACTTTTATTAAATGGATAGGAATTAATGATCCACAGTCAAAAATGTTTGTCATTAGGCTAGTAAACGCTTTATGGTCATTATTGGTTGTGTATTTTGGCTACAAAATCGTTGAAAAATCAGCAAATAAAAAACTTGCTATTCAAACAGGTTTACTTTTAGCACTGTTTTGGTTTTTCCCATGGATAAGTGTTAGAAATTTGGCAGAAGTAGCTTCTATTCCATTTCTAATTTGGGCGGTTTGGCTAATTTACAAGAAACAAGAATTCAATGAGTTTACTAAAGAATTTTTGTTGGCAGGATTTTTATTTGGATTGGCTTTTTCTACACGTTTTCAAACAGCATTATTCATTTCTGGAGTAGGTTTAGTATTGCTACTACGTTGGCAATTGAAGCCAATATTACTTCTTTGCATAGGATTTTTATTCTCAGTTTTTCTATTTGAAGGTCTGGTAGATTGGATTTTATGGGGAAAACCATTTGCAGAAATGCTAGTATATATCCAATATAATATTGATCATTCAAACGATTACATAGTATCTGCCTGGTACACATATTTTTTACTTTTAGGTGGGATTATGATTCCTCCAATAAGTTTATTGCTTTTTGCAGGTTTTTTTAGAAGTTGGAAAAAATATTTATTGTTATTTCTGCCTACTTTCCTTTTTCTAGCTTTTCATAGTACATTCCCAAATAAACAAGAACGTTTTATATTAACAATAATTCCATTTTTTATTATCACAGGCATTTTAGGGTGGAATTTAATTGTTAGTAATTCAATCTTTTGGCAAAAAAGAAATAAATTATTAAAAGTTTGTTGGATAATTTTCTGGATTTTAAATTTTATATTAATCCCTTTTATATCAACTCATTATTCAAAAAAATCGAGGGTGGAGTCTATGGTTTATTTATCTCATTATAAAAACATTAAATATATATTGACAGAAAATACAAACGCTTATGATACGAAATTAGTTCCAGAATTTTATTTGAGTCAATGGATTGGCACATACAATATTAGCAAAAGTTATTCTATTGATTCTATTAGTGGCTTGACAAATGATTCAAAAAATGTAGATTTATTACCAAGATTCTTTATTTTCGAGGAATCTAAAAATATAGGTGAGCGTGTATTAAATGTAAAACATTACTTTCCTAATATAGAATATGAAACTACTATATATCCAAGTAACATTGACAACTTACTATATCGTTTAAATCCAATTAATGCAAATCAAATCATTATAATTTATCGAAATAAAGATTTTTATCCGCAAAAATTACAAATTAAATAGTAATATGTTCATTCAGAGAGTAATAAAATATTTACCAAAAGTATACAAAAATAAAATTATATTTTAATACGATTAACAATAATAAATAAAAATCTCACATTTAGTTTAAATACTAATTTTTAAAATATGGAAATAATTAGAAAAAAGGCAGAATTTTTAAATTACTTCTTCTTACTACTTTTGTTTTTTGTAATTCCATTATCAAAAAACGTTACTGTCTGGGTGTTAGTTTTTTTTTCAATAACGTCCTTTTTAACTGCGGATTACACTGCTAAATTTCAATATAATAAAAATAATCGCAAAAATTTCTATATTCTTAGCTTTTCATTTTTATATATTTTGTATATTATTGGTCTTTTATATACTTCAAATTATGAATATGCTATTTTTGATTTAAAAGTTAAATTTTCAATTTTCTTATTGCCAATTGTCTTTTTCCTTATAAAAGAAAGCTTTTTTTCAAAAGAATTTACAATTAAATTCTTTCAAGCATTTTTATTAGGTGTATTATCAAATGTAATTATATGCTTATTAATTGCATTGTATAAATATTCTTATGTAACTCATTCTTCTGAAGTGTTTTATTATAGTTCGTTGAGCTATTTTTTTCATCCCTCCTATTTTTCAATGTTTTTAAATTTTGCTATAATACTACTCCTATTTTCTTCATTTTCAAATATTAAAATTTTAAATCAAAAAAAATATATTTTAGTAGTTTTACAACTACTTTTTTCAATATTTATTTTTTTATTAAGTTCCAAAGCAGGTATTATAAGTCTGATAATTATATATTTATTTTATGTTTCAATTATTATTTTTTCTCAAAAGAGATACAAATTAGCATTATTGATACTATCCTCCCTTTTATTGTTTTCAATAGTTTTTTTAACAATAATGCCATCAGTTAAAGACAGGCTTAAAGTTGCTTTTTATGCACTAAAAAATAAAAATGAAGCAATTAAATCAGATGGAGAAAGTACATCCGATAGAATTCTTATATGGGAAACATCCATTGATATAATTAAACAAAACTTAATACTTGGGGTAGGTACAGGTGATGTAAAAGATGAACTGCTTAATAAATATAAAGAAAATGGAATAAACTTTGCGTACCAACAAAAATTAAATGCTCATAACCAATACTTACAAACATTTATTTCTATTGGATTAATTGGATTTATTATCTTAATTTTAAGTTTTTTATTGCCAGTCATTCAGTCTATTAAACGTCAACATTATATATATTTAATGTTTCTCTTTTTGATAGCATTTAATATTTTAGTTGAGTCTATGTTCGAAAATCAAGCTGGTGTAGTATTTTATGCTTTTTTTAATACTTTTCTTTTTTTATCAAGTAAACAATTAGCTGATAATTGAAATCCTGATTAAAATAATGTTTGTTAAGCATTTGCAGCATCTACCATACCACCAGCTGCATATTCCCCTGAGTCTAATTTTGATTTTATTTTTTCAAAAGAATCCAAAGTGTATTGAACATCTTCCATAGTATGAACAGCTGTTGGAATTAAGCGAAGCATAATAGTTCCTTTTGGAATTACCGGATAGGCAACGATAGAACAGAAAATATTGTAGTTTTCACGCAAATCGAAAGCCAATTGAGTAGCTTCTGGAACATTTCCGGACAAAAAAACAGGAGTAACAGGCGATTGAGTATTTCCAATATTAAAGCCTCTTACCTTTAAACCATTTTGTAAAGCATGAACAATAGTCCAAAGTTTATCTTTCAATTCAGGACGATTACGAATTATTTCCAGTCTTTTTAAAGAGCCAATAACAATAGGCATTGGTAAAGATTTTGCATAAATTTGTGAACGTAAGTTGTACATTAAATACTTTACTATTTCTTCTTCAGCTGCAACAAAAGCTCCAATTCCGGCCATCGCTTTTGCAAAAGTTGCAAAATAAACATCAATTCCATCTTGTACTCCTTGTTCTTCTCCCGTTCCAGCACCTGTTTTACCCATTGTACCAAATCCATGAGCATCATCCACTAGTAAACGAAAATTGTATTTCTTTTTCATTTCAACAATAGCTTTGAGGTTTCCCATATCACCACTCATTCCAAAAACGCCTTCAGTTATTACCAAAATACCACCACCCGTTTCTTTTGCAACTTTGCTTGCTCTTTGTAATTGTTTTTCGCAACTTTCCATATTATTATGAGGAAAAACAAAACGTTTTCCAATGTGCATACGCATACCATCAATAATACAAGCATGTGCTTCTGAATCATAAACAATCACATCATTTCTGTCAACTAATGAATCAATGATAGAAACCATGCCTTGATATCCAAAATTTAATAAATAAGCTGCTTCTTTTCCCACAAAATCAGCTAATTCTTGTTCCAATTGTTCATGATATTTTGTTTGACCTGACATCATTCGAGCACCCATTGGCGCTGCCAAACCCCAGTCTTTTGCTGCCTGTGCATCAGCTTCTCTTACTTCTTTCATATTAGCTAAGCCCAAATAATTATTTAAGCTCCAAACTAATCTTTCTTTTCCTCTGAAATTCATTCTTGTTGAAATTTCTCCTTCAAGTTTTGGAAACATATAATATCCATGAGCTTGCTTAGCGTATTGTCCTAGAGGACCAAAATTCTTTTTTATTTTATCAAAAATATCCACAATATTATTCTTTTTAAATTTCTATTTTTTTTGCAAAGTTATCATTTATTAAAAAAACAATCAAATTAAATACTTATTTGTTTATAAAATTGAAAAAAAGAAACTTTATCAACAATTATTCTAGAGAGTATTATAAAATTTGAGTAAACTACATTAATACAATAATTTAATAAAGGCTTATTCTTAAATTTGGTTGAAGAGAAATAAAATATCAAGCTTAATTTTCACTTTTATTGTCAATAATATCAAAAATATTCATTTGATTTTTTTCAACAACTTCAGGTCGCTTTAAATTACCAAAACGTTTCATGTAATCTCGTAAGGCATTTTTTATCAGTTTGTTGGGAGTTGTTTTCTTTACCAAACAAAAAAGTTCAATATTTTCTTTTTCTGGTTTTGATAACTTTAACTCAAATTTGAAATACTTAATTTTTTTGCGTTTCTTTTTATTTGTTTTAGCTACAACCATAATTACAAATTGCTAAATAAAAAATAAGATTACAATTTTTATCAAATGTAAGCTTATTTTAAAAACTAATCGTAATTTTACAAAGAAATTAATTCACAATTATTATGTTGATAAGTATTAATAATATTCCTAAAATAAAGCATTGTAAATCAGGTAATTTTTTATTAATTGCAGGTCCTTGCGTTATTGAAAATAAAAAAATGCCTTTTGAAATTGCAGAAACTATTCTCGAAATAACTGATAAATTACAAATTCCTTTTGTTTTTAAAGCATCGTATCGCAAGGCAAATCGTTCAAAAATGGATGCGTTTACTGGTATTGGTGATTCAATTGGATTGGAAATATTAAAAGATATAAGCGAAAAATATAATATTCCTGTAATTACAGATATACATACTGTTGAAGAAGCTGCTCTGGCTGCTCAATATGTTGATATTTTACAAATCCCAGCATTTTTATGCAGACAAACTGATTTGCTCATAGCAGCTGCCAAAACTGGCAAAATTGTGAATATTAAAAAAGGGCAATTCCTTTCTGCTGCTTCCATGAAATTTGCAGTGGATAAAGTTAGAGAATCAGGTAATCAAAATATTATGCTTACAGAACGTGGGAATATGTTTGGTTATCAGGATTTAATTGTAGATTTCAGAGGGATTTCTGAAATGCAGAAAAATAATGTTCCAGTTATTGTTGATATTACACATTCATTACAACAGCCAAATCAATCTACGGGTGTAACTGGCGGACAGCCAGAAATGATTGCATCTATTGCCAAAGCAGCTATAGCTACAGGCGCTGACGGAATTTTTGTTGAAACTCATCCTAATCCTGCGATTGCTAAATCAGATGGCGCTAATATGCTTCCTTTAAATCAGTTGGAAGAATTACTAAAGGTATTGGTAAAAATTAGAAAAGCGGTAAATAATTAAGTAATTATTAATTATAAAACGAATAGCCAAATATTATCTAAGTTGAATTTGTCTGATTGTTCCAGTATTTTTATCAAATTGTAAAAAAGAATTATTTACTGGTAAAGATATTACAGTACCAAGTTGGGCTATTAATTGCTTAGCTGTCTTTATTATATTGTTGTTTTGAAGAACACTAACATCTGTATAAGCAGGTATGCGGTAATAAAAACCATGTTTCCCTTTTTGTATTTTCAGTTTTTCATTGTTATATCTATTAATTGGATTTATTAGGTTTTTGTTTTGTACCTGAATATAAATATTTTCTCCTTTTGAACTGGTTTTATCTACTATTCCTTCTTTTGACGAAAACTTACAAAGCAATGCTTTTAAAATATTAGAATTCGTATCTTTTTCGGGAATATATATATAACTATAATAAATTGTGTGATTTAATGTAATTCCTGTAAATAATTTCATATACTCGTTCTCAAGGTTTTGAAGTTCTGAATACATAAATTCAATACTTTTTTTATCGTTTACATCTGATTCACCAGTTATTATGTTGAACCGATTGTCTTTTATTTTAGTAATAATATCAACTGTTTCTTTAACTTTTTGTTCTGTAGGTTTCTCTATTATGGATGTTTTAAAATTTTTCTTCCAAAAGAAGGAATTAAATAGCATTACTGGTTTATAAATAGTATCTGTTTTTTCATAAAGACTTAAATTGGCATACATTTTAAAAAGCTCGGGATAGTCATTATTGGTAATATCAGAAATAGAATCATTAGTTATAAGATTTTTATTTCTTAAGGAACTAATGGTGGGTGAATTTACAGACTCTATTAACCCTAAATCACTTAATTTAATTCCTAATTTGCTATTGTTGGTCTCAATAAAATAATATTGCAAGGAATCGGGTTCTGAAAATGTTTCTATTTTCACATCTTTAATTACATATTCTGTTGAATTTTCTGCAATTACATTGTTTAAAGCAAAATATTTTTGAGCATATTCGGAATAAGGTCCTTTGATATTTTCTTGTTGATTAATGATAAAATCAACTTTGATATAAGTTTTTGGCAAGGCATAATAAAACCCACTTTTATTGTTGGGAATTGCATTTTTTGTAACATGAATTACCTGATAATTGCTTTTACATGAAAAAAGAAATACTAAAGCAAAAGCAAATGTGTATAATGTTTTTTTTGAATGGTGCATATCTATTTGATATAAAATTATTATTTAAAAACCTTCTTTTACAAAAGTAAGATATAAATGTGAATTATAGTTTAAACGAATTCTTTTTTTCGTGCCAACCAAAGTCCAAAATATGTAATTAAACCATTAACAATGAGAAGTTCAAATCCAAATTTATAACCATTTAATATATAAATGCTATTTTCGCTAATTAAATAGCATAATATCGGTGAAATAATTGAAATAACAGGCACCCAATGATCTCTTACTTTTAATTTGGTAAATAATCCAAAAGTATATAAACCTAATAATGGACCATAAGTGTAACCAGCTACGGTAAATATTTTGCTAACAACTGCAGCTTGTTCTTCAGCCTTTATCGAGTAAAAAATTGATCTAAAAATAACAATTGCAATTAATAATAGTAATGCAAATCCAATATGCACAATGTATCGGATTTTTGTTTTTTGCTTTTCATTTAAGGTTTTGTTTTTATTTAAGCCTAAAATATCAATACAAAAGGATGTCGTTAATGATGTTAATGCTCCATCGGCACTAGGATAAGCTGCAGAAATAAGTCCAAGAACAAAAACCAAACCTGCAATAGGTCCTAAAAATTTAATAGAAATAGTTGAGAATAAATCATCTGTTCTTATATCAGATATGTTTATTCCTTTTTCTTTTACATATATTAATAAAATTGCACCTAAAAATAAGAACAACATATTTACTAAAACCAAAACCATGCTAAAGCTGAGCATATTCTTTTTAGCATCTTTTAAATTGCGACAACTTAGATTTTTTTGCATCATTTCTTGATCTAAACCCGTCATTACAATGGCTATAAATACCCCACTAAAAAATTGTTTAATAAAATGACGCTTACTTGTCCAATCAGTAATTACAATCCTTGAATAATCAGCTTCAACAATTTTATACAACATATCTCCAAAACCAATATTCAATTCTCGTAAAATAAACACGATGGTTAAAACCAAAGCACCCAACATAAAGGTTGTTTGAAGGGTATCAGTCCAAATAATAGTTTTTATACCACCTTTGAAAGTATAAAGAATAATGAGCAAAATAAACATGCTTGCTGTAAAGATAAAAGATATATTCCAAGCATCGAAGATAAAAACCTGAAGTACATTTACAACCAAAAACATTCTTAAAGAAGCACCGATAACTCTAGATAAAATAAAAAAGAAAGAACCAGTTTTATATGACCAAAATCCAAATCGTTGTTCAAGATAAGTGTAAATTGATGTAAGATTCAAACGATAATACATTGGCATTAAAACATTGGCTATTATTATATAACCGACAAAATAACCAAATACTACCATTAAATATGTAAATTGAGTGTCTTTAACCCAACCAGGAACCGACATAAAAGTAACCCCTGAAAGCGAAGCACCTATCATACCATAAGCTACAATATACCATGTAGATGTTTTATTGCCAATATAAAAAGATTGATTATCGGCTTTACGAGCAGTAAACCAAGTTATTGCAAATAAAAGCAAAGTGTAAGCTAAAAAGCTAAACAGTATTAATTGTGGTGTCAAACTATAAAAAATTAATGTAAAAAAATTGTACTTTTGCGAAAGCAAAGATAAAAAATTAATCAGTTTGTAAAGTTCTTAAAGTTTATAAAGTTTGCAAACTGAGTTGCTATTGATTATTAAGATGTTAATTGATTTCTTTATAAAATAAATCTGATTTTTTAAATTAGCAAATTATTATTTCATAAAAAAAGAATAACACTTTTTCTCAACAACCTAATAACCATCAACTCATTTAAGAAATGGATAATTTTCCTTCAAAATTAGTAGAAAATGCTGTAAATGAAATTTCGCAATTGCCTGGAATTGGCAAAAAAACTGCATTACGATTGGCGTTATATCTACTAAAGCAAGACGAAACCGCTGTTGAAAATTTTGGCAATTCAGTTATTAGAATGAGGAAGGATACCAAGTTTTGTCAGAAATGTCATAATATTTCCGATAACGATGTCTGTGAGATATGTAATAATCTCAAACGTAATCATTCTTTTATTTGTGTAGTGGAAGATGTTAGAGATGTAATGGCAATTGAAAACACTTCGCAATTTAACGGTGTTTACCATGTCTTAGGGGGCATCATCTCCCCTATTGAAGGAATTAGTCCTTCCGATTTAACTATAAATAGTTTGATAGATAAAGTTGCCTTAGGCGGAATTACAGAAATTATCATGGCGCTTCCTGCCACTATTGAAGGCGACACTACTACTTTTTACATTTCAAAACAACTAAAATCCTACGATATTTCTATTACAACCATTGCAAGAGGAATTGCTGTGGGCGATAATCTGGAATACACAGATGAAATTACATTGGGAAGATCTATTATTAACAGAACACCTTATTTCTTTAGTTCATAATGTTTGTAAAGTTAAAAGTTATTTATTAAAACTATGGAACTAATATTTGGAAATGTAGCACTTCGTGGATTAAAAGAAAGTGATGCAGTTAACATGGCTGAACTTGCTAATAATTATAAAGTTGCAAGAAATCTTAGAGATGGTTTCCCCTTTCCTTATACACTTAAAGATGCTGAAATTTTCATTGAAAAATATTCAAAAATAAAACCTTTGAGTATATTTGCCATTGAGTATAAAGGTGAATATGTCGGGAATATTTCGTTGATGCCGGGAACGGACGTTTACAGGAAATCGGCTGAAATTGGCTATTTTATCGGAGAAGCTTTTTGGAATAAAGGGATTGTTAGCACTGCCGTGAACCTTATAACGGATTATGGTTTTAAATATTTAGATATTGTAAGAATACATACAGGTGTTTTTGAATTCAACACCGCTTCGCAACGAGTGTTGGAGAAATGTGGTTTTGTAAAAGAAGGTATTTTTAAAAAGGCTATTATTAAAGAGAATCAGCTTTGGGATGAAATAAGGTATGCAAAAATTATTTAAGGCTTCATATTTTTTTAGTTATTTGTAAAAATATTATTACACACAATTATTACTTGCTATAAATGTGAGATATCCTATTAATTTATTTTCTCCAACAAAAAATAAATTTTTTAATTTCTTTTTTAATTAGGTCTTTTATTTCATTAATATTTTATTATATCACTTTTCTCAAGCATTACTGCATAAAATTCAAAAATTTAAAGATAAATTCTCTTAACACAAAATCTAAATTACTTAATAATAACAGACTATAAATAAACTTACAAAAAATCATAATAAATTAACGATGCTTGTTTGAAAATTAGATAATAAAACTTAAATTTGCACATTCAACTTCATTTGATAAAACAACTTAAAATCAACAAATTATAAATATAAAGGAGAATAACTCAATGTCAACAGAACAAAAACAAAAATTTGTCTATTATTTCGGCAGTAAACAAGCCGACGGCAAAGCCGACATGAAAAATTTATTGGGAGGAAAAGGTGCAAATTTAGCAGAAATGTGCTTATTAGGATTACCTGTTCCTGCAGGTTTTACAATTACCACCGAATGTTGCACTGCTTATTACGATAACAATTGTCAGTTACCTGTTTCTTTAACCGAAGAAGTATGGTCGTCAATGAAAAAAGTAGAAGATGCAATGGGTATGAAATATGGTGATACCGAAAATCCATTGTTATTATCTTGCCGTTCAGGAGCCCGCAGTTCAATGCCGGGTATGATGGACACCGTTTTAAACATTGGTTTAAGTTCTAAAACTATTCCTGCTTTATTGAAAAAAACCAATAATCCACGTTTCGTATGGGATTCATACCGTCGTTTGATTATGATGTATGCCGATGTAGTTATGGAAAAAGCTGAAGGTATGGAACCTGCAGATGGTAAAGGCATCCGTAAATTATTGGATGAAATGCTGGATGCTTACAAACATAGTAAAGGATATAAATCAGATACAGACTTATCTGCCGATGATTTACAATTCTTAGCCGAAGAATTTAAAAAAGCAGTTAAAAAATCATTAGGTCAAGAATTCCCTGATGATGCAGAAGCTCAGTTATTCGGTGGTATCAAAGCCGTATTCAAAAGCTGGAATGGTAAAAAAGCGGTTTCTTACCGTCGTATTGAAGGTATTCCTGATGAATGGGGTACTGCTGTAAACGTACAGGCT
>CAZUCB010000094.1:0-10922 GCA_964618755.1 uncultured Bacteroides sp. | reverse complement strand
ATATAACCGTTTCACCACCCGATGGTCTTTTTAAAACTGTAATTTCATCCGATTCAACTTTGTCGAGGAACAATGATGTTTCCATTTTATTGCTCTGACCCAAAATTAAATAAATTTTGTCAGGATGCCAGATATGAAATTCATAATCCTTTATAGTATTATGAAAGATTTCAATATCGGGTAAATCATATTCCTTAAGCTCAATGCTCATCAATAGTTTGAATTTTAAAATATTCTAAATATAGAGAAAATAGAAATAACTGATTATATGATTAACAGAGTAACTGATTAATTGAATAAATGATTAACTGAATAACAATTAACCATTAACTATTAACTATTCATAATTCCTTTTCCACCGCTTCCAAACCTGCTTCCATAAATACTTCCGAAATGGTAGGATGCGCATGAACTGTTTTAGCTACATCATAAATAGTAGATTCTACCTGCATAAATGCAGCTGCTTCAGCTATCATATCTGTTGCATTTGAAGCAACAATCTGAACACCTAAAACTTCTCCGTATTTTTTATCAGAAAGCATTCTTACAAAGCCAAGGTTTTCGCCTTCTATAATAGCTTTTCCATTTGAGAAAAGTGAAAATTCACTAACTTTATACTCAATTCCATTATCTTTTATTTCAGCTTCGGTAAGTCCAATCTGTGCAACTTCAGGAACGGTGTACATATTCATCGGGAATTTTTTGATATCAATGGTTTCGCTAACCCCTTTGATATGATTGATTACATGCAGTCCTTCGGCTGAAGCAATGTGTGCATACATACTTTTTCCGTTTACATCACCGATTGCAAATATAGAAGGGAAATTAGTTGTAAAATGTTCATCGGTTGTAATAAAACCATTTTCAGTTTTTAAAGCAATATCTGATTCAGGAATAATGCCTTTTCGCATTTTGCTATTGACAAACAAATTGCAGGGGATATTTATTTCACCTGATACCAATGCACCCTCTTTATATTTGAATTGTGCTAAATCAGCATCTACATCAAAAATGATTTTAATTCCACTTTTCTGTAACAAGTTTTTCATATAATCCGAAACGTAAACATCAGCCAGCGGCATTATTTTTGAATCAGGAACTAATAATGTTACCTTTTTATCAATCAGATTGAAAAACTGAGCCAGCTCAACAGCTACCGTATTTTGTCCAAAGACTACAATATTTTCAGGCAATTCTCTATCCTTGAATAAATCCCAGATATTAACAGTGATGTCATCCAACGTTGAATTGTTTACTTTCTCTTGTCGGGAACCTGTAGCAATAATTATATTCTTAGCCTCAATAAGTCTGTTGTCAACTAAAATAGAATGTTCAGCAACAATTTTAGCGGTTCCATTGATTAATTCAACCCCGTTTTTCTTGAAAAGGAAGTTAATACCTGCTCCCAATTTTCTTACAATACCATCGGTTCTTTTGATGGTTTGTTTCCAATCGAAACCAATGGCTTTTGTATCAATGCCTGTTACACCAAAACTGTTTGCATCTTTTTTTATTTTCTGATAAAACTTAGCGCTTTCGATAATTGATTTGGAAGGGATGCAACCCCAATTCAAACACATCCCTCCTATTTTATCTTTCTCTATAATTGCTGTTTTCAAACCTAATTGTCCGGCTCTGATAGCTGTAACATATCCTGCAGGTCCTGAACCTATAATTACTACATCGTATTGCATATTATTTTCTTTTTAAATTGGTTAATCCATTATCAATGAAACAGGATCTGATAAATATTCCATAATTTGATTGACAAAACGTGCAGTTTCGCCTCCATCAACTATTCTATGATCAACTGATAGAGATAATGGCATAATAGTACCAGGCACCACTGCATCATCTTTTACAACGGGTTTCTTTAATATTCTGCCTATTCCTAATATGGCAGCCTGAGGATAATTAATAACTGGAACAGCAAATTGTCCGCCAATAGAACCAAAACTTGTAATGGTAAAAGTACCGTCTTTCATATCTTCCATGGTAATCTCACGTTTACGTGTTTTTTCAGATATTTCATTTATTTTTTGAGCAATCTGGAAGATACTGAGTTTATCAACATCTTTAATTACAGGTACAATTAATCCATCTTCGGTATCAACAGCAATTCCGATATTGTAATAATTTTTATAAATCATTTGGTTATTATCCAGGTCCATTTGAGCATTCAATGCTTTGAATTTCTTCAAAGCTAAAGCAGTAGCTTTTAAAACGAAGGGCAAATAACTAAGTTTAACCTGTTTTTCAAGGAATTTGCTTTTGTATTTTTCACGTACACGAACCAGTTCGCTTACTTCAACTTCATCAAATACTGTCATGTGTGCAGCATTGTGTTTCGATTGAATCATATTGCGGGCAATGGTTTTTCTAAGTTGTGAAAGTGGTTTTAATTCAACTCTTTCTTCGTCAGAAACAACAGTATTTAATTTTGATGAAGTAACTGTATTTTTCTGCAAGTATGAAAGTATATCTTCTTTCATTACCCTTGCTGCAGGACCAGTACCTTTAACCAAATCAATGTTTACACCCAGCTCTTTGGCCATGGCTCTGGCAACCGGAGTTGCAAGAACTTTTTTTGTTGGTTTTTGAGATTCTTCTTTGGTTTCTGAGGTTCCTTCATCACTTGCAGGCATATATGCATTATTACCTGCTATTTCCAATGTACCAACTACTCCGGCTCCTTCTTCTTTGACAGCTTCAGTAACTTTGGCTTCTTCAACAGCAGCTGCACCTGAAACACCTTCAATTTCTATTTCAACCAACGCATTTCCTACATGTATGGTTTCTCCAACTTTGCCATAAATAGCTGTAATGGTACCTGATTTTGGAGATGGAATGTCGGCAACCACTTTATCCGTTTCCATTTTTACTAATGAATCCCCTGATTTTATTTGTTGTCCTTTTGCAACATACCATTCCACGATGGTACCTTCGTCCAGACCTTCACCAATATCAGGAAAATTAAATATATATCTCATAGTTTATTAGTATTTAACGGTTCTTTCAATTTCATAAAATATCTTTTCGGGTGTGAGTAAGTAAAAATGCTCACCTTTTGGAAGTGGTACTATTGTATCAAATCCGGTTACTCTTTTGGGTGGAGCTTCTAAATGTAAAAAAGCTTCTTCGCTGATTATAGCCGCAATTTCAGCTCCCATACCAAAACTGGTAGGACCTTCGGCTACAGTTATTATTCTTCCTGTTTTTTTAACTGAAGCTGTGATTGTTTCTTTATCGATTGGATAAATAGTACGTAAATCTATCAATTCAACAGAAATACCTGCTTCTTTTGCCATAACGATTGCTTTTTGCACTTCACGAACCATGGCACCATAAGCAACCACTGTTACATCGGTTCCACTACTTAAAACTTTAGCCTTACCAATAGGTACATTGAATTTTTCTTCTGCTACTTCTTGTTTAATGGCTCTGTATATTCTTTTTGGCTCCATAAATATAACAGGATCGTTGCTTTCAATAGCTGAAATTAATAATCCTTTTGCATCGTGAGGTGTAGATGGAATAACCACTTTTAAGCCTGGAATATGACCATAAAAAGCTTCCATACTTTCTGAATGATGTTCCAGTGCATTGATTCCGCCACCATAAGGCATACGAATTACCATTGACATATTGTATCGGCCTCTGCTTCTGTTATGAAGTCTGGATACATGAGAAATTATTTGATTTAATGCAGGATAAGCAAATCCTGAAAACTGCATTTCTACAACCGGCCTCAAACCCGCTGCTGCCATTCCGACTGCAGTACCTACAATGGCTGATTCAGCCAAAGGAGAATCGAAAACTCTTTCGACTCCATGTTTTAACTGTAAGCCTTCAGTAACTCTGAATACGCCACCTTCAACGCCAACATCCTCACCATATACAATTACATTTCTATCTTCTGCTAATTTTATATTTAATGCATCATTAATTGCATTTACCATATTCATTACTTTCATTTTCTCGCCTCCTTCCATTTCATAAAATTCTCGTATTCGTTTTGTTGTTTTTTTAAATCATCGGGCATTTCATCGTACATGTATTTGAAAACATCTTCTAATTTATACGCAGGATAATTTTCTGCATCTTCAAATTGACGATCTACTTCTAGTTTGTATTCTTCTACAAGCTGATCTTCTTCTTTCTGAGACCAAAGTTTTTTGGCAATTAAATAAGCTTTAAGTCTTTTTAAAGGATCTGTGCAATCCCATGCTTCTTCTTCTTCTTTGGTACGGTATTTTGTAGGGTCATCAGATGTAGTGTGTGCTCCTTTGCGGTAAGTAACTGCTTCAATCAATACAGGTCCATTTCCTGCCAAAGCATAATCAGAAGCATTTTTTACAGCCTGATACATAGCAAAAATATCGTTTCCATCTACTTGAATGCCTTTCATCCCATAAGCTATTGATTTGATAGCAATACCCATAGACATAGTCTGCATTTTAAAAGGAGTTGAAATGCCGTATTGGTTATTTTGAACAATAAAGATAACAGGTGCTTTCCATACTGCTGCAAAGTTGAGTGCTTCATGAAAATCACCTTCAGAAGTTCCTCCATCACCTACAAAAGCATAAACTGCCTGATTTTTTTTATTGTAATTTATTTCGTAACCAATTCCTGCAGCATGTAGTAATTGCGATGCAATAGGAACAGAGGTTGGCAACATATTATTGGCATTTTTAAAAACATTACCATCTTCATGTCCCATAAATACGAGAAATAATTCTTTTAATGTTGCACCTTTAGCAAGGTAAGCACCCATTTCGCGAAAAGCTGGCACTAACCAATCTTCGTTGCGCATTACCATCGCAGTTGCCCCTGATATAGCTTCTTGTCCGTAATTGGGTGGATAGGTATATATTCGCCCTTGTCGTTGATAGGAAACAGTCTGCAAATCGGCAGTACGGGCAAACAGCATATCTTTATATGCCTTTATCAATCGTTCGTTGCTTATTTCTGGCATCCATTTTTTATTGATAACTTTTCCATCGTTATCAATTACCCGAAATATTTTTTCGTTGATAGGATTGTATTCTTCAAACATTATAAATCTTATTAATAATTATTTTTAAACTTTTACAAAGAACAAAAATTAACAAGAAAGGTTCAAAAGAAATTGTAAAAATGGATTTAAAATATTTTTACATATAAACTAATTGCACTAAGCAATAATCCTATGTTTAACTTCTATCGTTACATTTCCTTTAATCATTGACCATACAGGACAATAAGTTTCTTCAGATAGTTTGATAACCTTGTCTAAATCCTCTTTGGTGGTATCTTTTGAGTTTAAAGTTATTTCAAGATAAATTGTTTTAAACCCTGTAGGATGTTCTTCTTTTCTAATTCCTTTTGCATTTATCTCAAATCCTGTAATATTCTTTTTCATTTTCCTTAAAAAAACAAGTACGGAGCTTCCTATGCAAGAAGATAGACTTAATAGTAGCAATTCCAATGAAGTGTATCCTAGATTATCACCCAATGGAGGTGTGTAATCAATTGAAATAGGTTCATTTCCTAAGACATTGCCACAGAAATGAAGTTTCTCGTTGATGAGTTGAATAGATGCTGTTAATTCTTTTGATTTATCTTCCATATTTACAATATATTTAGATAGTTAATTTTTGAGAAACAAATTTACATAAAAAAATTAATTGAAATTCTTTTGTATTGATATTTTTGCAAATATTAGGATAAAAAAATCTTTTTTTTTAATAGTTGAAATTATTAAAAAATTTAAGTCATCTTTTTATAAAATTTTAATTTATTCAATTTATGATTTAAAGGAAATCTCATCTGTTAATAATTTAAAAAAAAATTGTGTTTAGTATCAAGTATTTTTATAATTTTGAATTTTAAAATACAGAATCAGAAAATCAAATAAATTAAAAACACTAATTTCAAGCTTATGAAAAAAATTACTTTCTTATCAATGTTTATTGTTCTTCTAATTTCAGGAAGAATTATTGCGCAACCTACTTTAACTGCAGCAAACTCTAATCCTGTTGTAGGAAATACTTTTATTCAGCACCAGTTTGGATATATTGTTCCTGGGACAAGTGGAGCCAATGCTAGTTGGGATTTTTCAGGTGTACCAGCATTAACAACGATAACCCACACTTACAGTTTACCTTCAGCTACACCTTATGCAGCTCAGTTTCCAAATGCCAATTTGGCATCTAAAATAAACAGTGGCGGTACAATTTATTATTCTTATTTTAATGCTTCTAATAGCAGTTACACCTTCAATGGCATGAACATTCCTACAATGCTAACTTCAATGCCTTATACTGATCCCGAAAAACTACTTTCCTTCCCTTTTACTTATAATTCAACCTTTACTGATACTTTTGCAACAACTATTAGTGGATATGACAGACATGGAACAGTAACTATGATAGCTGATGCTTATGGCAGCATTACATTACCTTATGGTACTATTACTGATGTATTGAGAGTAAAATCTACACAAACTTATGCTGATTATTCGTCGGGTTCAGCAGTTACCAATTATGTCTCAACTAATTATTATTGGTACAAACCAGGTATTCATTATTGTGTGTTTCAATTATCACAACTATATGTGAATGGTAATTTAAACAAGCAATATGGTCTTTACTTAGACCAATCGAATGTAGGTATAACTGATAATGCATTAACTCAAAATACTATTAATTGCTATCCAAATCCTGCTAAAGATAAAATTACCATTGATCTTCTTCAAATCCCGACTTCCAATAAAAACAATATTACTGTAAGCGATTTGAGTGGCAAAGAATTAATAAAACAAGAATTAAATCAATTTTCAAATAAAACCGAAATTGATATCAGCAGCTTATCAGCTGGTATCTTTTTTATGAAATTGGTTTGTGATGATAAGGTAGAAATAATGAAAATCGTCAAAAAGTAATGCATTGTAAATAATTATTTACGAAATGCATAATATGTAAAAAGCCTTTGTAATTGAATTTGCAAAGGCTTTTTTGATGTATAAAAGTACAATTCAAATGTTACTGATTAAAATCAACGATAAATATATTTATTATTATTTCAATACATTAAGACATTGATGGATGTAAAGTCATTTTAAACAATATTTACAAAACAACCTGAAGATGAAATTATTATAATAAATATTGAATGAAAAAATAACGAAATATTTATTGGAAATTTAGCAATAAATCTTTGAAAAACAACTCCCTAAAACCTCAATGCAGCCGAAAGCAAAAAACCCCTTGGGATTTGAATATCTATTGCCTTGCGTTTGCCTTCATTGGTTAATGGCTGAAATGTAGCTTCCGCCAACTGAAAGCCAATATCAAATAGATTATAAATACTCAGGTTAATATCTAAAGCCTTATCTTTGAAAAAGAAAGTATATTTAGTGCGAAGCTCTGTATTGTAAAAGCAATCTTCTCTTCGAGAAGTTTCTCCTGTAAAAGGATTATCGCCCTTAACATTGTTGTTCCATATTGCAATTTGGGTATTTTCCGAAAAATCGGTATTATTTTTTACACCAAACGAATTAAACGATTGCCCGTCTTTGTATTTGTACTGAAAAGCCATCGTTAAATGTTTATTGATATTGTAAGAAATCAATAACCGTCCGATGTAAGAGCGATCAGCATCCAATCTGCCAACATAATACAGATAAGAGTTAGGATTTGCCATTGATTCGGAAAGCACACTCACATTGTTATGCAAAACACCATTTCCCATTGAGCCAAAACCTACCAACATATAAGCTGTTAAAGATGCTGATAAATATAATTTTCTACCCTGGTATTCATACTTTAAATTCACCCCTGCATAAAATGGATTGTTGAATAAATCAGATGCATTGTTAGTTCCGGCTTTCATAAAAGCTGTATAGTTATTTACAGCTGTATAGTTCACTTCGCCATTATTTAAAAAATATATCGATTGATAAACAGGATTGGTTGTATAAATACTCACATTTTCGTGAAGCGTATAATAGCCATAACTTTCAGTAGGTTTATCATAAGTTATGCCCCATAAATCACGGAATTGCCGATATTGCCCTGTAATGGTAAACAAACTTCGCTTTCCAGCTCTAATTTCTATAGGAACATCTAAATAAATTTCATAGGGTTGCTGTATTTTATCACTAAAATAATGGTAGTCTCCACCAGTAGTTGTGAATAGAATTCCTTTTTCGTTTGCTTGAAATTGCTGATCGTTATTAACATCATGCCAATAATATGTTTTTCCACTCATATAATCGGAAGAGAAAAAACGAATATAATCTGCATCAAAAGGTATTTGTTTTTTGCCAAACAAAATAGAAATTTTAGCCTTTGGCAACACTTGAAATGCAACATCCAAAGCAAATTGCCACGATGGTTTCAAAAAAGTTTTTGTAGGAACACTAAAACCATCTAAAGTAATATCGGCATTGGCTTTTATATCAATAAATTTTTTGAAAAAATTATGATGAAACTCCACTCCTAAGGCGTTATCAAACAACGCAGATGCAAAACTATTGTGCTGCCATTCGGTATAATACAACGATTTATAAATACTTTCGGTGGGTTGGTAATAAACAGTATTATAGGATGAACTCTGTTTAGGATTAAATAACATCATTCCATCAGAAAGCTCTGCTTTAATTAAAAAGAAATCATTTATTTTTTTTTGATGCTGATGGTTCAATGATAATTCCAATACATTTTCGTCAGCATACCAAGGTTCTAATCCTTCACCATCTATGTCGATATAATTACGGGAAAAATTAGGCACATTGTGCTCAATATTTTTCAATGATAAATTAAATCCTGTTGTATATTCATTCTTCTTTTTCCCATACAACGATAAATTAATAGTTTTTAATTTTGCTGTTTCATTTTCACCATAATAATACTCGCTAAAAAGCTGGTCTCTTTCCAAATAAGTAAAAAGATAGCCATTGTAATCAAAAAGTTTTTTTGAAATTACAGGCAAATTACCATCTATATGAAATTGCAAATAATTTTCAGGATAATAGCTATTAATTCCATTATAATCAAAACCAGTAAGCTTATGTTGTCCTGCATTGAAGTAAATACTTTGGTAAAGATTGCCATATTTAGTTTCTATGATATTATGCAACATCAACAATATGTTATCTTCTACACGTTTGCGGTATTCAATAGGCGTTCCATAAAGTCTTTGATAAGGCGAAACGTGTCCAGTTACGGTGTTAATAATATAATCGGAATTTGGTAGTTTGTCTCCCAATGTACCATGATTCCATTGTATATAAGCTTTTTGTTTAAAATTTGAAGAAGGTGTAAAATTAACGGAAGAATTATAAATATCAATATCCACATCATTGTTAAACAAATAAGGTTTATGCAAAGCACTACCAGCAAAATACAAATCATTAATTTTAAAATCGTTAAAATAGAATTGATTCCATTTGTAGCTACCACCCATTATAGAAAAAGTATAAGGAGAAGGTTGGGAAAAATCCCCAGTAGTTTCTATTTGGTGAATAGTAAAATCATAGGTATTGTCAATAAAATGCTCAAAATTAGTATGTAAATACCACTTATCGAAAAACGTTTCTTTATAATTGTTTTTCATTGGTAAAGAAAGCGAATCTGTTCGCTGCGACCATGAATTATAAATATTCAAAATGCTGAAAAACAACAATAAAATACTAAATTTCTTCATTTATTATATGGCTAATTAAGTTGCAAAGGTAGGGAAAAAGAGATAGATAAGCATTTTACAATAATTATTTTTTTGAATGACTAAAATTCTTAATTTTGCAGTCGAAATAGGGAAATAACAAATAAAAAATATAGTTAATATGACAAAATCAGAACAAATCATGGAATTAGAGCATCACTATGGTGCTCACAATTATCACCCACTACCAGTAGTATTAGCAAAAGGCGAAGGTCCTTTTGTATGGGATGTTGAAGGAAAACAATATTTTGACTTTTTATCTGCATATTCTGCAGTAAACCAAGGACATTGTCATCCAAAAATTATAAATGCTTTAATAGAACAAGCAAAAACAATGACCTTGACTTCACGTGCATTTTTCAACGATTGTTTAGGTCCTTACGAAAAATTTGTAACTGAATATTTTGGTTTTGATAAAGTATTACCCATGAATACTGGTGCCGAAGCAGATGAAACTGCTTTGAAATTAATCCGCAAATGGGCGTATATGAAAAAAGGTGTTGCCGAAAATCAAGCAAAAATTATTGTTTGCAATGACAACTTCCATGGACGTACTATCAGTATCATTTCAATGTCAACAGATCCAGATGCATACAATGGCTTTGGACCTTACACTCCGGGATTTATAAAAATACCTTACAATGATATTCCTGCATTGGAAAAAGCATTGGAAGATCCAACTGTTGCCGGTTTCTTAGTTGAACCTATTCAAGGTGAAGCAGGTGTATATGTACCTGATGCTGGTTATTTGAAAAAAGCTTATGATTTATGTAAATCAAAAAATGTTTTATTTGTAGCTGATGAAGTACAAACTGGTATTGCACGTACTGGCAAGTTATTAGCTTGCGATCATGAAGGTGTTCATCCTGATATTTTAATTTTAGGAAAAGCTTTATCTGGTGGTGTTATTCCTGTTTCTGCAGTATTAGCAAGTGATGATATTATGCTATGTATTAAACCAGGTGAACATGGTTCAACATTTGGTGGCAATCCATTGGCTGCTAAAGTTGCGGTTGCAGCTTTACAAGTTGTTACTGACGAAAAATTAGCCGAAAAAGCTGAATATTTAGGAAATATTTTCAGAGAAGAAATTCGCAAAATAGACTCTGAAATGATAGAATTAGTAAGAGGAAAAGGCTTATTAAATGCTATCATTATCAAACCTAAAAACGGAAAAGAAGCTTGGGATGTTTGCTTAAAAATGGCTGAAAATG
>CAZUCB010000093.1:0-10947 GCA_964618755.1 uncultured Bacteroides sp. | reverse complement strand
AAAGGAATGTCAATACTATTTTTTTCATTGATTTGCGTTTAATTCCTATTTATATATTTTTCATGAAGTCTGTAAATTAATCCATCAGCTAACCCAACTTTGGGTGCAATAAGCGATGAAATACCAGAAGCTTTCATAATTGTAAGAAATATTTTTGCAGCCGGAACAATTACATCGGCACGGTCAGGACGCATACCCATTTTTTCTATTCTTTCCTTTAAGGGGATTGATTTCAATTGTTTATATGCAAACTGCAATTGCGAAAAATTGATAGTATTTTCAATTTGGTCACCATATAATTTGGTCAAACGATTGATATTTCCGCCAGTTCCTATACAATTAATTCTACCTAAATCCAGCATGAACAAACTAAGCCAATCTTTCAATGAGTCCCAAGATTCCTCTTCCACTTTTTTATTAAGAATTCTAACAGTTCCAATATTGAATGAATTACACTTAACGAACTTATGGTTTTTTAGTATAGAAATTTCCGTACTACCACCACCTACATCAATATACATGGTAGTTTCATAATCGTTTTTAAAGTCTAAATCATTTGAAGAACGAATGATATCGGCTTCTTCCAAACCGTCAATAATCCTAACACCCAAACCAGCTTCAGCCTTAATCCTTTCAATAATTTCATTATTATTAACGGCTTCACGCATAGCAGCAGTAGCACAAGCTTCAAAGCTCAATGGATTGTAAACATCAATTAATAGTTTGAAAGCCTTAAGAGTTTTTATTAGTTTTTCTATTCTTTCCTCCGAAACTTTTCCTTTTTTAAAAACATCCTCACCTAAACGTAAAGGAATACGTACCAATGTGGCTTTGGCTGCAGTTGGGATATTATTATCAGAAACATACACATTTGCAAAAAGAAGCCGAACGGCATTTGAGCCAATATCAATGGAAGCAAAAAGCATTTTATTGTTTGTTTTTTAAGTATTTATAAATTTCAATTTGCGACCTGATTTTTTCTTCGCTATCTGTCTTTTTATATTCAATGGGGGTATTTGCACTTATAATACGTGCTTTAACATTATCTTTCAACTGTATTTTAAGTATCTCATTCAAATCAGCTTGAATTTTTTTATCATAAATTGGAGTAGTAACTTCTATACGATGATCAAAATTTCGTTGCATCCAATCGGCTGATCCAATAAAATATTTATTATCGTTATTATTGCAAAACACAAAAATCCTGGAATGCTCTAAGTATCTGTCAACTATGCTGATTGCTTCAATATTTTCACTAATGCCTGGTAATCCTGGAACTAAAACACAAATACCTCTTACTATTACTTTAATATTTACATTGGCTTGGCTTGCTTCATATAGTTTATTGATAATTCTATCGTCAACCAAGTTGTTTAATTTAATTATGATCCATGCAGGTTTACCTTTTTTTGCATTTCTAATTTCATTGTCAATTTGATGAATAAAAAAGCTACGTGTTTTAAAAGGAGAAACAATCAAGCATTCAAAATCAGGTTGATTATACTTAGCTTCAAAAAGATGAAAAACTTTATTTACATCTGAAACTATCTTTTTATTGGCAGTCAGCAAATGTTCATCTGCATAAATTTTGGAAGTAATTTCATTAGGGTTACCAGTTCCAATACCTGCGTAATAAACATTTTCATTATTTTCTTTTCTTCTAATAAGAATCAACTTACAATGTACTTTATAACCTGGTATATTTTGAATAACCTTAACACCTTCTTCTTGCATTTTTCCAGCCCAGTAAATATTAGCTTCTTCGTCAAAACGGGCTTGCAATTCAAGATAAACAGTTACTTCTTTTCCATTACGAACAGCATTTATAAGAGCATTAATTACACGTGAATCTTTAGCAGCACGATAAATAGTCATCTTTATAGCTCTAACGGCAGGATCAATGGATGCTTCTCTTAATAAGTCAATAATATATTGAAAAGTTTGGTAAGGATAATGCAACATAATATCCTTTTTCTTGATACAATCTAAAATTCTTTTACTCAGAGAGAGCTCTTTAGTATAAAGCTTAGGAACTTCTTCGTATTTTAAATTATCAGCACCTAAATTTAAAGGAAAATTCATAAAGTCTTTAAAGTTATGATATTTCCCACCTTTTTTTAGTGTATCCTTCTTTTTTATAATAAACTTTCTAACCAATCGATCTAAAAGAGCTGATGGGATATTTTCGTCGTAAATAAATCTAACTGTAGCTCCTCGTTTCCTTTGTTTTATACTATCACTAATTTTTTCAAGAAAACTTTTTGAAACATCATTGTCAATATCTAATTCGGCATCACGCGTAAATTTTATAGTATAAGCTTCGTAGATATCAAATCCGAAAATTGAAAAAATATCTGATAAACAATATCTAATCACATCATCTAATAAAAGAATGTATTTATTATGATCTCCGTTGGATGGTAAAATCAAAAATCTTGAAATTCTGTAGGTTGGAATTTCAATTAATGCATAGTTTTCAACTTCGGGTTTTTTACTATACTTAAGATCTATTGCAAGATAAATTGATTTATCGCGCAAAGTAGCAAAATTATACAATTGATCGAGCATTATTGGAAATAGATGCTGACGAACTTCTTCCCTAAAATATTTTTTAACATAAACTCCCTGTTCATGAGTTAATTGAGTTTCATCAATAATATGTATATTTTCCTTTGCCAAAGAAGATTTAATATTTTGATATGTTTTGTAAAATTCACCCTGAAGAACAGATATTTTTTGATCAATATCTTTTAGCGTTCTTTGAGGGTTTGCCTCAGTATCCTCGCTTGGATGTACTTCCTGTAACTTGAGTATTCTATTTAATGTAGCTACACGTACTCGAAAAAATTCATCCTGATTATTAGAATAAATACCAAGAAAAATAAGTCGTTCCAATAAAGGCGTAGATTCATCTTTTGCCTCTTGCAATACCCTCTCGTTGAATTGCAACCAGCTTATTTCTCTGTTAATATATTTTTGAAATTTTGTAGGCATAAATTAGAGAATTAAAATTTATAGTTCCTTTGCACGAATCACATAATTTTTAAGCTTTGGAGAAGTGACAATTTTATTCCAATTATCAGTCTCAAATTCAATACATACTAAACCTGAAGTAGGTAAATTATCAATCTTTTCATCTAAAAAATAGTTGGCTATATTTGTAAAAGTTGGATTATGCCCAAATATGATTACAGAATTATACTCATCAGATATTCCAAATATTGTATTGAATAAATTATCTATTCCTAAATCGTAAATTTTTTTATCAATAATAATTTTGTCCTGTGGATAATTAATCTTTTTGGCAATAATCTGAGCCGTGTTAAATGCTCTATTAGCATGGCTAGATATTATCAAATCAGCTTTAATATTTTCTTTATTTAAATAATTGCCAATTTTTTTTGTTCTTTTTATACCCTTTTCTATCAAAGGACGTTCTTCATCGGTTAATTGAGTAAAATCCCAAGATGATTTTCCATGTCGAATAAAATATAAAAATTTCATTATTAGCGATTTATTAATAATTTATTGTTGAATAGTTTTTTTATTTACTTTTGAACTATTGTTTTCAAAAATAATTCAAATTATGATAAGTTAAGTTTATTTTTTTGTAAAAATTATCTTTCTATAATTAGTAGTTTTGTAATCAGTTATTTAAATATTAAAAAATAAAATGAATAAAATATTAGTGATACAAACAGCTTCATTAGGTGATGTAATTCTATCAACTCCTTTGCTCGAAAAGCTTAATTTTTTGTATCCCGATGCTGCTGTAGATTTTTTATTAAAAAAAGGAAATGAAGGTTTATTTACTTCTCATCCTTATATTCATAATCTTTTGATTTGGAATAAATCAAAAGATAAATACAAACAGTTGATACATTTACTAAAAATAATTAGAAATGAAAAATATGATTTAATAGTAAATCTACAAAGGTTTAGTACAACAGGTTTTCTTACAGCTTTTTCAAATGCAAAAACTACCATTGGTTTTAATAAAAATCCATTTTCATTTTTATTCACTAAAAGCGTCAAACATAAAATAGGTAAAAAATACAATGGAATTCATGAAGTTGAACGAAATATGGAATTGCTAAATGATTTACCATGCAATCAGAAGTTTAAAGTTAAACTTTATCCATCAAAAAAAGATTTTGCTTGTGTATCCCAATATAAAACAATAAGATATATATGTATAGCTCCTTCTTCACTTTGGAAAACAAAACAATTTCCAAGTGATAGATGGATAGAATTTTTGAAAGATATTGATAATGATTTACGTATATACTTTTTAGGTTCAAAAAATGACATTCTACTTTGCAATGAAATTATCTTACATTCTGGGTATAAAAATTCTCTAAATTTGGCAGGAAAGCTTACCCTACTCGAATCAGCTGCATTAATGAAAGATGCTTTAATGAATTACGTTAACGATTCATCTCCATTACATCTTGCATCATCTACGAATGCTAGAGTTACTGCTATTTTTTGTTCTACTATTCCCGAATTTGGTTTTGGACCTCTAAGTGATGATAAAATGGTAATTGAGGTTAATGAAAAACTTGATTGCCGTCCTTGTGGATTACATGGTTTCAAAAATTGTCCGAAAGAACATTTTAAATGTGCTTACAATATCGATATAAACCAACTTAAATTGCGTTTGAACAATGAGTGATAATCTTATTTTAAAAGAAGTTGAAAATGCTATCAAAGTAATAGAAAAAGGAGGTGTAATTCTCTATCCTACAGATACAATATGGGGAATAGGTTGCGATGCCACCAACAAATTTGCAGTTGAAAAGATATATCATATCAAAAGGCGCGAAAAAAATAAAAGTATGATTGTTCTGCTTGACAGTATTGATCAATTATATAATTACGTAAATAATATTCCATCAATTGCCTACGAAATGATTGCAAAAGCAGAACGCCCAATTACAATAATATATCCTGAAGCTAAAAATCTGGCTGAGAATATTATTGCCTCAGATGGAAGTGTTGCTATCCGCATTCCTGATAACAAGTTTTGCCATCAACTAATTAAAATCTATGGGAAACCTATTATTTCTACATCAGCTAATTTTTCTGGTGAACCTTCAGCCGTAAATTTCATTAATATTTCAGTTAATTTATTATCTCAAATGGATTACATTGTTCAATTAAATCAAAATATAATTATAGAAACAAAACCATCACGAATTGTTAAACTAAATAGCAATGGAAGTTTTATTGTAATAAGAGAATAAAGTTATGGAAAAAATAAGAAAAAAATACACTAATGGAGAGATAACAATTATTTGGGAACCAAAATTATGTGACCATTCCTCAATATGTTATAGAAGTTTACCAAAAGTATTCAAATTATCTGAGCGCCCTTGGATAGACCCAAATGCAGCAACTACATTAGAAATTATTAAAACTGTTGACAGATGTCCAACCAAAGCGTTAACTTATGAACTGAATAAAGATGTAGTGATTAACGAAGAAAATAGTATAACAAAAATTACAATTTTACAAGATGGACCCTATTTGGTTGATGGTAATATTAAAGTTTTGGATTACAAAGGGAATGAAATAGTTTATAAAAGAGGAATTGCTTTATGCAGGTGTGGTGCATCTAAAAACAAGCCATTTTGTGATGGAATTCATAGTCATATTGGTTTTAAAGATTAAAATTATTAATGAAAAAAAGATTATTATTCCTTTTGTTGTTGCTCCAATTTACATTGTATGCACAAAAAGAATCTAATAATGATACCATTCTCCCAAAATTATCAAATAGAAAAATAAGTGGTTTTCTAAGTTTGATTAATGACTTTACAATTAATGAAAATCAACAATTTTCTTCTATTGGAATAGGGGGTGCATTTTTATTTGCGAATAAGTTCTATTTTGGTGGTTATGGTTTGGGAATGATTACATCGTTGCACCGTTCTGATATATTAACTGATAATATATTAAATAATTACCAATTAAATTATGCTCATGGAGGGTTATGGTTAGGAATTATCGATTCACCCAACCAAAAGATAAACACAAGTTTTTCCATAAAATTGGGTTGGGGAGCTATATTTATGTACAATATAAATTCTACAATAAATTACAATAATTATAGAGATGAATTTTTAGTAATAACGCCTCAATTTGAGACAGGAATCCTGATTACAAATTGGTTAAAATTAAATATTGGATTTGGTGTAAGATTTTTAAATGGTATTTCAACACTTTACAAAGATTCAAAAGGGAATTTTAGTCCTGTTTATCATTCATCAGATTATGAGGGATTCATTACTTCTTTTACTTTAAGTTTTGGTAACTTTAGTAGTAAAAATTAATTCGAGTACATTAAAAAATTACAACAAATCAAATTTATCAAATAAATCTCGAAACCATTGTGGACAATGACAAGGCTTCATAGTTTGATGATGAACAAAAACCAATATTGTCTCCCCTTGATTTATCAGTAATTTGTTATCATTATAAATTTCATAATAAAACTTCATTTTAGTATCAGGCATTTCTTTTATAATAGTTCTGATAGTTAATTCATCATCATAAAAAGCTGGCTTTTTGAAATTTATATTTAAATGAACAACAGGCATCATTACCCCCTTATCTTCTAATGCTTTATAACTTACTCCTAAAAAACGAAGTGCTTCTACTCTTCCAACTTCATAATATTGAGCATAATTTCCATAATATACATAACCCATTTTATCGGTTTCAGCATAACGAACTCTTATTTTAGTTTCAGAAATAAACATTGGTATCTTTTTTTTGCTAAATTATAAAATAGTTCATATTTAAAATAATTATTTTTTAAGACAAAATAAATTAAAATAATGTATTTGTGCAATTTACAGTTCTTTCATGATAAAAAAACAATGCTATTTATAATGAGTATAAATTTCAATAAAATCTAAAAAAATATTTTTTAATGTTATTTTTTTTGTATCATTGTAGGGTTTATAAAAAAACAATGGCTTTTAATTATTATATTATAAACATGATAGTTAACATAAATTATCAAAATTAATATAAAAAATAGATATTTTTGCCATATACGACAAAAAAAAGATTAAAACAATAGTTTTTTTATTTTTTTTTAAACTTTTTAATGAGCAATTTTGTTGAAAAATTACAACTTCCTTTTAAAATAAAAGAGATTTGTTGATAAAAATCTAATTTTAAAAAACTTTAAAAAATTACTAACACCAAATTCCTGATTTAATGCTGATAATGGAAAAAAACTATAAAGAAGTTTGGGCTAACTGTCTCAACGTCATAAAAGACAATTTAGGGAACAGTCAGAGCTTTAAAACTTGGTTTGAACCAATTAAACCAGTAAAACTTGAAAATAAAGTACTTACAATCCAAGTACCAAGCCAATTTTTTTATGAATGGCTCGAAGAACACTATATTGGATTAATTAAAAAAACCATAAAAAAGGAATTAGGTTTGGAAGGTAGATTGGAATATAGTATTGTGATGGATAATTCCAGTTTTGGTAATACACCTTTTACTATTAATCTACCAACAGCCAATAAAAATGCTGTTCAAAATCCAGCTGTAACTATGCCTATAGATATAAATAAGAATTCATCAAAAGACATTCCAAATCCATTCATTATTCCTGGATTAAAAAAAATTAAAATACATTCTCAATTAAATGATAATTATTCATTTGACAATTTTATAGAAGGAGATTGCAACAGATTAGCTCGTTCTGCAGGATTTGCTGTTGCTGAAAACCCAGGAAAAACAGCATTTAATCCATTATTATTATATAGCAGTGTAGGTTTAGGAAAAACACACTTATCTCATGCAATTGGAATTCATGTAAAAAACCTTTATCCTGACAAAACCGTATTATATGTTGGAGCAGAGCAATTTGCATCTCAATATATAGATTCAGTTAGGAATAATAATCAAAACGATTTTATTCATTTTTATCAAATGATAGATGTTTTAATCATTGACGATATTCAGTTTTTGGCAGGAAAAGAAAAAACACAAGATATTTTCTTTCATATATTCAATTATTTGCACCAAAAAGGAAAACAAATTGTAATTACTTCTGATAAAGCACCTGTTGAAATGATGGGTATGGAACCTCGATTAATATCAAGGTTTAAATGGGGGTTATCAGCTGATTTACAAATTCCTAATATTGAAACTCGTATTGCTATATTACAAAAAAGACTTTATAATGATGGCATTGAAATGCCAGACGAAGTTATCGAATATTTAGCTTATAGTATCAATACCAATATCAGAGAACTGGAAGGTGTATTGATTTCATTGCTGGCTCAATCATCATTGAATAAAAAAATCATTACTCTTGATTTGGCAAAACAAATGATTGATAAATTTGTAAAAAATACGACAAGAGATATTTCAATTGATTTTATTCAAAAAATTGTTTGCGATTATTTTGGTATTCCAGTTGATAGGATCAGCTCAAAAACGCGTAAACGCGAGGTGGTTCAAGCACGCCAATTGGCAATGTATTTTTCAAAGAAATTAACAAAATCATCTTTAGCTTCAATAGGCTTACAATGTGGAAATAAAGATCATGCAACTGTTTTGCATGCATGTAGAACCGTGAATAATTTAATTGAAACAGACAAGAAATATAAAAGCAATGTTGATGAACTAGAAAAAAAGATAAAAATATAATAAAAGATAGAATTTCAATACTATATACAAATGTAAGCTCCTTAAAGGCTTACATTTGTTTTTTAATAATAATATGTTGAATAAAGAGATAAAAATATTAATTCTATGTCATGGAAATATATGTCGTTCCCCAATGGCAGAAGGAATATTAAGAAATAAATTCAAACTACAGTTTAAAAATGTTTTGGTTGAATCGGCTGGATTTGAATCTTATCATATTGGAGATAGCCCTGATGAAAGAACAATGCTTGTATTAAAAAAACATCAGATTACACTTTCAGGAAAGAAAGCAAGATTATTTAAAACCGAAGATTTTGATGAATTTGACAAAATTTACTTCATGGATCATAATAACTATTTCCATCTGAAAAGGTTTTTCAGAAACAGCATCGATTTAGCTAAAGTTGACTATATTATGAATGCCTTGGATTCTTCTGCAAATATTGAAGTTCCAGATCCATATTATGGAGGAAAAGATGGTTTTGAAAAAGTTTACGTAATGTTGGATAAAGCTTGTCAAAAAATTGCAGATTCAATTCATTAAAATATATGCTACCAAATTCAGAAAAAATAATTCAAGCTGCTGAAAGAATATCTCCCTATATTCACCGAACTCCTATAATTACTTCACAAAGAATTAATAAGATATTTAATACAACAATTTATTTCAAATGTGAAAATTTACAAAAAGCCGGTGCTTTTAAAACCAGAGGTGCTATAAATGCTGTTTTTTCACTCAAAGAAAATGAATTAATCAATGGCGTTGCTACACATTCATCTGGAAATCATGCTCAAGCATTGGCACGAGCTGCTTTGCTAAAAGGTATTAAAGCCTATATTGTTATGCCTGAAGATTCTTCAAAAATAAAAATTGAGGCAGTTAAATCTTATAATGGAATTATTACTTTTTGTGAGCCAACATTGGAAGCACGCGAAACAACCTTGGCAAAAATATTGAAGCAAACTGAAGCCATTGAAATACATCCTTATAATGATTATAAAATTATTACAGGTCAAGCTACTGCTGCAAAAGAGTTTTTTGAACAAACAGAAAAACTTGATATTATTATGACTCCTGTTGGGGGTGGCGGTTTATTAAGCGGAACTGCTTTAGCTACACATTATTTTTCGCACGAAACAAAAGTTATTGCAGCCGAACCCGAACAAGCAAATGATGCTTTCCAATCATTTTATTCCGGCTTTTATGTTCCATCCATCAATCCTAATACTATAGCCGATGGGTTAAGGACTTCATTAGGTGATAAAACTTTTCCTATTATACAAAAATACGTTCATGAAATTGTTACTGTGAGTGAAAATGCTATTATTGAAGCCATGCGATTGGTATGGGAAAACACTAAATTATTGATTGAAACATCATCTGCGGTTCCTATTGCAGCATTATTAGAGAAAAAAATGGATGTTAAAGGACAAAAGGTAGGTATTATTTTATCCGGAGGAAATGTAGATTTAGATAATTTACCATGGGTAAAGTGAGTAGAAAGTTTATAAAGAAAAATTTTTAAGTTGTTATTGATATTTTTAGTTCAAATATTATAAAAAATGCAAAAAGGAAAGCTATATCTTATTCCATCTACAATTGGTGAATCGCCTATAGACAATGTAATACCAGCCTATAACAAAGGTGTTATCAACAAAATAGATATATATATTGTAGAAGAGATACGTACAGCCCGAAGGTTTTTAAAAAAGGCAGGATTGCTAAAACCTATTGATGATCTTACTTTCTTTATATTGAATGAGCACTCTAAACCTGAAGAAATAGACAATTATTTAGATGCCATTCAGAAAGGTGAAAATATTGGTTTACTTTCAGAAGCTGGTGTTCCTTGTATAGCAGATCCTGGTGCTGATATTGTGAGAATTGCACAACAAAAGAATATTGAAGTAGTTCCATTAGTGGGGCCTTCCTCTATTTTATTAGCTTTAATGGCTTCGGGCTTTAACGGACAACAATTTGCTTTTTTAGGCTATTTGCCTGTTGATAAAAATTTGAGAATAAATAAAATAAAAGAGATAGAAAGAAACATTTTTCAAAAAAACGAAACCCAAATTTTTATCGAAACACCTTATCGTAATAATCAATTGATTGAATCACTTTTGCAAAGCTGTAGAAATGAAACGTTATTGTGTATTGCTACAGATATTACCTTAGAAACTGCCTTTATCAAAACTAAAACCATAGAAGCCTGGAAAAAATCAGTTCCCGATTTTCATAAAAAAACAACAGTTTTTTTATTATATAAA
>CAZUCB010000092.1:0-11036 GCA_964618755.1 uncultured Bacteroides sp. | reverse complement strand
ATGAAAAAATAAAAAAAGCAGTATCAAAATAATACTGCTTTTTTTGTCGGAGAGATGAGACTCGAACTCACGACCTCTTGCCCCCCAGACAAGTACGCTAGCCAACTGCGCTACTCCCCGATTTATTCTGCAAAATTAGTTAAAAAATCAACTAATCAAAATTTTACATTCGTTTAAAAATATGTAATTTTGAAAATTATTTTAATTTCGCACTCATTCTTATTTATAATATACTTAAAAATAATGCTTTTTAAAGATATAATCGGACATAAAGAGGTTATTAATAAACTTATACAAACAGTAAGTGATAATAGAGTAAGTCATGCTCAATTGATTTTAGGACCAGAAGGCTCTGGGAAATTAGCTTTAGCGATAGCCTATAGCCAGTTTTTAAATTGCGAAGACAAGCAATATTTCAGAGAAAATCACCCTTCAAGATTAATTGGTGATAGTTGTGGAAATTGCCGTTCATGCTTGAAATTTAATAAGTTAATTCATCCTGATATTCATTTTATTTTTCCAAATGCAACTACAAAAAAGATTTCAAAAAATAATTTTAGTGATAATTTTTTGACAGAATGGCGAGAGTTTTTAATCGAAAATAGCTATTATGTTAGTTTGAATGAATGGTTTGAAAAATTAGGTGTAGAAAATAAACAAGGAACTATCAATGTTCGCGACTGTAATGAAATCAATCGTATTCTCAGTTTTAAAACATACGAATCTGAATATAAGATAATGATAATATGGATGGTTGAAAAACTATACCATTCTGCTGCACCTAAAATTTTAAAAATATTAGAAGAGCCGCCTGAAAAAACTTTGTTTCTATTAATTTCTGAAAACCATGATCAGATATTACCAACAATTTTATCGAGAACTCAATTGATAAAACTTTTGAAAGTGAATGATCATGAAATTGTTGAAAAATTAATTCAAAATTATCAGATTGATAATGAAACCGCTCAATCTATTGCCAATCATGCTGATGGAAGTTATGCAGAAGCCTTAAAATTGATTAATAACATTGACGATGAGAAATTTAATACTGAATTATTGATAAGTTGGCTGCGAAGTAGTTTCAAAGGTAATTTAAACGAGCTAATTACTAAAAATGGAAGCATAGAAGGATTAAATACTTTGGTTTCTACATTTTCAAAAATTGGCAGAGAAAAACAAAAAAGTTTTTTAAATTATGTGCTAAAAATTTCAAGATATTGTGTGTTAATTAATTTTAACCAAAGTGAATTGGTAAAGCTATCATCAGAAGAATCTATTTTTATTAGAAATTTTTATAAATTTATCAGTTCTCAAAATATTGAAGCTGTTTCTGATGAAATAAATAAAGCAATTTACCATATTGAACGCAATGCAAATGCTAATATTCTATTTATGGATTTGTCATTGAAAATGCACAAACTACTTAACAATAAATAATAAAAATGATAGTTCATTACAATCTGGCAAATTTATTAACCATAAAAATGCTACTTTTGTACCTTGATAATTTTGAAAAATGGAAGAAATAAATAACAAAAATATAGAAGATTGTTTCCTAACTAGAGGCTGTTGTCGCCCAATAAACACCAATCAAAAAGTTAATGAGAGCACGCTTCATAAATGCAGTAAATTAAATTCTTACAATTGGTTGGAAAAAATAGAACAACCAGAATCATATAAACCTTTTGACTGTATAGAAGTAAGATTTAAAAATAGCAGAAAAGATTTTTTTAGAATAACTGATGATATTGAGTATTACGAAGGTGATATTATTGCAGTAGAAGGAGTTCCTGGTCACGATATTGGAATTGTTTCATTAACTGGTGAAACTGCAAGGCTCCAAATGGCTAAAAAAAATATAAATCCTGCTATTGATAATATAAAAAAAGTATATAGAAAAGCTAAAACTACAGATATTGAAAAATGGATAGTTGCAGTTGATAATGAAGGTAAAACAATGGAAAAGGCAAAAAAAATTGCCTTTGAACATAAACTTAACTTAAAGCTTAATGATGTTGAGTATCAGGGTGATAACACCAAAGCTGTTTTCTATTATACTGCCGATGACAGGGTTGATTTTAGAACCTTAATTAAAACATTAGCAGAAGAATTTAAGGTACGGATAGAAATGAAACAAATTGGCGTACGTCAGGAAGCCAGTCGTTTGGGAGGAATTGGTGTTTGTGGAAGAGAATTATGTTGTTCTTCATGGCTTACTAATTTCAAATCGGTAAGCACCAATGCAGCAAGAGTACAGCAATTATCAATGAATCCACAAAAATTAGCAGGACAATGTAGTAAATTAAAATGCTGTTTAAATTTTGAAAGCGATTCTTATATTGACGCCTTAAAAGAATTTCCATCCTCCGACTTTGTATTACGAACAACTAAGGGAGATGGTGTTTTTAATAAAATGGACGTTTATAAAAAAACGATGTGGTATAATTATGCCAACGATTATTCAAGTTTTTTTGAAATTCCAATCGATAAAGTGAAAGAAATAATAAAGATTAATGAAAAAGGTGGAAAAATACCTAAATTAGATGACTATACTGTAAAAAAGGAAACCAAAAAAGACTTTGAAAACTTTATTGGACAAGATGATTTAACAAGATTTGATAATAAATAGAATATGATTCAATTATTTTATAATCGTTCAAGCTTTTTGCTGTTTGGTTTATTCATTTTTTTTGCTGTTTCATGTGGAAAACCACCACTAATTGACAAAAGCATGGAAGTTAATGAAACTTCATGGGATGTAAAAGAAAAATTAAAGGTTGATGTCCTAATTGATGATACAATTTCATCTTTTAATTTTCATATAAATATAAGGAATACCACTGATTTTAAAAACAGTAATTTCTTTTTATTTATCAAAACCACTTTTCCTAACGGACAAATAGCAATTGATACACTTGGCTTTTATTTGGCGAATAATGAAGGTAAATGGCTTGGAAAAGGAAATGGAAAAATTAAAGACAATAAAATTTTGTTTAAAAGAGCTGCTATCTTTCCAATGATTGGGAAATATACATTTGAAATTGAACATGCAATGCGAGAAAAACAAGTTTCTGGTATCAAAACAATAGGAATAAGAATTGAAAAAAATACGAATTAATAAACACTTTTACTATGCCTAAAACGTCTAAAAAGCCTTCAGGGAATTCATCTGGTTTCAATTTATATGTGAAACGTTTTTGGATTATTGTTGCTTCAACGTTTTTGTTTTTTATTTTGCTATTTTCATTGTTATCATTAGGTTGGCTTGGATTTATGCCTTCTTTTGAAGAATTGGAAAATCCCAAAAGTAATTTAGCTTCTGAAATTATTACCGCTGACCAACAAATATTAGGCAAATACTATATTGAAAATCGTAGTAATATTCATTACAATGATTTATCTCCAGCTCTTATCAATGCTTTGATTGCTACAGAAGATGCACGTTTTGAAAAACATTCGGGGGTAGATACGCGTAGTATTTTTAGAGTATTAGGAAAAACTATTATCGGACGCAATAGAAGTTCGGGAGGTGGTAGTACTATTACACAGCAATTAGCTAAAAATCTTTTCCCCCGAAATAAGAATCAGTTTAAACTTTTTATGGTTTTTACCAAATTTAAAGAATGGATAGTTGCTGCAAAGCTTGAACGTAATTACACCAAAGAAGAAATCATTGCCATGTATTTTAATACAGTTGATTTTGGAAGCAATTCGTTTGGTATTAAAACTGCTGCCAGAACTTATTTCAACAAATCGCCAGATTCTTTAAAAATTGAAGAGGCTGCACTTTTGGTTGGTATTTTAAAGGCTCCAACGTATTACAGTCCTATAAAGAACCCAGAAAATGCTTTAAAAAGACGTGAAGTGGTTTTAAACCAAATGCGAAAAAATGATTATATTACTCAGGAACAGTATGATTCGTTAAGAGTATTACCTATTGATATGTCGAAATATATTATTCAGGATCATAGTGCAGGTTATGGTACTTATTTTAGAGAGTATATACGTCAATATTTGAATGAATGGTGTGGAAGTCATAAAAAACCAGATGGAACACCTTATAATTTGTATAAAGATGGGTTGAAAATTTATACAACCATTAATTATAAAATGCAAAAATATGCTGAAGAAGCTGTAAACGAACATCTTGGAAAAGAGTTACAACCTGCTTTTTACAAACATTGGAAAGGTGTTAAAAACGCACCTTTTTCTCAACTTACTGATGAAGAAATACAGGCTAATTATACTTCGGCTATGAAAACTTCTGATCGTTATCGGAAGATGAAAGAAGCCAATGCCAGCGAGGAAGAAATCCAAAAAGAATTTAAAACACCCATAAGTATGCGTATTTTTACCTGGCAAGGTGAAAAAGATACTATAATGAGTCCTTACGATTCTTTAAAATATTATAAATGGTTTTTGCATACTGGACTGATGTCGATGGAGCCACAAACCGGCTATGTTAGGGCTTATGTGGGCGGAATTAATTATAAGCATTTTCAGTTTGACAATGTAAAAACAGGTAAACGACAAGTAGGTTCTACCTTTAAACCTTTTGTTTACACATTGGCTATGCAAGAAGGCGAATTTTCGCCCTGTACTGAGATACCTAATTTGCCTGTAACTTTTGACATGGGCAATGGAGAATCGTGGACTCCACAAAATGCCGATGATAAACGCGAAGGAGAAATGATTACCCTTAAATGGGCGCTTGCAAATTCTATCAATAATGTTTCGGCTTATTTAATGAAACGTTTTTCGCCTGCTGCGGTTATAAATATGGCAAAGAAAATGGGTATTACCAGCCCAATTGATGCAGTTCCTGCAATTTGTTTGGGTACTCCCGACCTTTCGGTATATGAAATGACCGGAGCTGTGAGTACTTACGCCAATAAAGGCGTTTTTATAGAACCTATTTTTATTACTCGTATTGAAGATAAAAATGGCAATGTTCTCGAAAATTTTATTCCAAAACAACAGGAAGCCATGAGCGAAGTAACTGCTTATCTGATGATAGAATTGATGAAAGGCGTGGTTGAAAGTGGTACAGGTGTGAGATTGCGTTATAAATATGGCTTGGATGCTCCTATAGCTGGTAAAACTGGAACTACGCAAAACAATTCTGATGGTTGGTTTATGGGTGTTACACCAAGCTTATCAACAGGCGTTTGGGTTGGTGGTGAAGTACGTTCCATTCACTTTCGCAGTATCAATCTGGGGCAAGGTGCCAATATGGCTTTGCCTATCTGGGCATTGTATATGAAAAAAGTATGGGCTGACAAAACTCTGAATATTCCCAAGAATAATTTTGATAAGCCGACTCAGGATATATCCGATAGAATTGACTGCAAAAAATTCAATCAGGAAATCAAAAACGAAAGCAAAGAATTTGATTTTAGTGATAAGTATTAATACATTTGCTTTTTATCTAATATATCAAAAATGTTGCATTTAACTTGCAAAAAATAGTCCTACTAAGAAAGATAGTTTAGTAAAAAGCACACTAAAATATTAAGCACGATAATGGCCTAATATAATACATGAATGATGATTTTTTTAATGATTTGTTTTTCGGTTAGTTAATTTAGAGTTTTACAATACCATTTTCGAATTAAAAAAAACAGAAAGTTTTGTTTCGATAGGATTGCTAATTATTTATTTTTTATGTTTTTCAATCTCTTGTTTCAAGTCTTGTAAAGAACAACTATTACAACTTGAAGAACACCCATCACAACCTGATTTCTGTTTCGCAAAGGTTTCGTATATTTTATATGCAACGAACAAGGCCGTTGCTAAAAGGATGGTATATGTAATTATTTCTTGTATCATGATTTAAAATAGTTTTGGGAAAAACACCCAAATTGTTTTATAAGCAAAAAAAACAGAAAACCCCAATAGAATCAAAGCCCAAAAAACAACAGGTAAGTGAGTTGCTTCATTCAGATTTTTTGCATCTCCGGCAGTTTTAGGTGTTTTAATAGCTATTACCAATAAATTAATTCCCGAAATCACAGCATCCGTTAATACGATAAAAGAACACAATAACGAAAATGCATACATCAGCATTGCATCATTAGCATAAATTACTAAAACTGCAATGGCAATAAAACTTATCAACCAAAATATTCCATAAGCATTTCTCACATAGAATATTAAATTTAAAACTGAAATTCCGATTAATATATACACAACATAATTATCTGCCTTTTGTTCGATAAAATAAAAGCACAAATAAGCAAATAAAGCTGACGAAGGATAGCCTGCCAATGAAACTAAAAATCTGCTAAACCCGTTTTTTGTAGCAGTAAGTACACTACCCGAAGTATCGCTTAACAAGTCAATTCGATGTACTTTCCCACTTAAAAACAACGCCATAATAGCATGACCACTTTCGTGTATCAGCGTATTTACTACACGAAAAAACTTTCCAATAAATGGCAAACGTGTAACTACTAAACTCGATGCAAGTAATGTATAAAAAATTACTGTTTGATTTTGAAAAAACTTTTCCATAAATAGCTGCAATATTGACTATTATTGTTAAAAATTATCATTTTGAAGAAAGCAAAATTAATGAAAAAAACAGAAAAAAAGTCAAAATTATATTTTCGACAAAACATAACAACTTCTTTTTGCTATAGAGTCTTTATAAACTTTATAACTCTTAAAAAAATTTCTACTTTTGCAGCAAAAAACATAAAAACTATACTATAAATGAAAATCCATTATATCAGCAAAGAAACGCTTGATTTCGAAACTATTGATGAAATATTAAAAAACAAAGCTAACATTGAATTATCTGAAGAATCAAAAGATAGCATTGTTAAATGCCGCGAATACCTTGATAACAAAATGAAATCGCAAACAGAACCTATTTATGGCATTAATACCGGTTTTGGTTCGTTATGCAATCACGTTATTTCAAATGATCAGCTTTCAGCATTACAAAAAAACCTGGTAATGTCGCATGCTTGCGGTACAGGAGATGAAGTTCCTCAGGAAATTGTAAAAATCATGTTGTTGCTCAAAGTGCAATCTCTTTCTTATGGTCATTCGGGTGTGCAATTAATTACCGTTCAGCGTTTAATAGATTTTTATAACCATGATATTATTCCTGTAGTTTATCAACAAGGCTCTTTGGGTGCTTCTGGTGATTTATCGCCTTTGGCACATGTTGCATTGCCTTTGTTAGGGTTGGGAGAAGTGTATTATAAAGGCAAAAAACAGGTTTCTGCTGATGTATTGCGCGAAATGAACTGGCAAAGCATAGAATTACAATCTAAAGAAGGTTTGGCATTGCTCAATGGCACCCAGTTTATGAGTGCTTATGGTGTATATTGCTGCCTGCGGATATTTAAACTTTCCCGATTGGCTGATGTAACAGCTGCTTTGTCGCTAGATGCTTTCGACGGTCGTATAGAGCCTTTCCACGAATTGATCCAATTAATCCGTCCGCACAAAGGACAAATTAAGACAGCTCGTCGTATTAAAAATCTATTAAAAGGAAGTGAATTGATTGAACGCAAAAAAGAACATGTTCAGGATCCTTATTCTTTCCGTTGTATTCCACAGGTTCATGGTGCATCTAAAGATTCTATCAATTATGTTTCTTATGTTTTTAAAAACGAAATTAATTCAGTTACTGATAATCCTACCATTTTTCCTGATGAAGATTTAATTATATCAGCCGGTAATTTCCACGGACAACCCTTAGCATTGGCTTTGGATAATTTAGCAATTGCAATGGCTGAATTAGGAAATATATCCGAACGCAGAACGTATCAATTGATTTCAGGAAAACGCAACCTGCCACATTTTTTGGTTGCTCATCCGGGATTAAATAGTGGTTTTATGATACCACAATATACTTCGGCTTCTATTGTTAGCCAAAACAAACAATTGTGTACGCCTTGTTCTGTGGATTCTATTGAATCATCACAAGGTCAGGAAGACCATGTGAGTATGGGTGCCAATGCTGCTACCAAAACTTTTAAAGTACTCGAAAACCTTGAACGCATTATTGCTATTGAGTTGCTAAATGCAGCACAGGCAATGGAATTCCGTCGTCCAGCTAAAACCTCAGAATATTTAGAAAATTACCTTAAGGCATATCGCAAATATGTTAGTTTCATTAATGACGACGAAATTATGTACACAAATATTGCTAAATCTGTTACTTTCTTACGCGAATATTCATTAAATTTGCCGGAAGAAGATGTAATGAAGTATAATTTATAAGTATTTATAAGTACTTAAAGTACTTATGAGTTTTAAAAATAATTGATAGTTTTGTCATTCCGAGTGATAGCGAGGAATCTCATAAAATATTCATTATTGAATGAGATGAGATACTTCACTTTGTTCAGTATGACAAAACAACCTAATAACTTAATAACCAATGCTAACAACAGAAGAAAACCTACGACCTTCATCATTAAAAGACATTGCAGCCAAAATGCTAACGGCAGCTCGCACTGCTCCAAAAGCTCGTGGTATTGATAATTTGATATTGGCTGTTGCTACAGGCGAAACAATACGCATCATTTCCGATAAAATGAAGGAACTTGCCTACGGTAAAGATAATTTGAAATTCTTTATTCGCGATGCTGATAATATTTTAAATGCTGAAGCAGTTGTTTTAATTGCTACTAAAATAAAATCGAATGGTTTAAACTGTGGATTGTGTGGTTATCCTACTTGTGCCGAGAAAAACCAGATTCCTAATGCCCCTTGTGCTTTCAACTCTAACGATTTGGGAATAGCCATTGGTTCGGCAGTGAGCATTGCAGCCGACAATCGTGCAGATAATCGTGTAATGTTTTCTATTGGAATTGCCGTGAGGGAACTAAAACTTATGGGTGATGAAGCCGGCATTATCTTTGGTATCCCATTGAGTGCTTCGGGCAAAAGCCCTTTCTTTGATAGAAATCAGTTGTAAAAATGTGTGGAATAACAGCAATTGTTCGGCTAACAGATCAACAAATTCATCTACCACAAGTCATTCAGAAAATGACAGATGCTATCAGGCATCGTGGTCCTGATGATGAGGGGTATGTGCTTTTCAATAAACAAGAACAATGCTGTGCCGGAGGAAAAGATACCCAACTTACCGCCTGGAATACCTCATTTCCCTATTCGCCAAAGAAAGAAATTGCAGAATTATCCGATGATTACACGCTTGCAATGGGGCATCGTCGCTTATCAGTCATCGATTTATCGGAAGCTGCTCATCAACCAATGTGTGTGGATGAAGTTTGGATTACCCTAAATGGTGAAATCTATAATTATATTGAACTTCGCAACGAATTAACAGCCTTAGGTTACCAATTTAAAAGCCAAAGTGATACTGAAGTTTTGTTGAAAGCCTATCAGGAATGGGGTATTGATTGTTTGCGAAAACTCAACGGAATGTGGAGTTTTGTAATTTACGACAAAGCCAGAGAATTACTATTCGGCTCCCGCGACCGTTTTGGTGTAAAACCATTGTATTATTATAAAGATGAAGAAGTACTGGCTTTTGCTTCGGAACACAAAGCATTGCTGCAAATCCCCAATAACAAAATTGGCATCAACGAAAGTGCTGTATTTGATTTTCTATTTCTAAGCCAAATAGAAATGAGTACCGAAAGCTTTTTTAAAAATGTGTTTGAATTGATGCCTTCGCATTATTTTATATACGATTTCAAACAGAAAAGCTTTACCATCGAAAGGTATTATGAATTAAGTTTCAATCACAACATTGAAGCTTTTGATGCACATCAACAACTTGAATATACCCGTCAAACCCGCAAATTAATTCATCAGGCAATTGATATTAGATTGAGAGCTGATATTTCTGTTGGCTTTTGTTTGAGTGGAGGAATCGACAGTTCGAGCATCGTTTGCATGGCTTCCGAAATAAGCAAGGAACATCATTTAATGCAATTGGGCGATCATCTTAAAACATTTACGGCTGTTAATAAAACCGATGAATTTAACGAGGCTCATTGGGCAGAAATGGTGGTAAACCAAACCGGTACCGACTGGATAAAAGCCCATTGTACTGCCGAAGATATGATGCAGGAACTCGAAAAAATTATTTATCATCAGGATATTCCGCTCTTGCACAGCAGTACGTATGCGCAATACAAAGTAATGCAAGCTGCTGCTACAAATGGAATTCATATTCTAATTGATGGACAAGGCGGTGATGAACTTTTTGCAGGTTATCCGCCTTTTTACAGTGCTCATTATTCCGACTTAATTTGTAAGCTGAAATGGAAAACGCTATTGGCTGAGTTTAAAAATATTGACAAATCGCCTACTTCTTTGGCTATTTATGGCAGATCTTTAGTAAAATATGGATTAGATAAAATCCTTCCCGGAAAAGCCCGATTGCAATTGGCTAAGCTTATAAAACCTGAAGCAAAGTATTTAAATGCTGACTTTGTTGCCAGCAATACTGCCAACATAAGTTTTGCAGGCGAATACCAATTGATAGGTTGCAATCCGCTGTTGCATCATTATTTTGCAAAACATTACTTAAAAAATCTCTTGCGCTGGGAAGATCGTTGTTCTATGACCTTTGCAGTGGAATCGCGAACCCCATTTTCGGATGATATAGCGCTGATAGAATATATTTTTAGTATATCTTCTACTTACAAAATCAAGAATGGCTGGAGCAAAAGCCTTTTGCGTAATGCCATGCAGGGCATATTGCCCGATGCCATTAAAAATCGTACTGATAAAATGGGATTTTCTACACCTCAGCAATTGTGGCTGCACGAAATAAACCATGAAATGAAAGCAAAGATTACTGCTTTGCATCATACTGACCACTTTGTAAATGCCGAACGTTTGCTTAACGATTGGGATGCAATCTTTAGCAGCAACGATACCAAAACACAGGACTTCGCCTGGCGCTATATGAATTATCTGATGTGGAAAGAGATATTTGGGAAATAGCCTATTAATACTTTCGATTAATCATTAAAATCAATCTATGTCAAACATTAAAAACTCAATATTCTCAGGACTTGCCTTTGGAATATTTATGG
>CAZUCB010000091.1:7659-11210 GCA_964618755.1 uncultured Bacteroides sp. | reverse complement strand
AAGTTATTGCAATGGCATTGGCATCTTCCTGTATGGCACAATCTACAATTTCTTTAACAGAGCGGTTGTGTCCCAAGTGAATAACTTCTGCACCACTCGATTGCATAATGCGGCGCATAATATTAATGGCAGCATCATGTCCATCAAATAGCGAAGCAGCAGTTACAATTCTGAGTGGGTTTTTTGGTTTGTATGGTTTGGTTTGCATCTTATTATTCTTATTAATCAAATACTAACAATTGAATGCCGAAAAAGGTTTTATTTTTGATATTATCATCATTTTAATTTGCAATTTTCTTTTTATTTAAACTTATCAACAATCTAAAATCTTATTTCTTTTTTTAGTATTTTTACAAAAATCGAAATTCAAAAAGCAGGGATTATTAAATTTCTGAAATTCAAAAAATTGATTTTTTCAATCAATTTAATTTCGTTATTATTTTTTATCAATATATCAAATACTGAATAATGTCAGATTTTACACATTTACACGTTCATACTCAATATTCAATTCTCGACGGTGCAGCAAAAATAAAACAACTGATTGCGAAAGCTAAATCTTTAGATATGAAGGCTCTTGCTATAACTGATCATGGCAATATGTATGGCACACTTGAGTTTTTCAACGAAGCTAAATGTCAGGGGATCAAACCAATTATTGGTTGCGAAATGTATGTGGCAGAAGGAAGTCGTTTTGAAAAAAAAGGTAGAGAAGATAGAAGTGGATTTCACTTGATACTATTGGCAAAAAACAAAATTGGCTATCAAAATCTTGCCCGATTAAGTTCAATGGGATTTAAAAAAGACAGTTTTTATTACACTCCACGCATTGATAAAGAATTACTAAAAAAATACAGTGAAGGTTTAATTGCCTCAACAGCTTGTTTGGGCGGAGAAGTTCCATATTATATATTAAATAACGGCATAGAAAGAGCTGCACAAACCGTTCAGGAATATATTGATATTTTTGGTGAAGATTTTTATTTAGAATTGCAAAATCATGACATTCCAGAGCAAAAAAAGGTAAATATAGCCATGCAGGAATTGTCACAAAGATTCGGAATAAAATGTATCGCAACTAATGATGTACATTTTATCAACGCAAATGATTCTGAACCCCACCATATTTTAATATGTTTAAATACAGGGAAAGATTTTGATGATAAAACGGCAATGCATTATACAGGACAGGAATATTTAAAATCTCAGGAAGAAATGCAAAACTTATTTGCAGAATATCCAGATGCCATTACAAATACTCAGGAAATTGTTGATAAAATTGAAGACTATAAACTGAAAAGAGATGTAATTTTACCAGTTTTCCCTCTTCCTGAAGGATTTGAAACAGAAATGGAATATTTACGTCATCTTTCATTTAAAGGTGCAGAAAAAAAATATCCAGAAGTTACTGAAGAAGTGAAGTCAAGGCTTGATTTTGAATTATCTGTTATTGAATCGATGGGATTTCCTGGTTATTTTTTGATTGTACAAGATTTTATCAATAAAGCCAGAGAAATGGACGTTATGGTAGGGCCTGGCAGGGGTTCTGCTGCAGGTTCGGTTGTTGCTTATTCTATAGGAATTACCAATATAGATCCTATAAAATACAACTTACTTTTCGAACGTTTCTTAAATCCTGAAAGAGTTTCGATGCCCGATATTGATATTGATTTTGATGACGAAGGAAGAGATAGGGTATTAAAATATGTTGTTGAAAAATATGGGGAAGATAAGGTAGCTCAAATTGTTACATTCGGTACTATGGCTGCTAAATCATCTATACGTGATGTAGCAAGGGTATTGAAATTACCACTTTCTGAGTCTGATCGTCTTGCAAAACTAGTCCCTGAAGCTGCAGGTATGAATCTTGAAAAAGCTTTCCACGAAGTAAAAGAATTAGAAGATGCGCGAAAAAATGGCGATGCTTTAGTAAAAAAAACACTTGAATTTGCTCACATATTAGAAGGTTCTGCACGTCATACGGGCACACATGCTTGTGGCGTTATTATTGGTCCCGACGATTTAATGAACTATATCCCTTTAAGCACTTCTAAAGATTCTGACTTGATGGTTTCTCAATATGAAGGAACTTTGATAGAATCTGTTGGGATGTTAAAAATGGATTTTCTGGGTTTAAAAACACTTTCAATCATAAAATCTGCTATTGTAAATATCTATAAAAGGCATAATTTAAAAATAGATATTGATACAATACCCCTCGATGATACACTAACGTTTGAACTTTATCAAAAAGGAGATACCATTGGAACTTTCCAGTTTGAATCGGATGGAATGAGAGGTTACCTGAAAGATTTGAAACCTACAAATATCGAGGATCTTATTGCAATGAATGCACTTTATCGTCCTGGTCCTATGCAATTTATTCAAACATTTATCAATCGTAAGTTAGGAAAAGAAAAAGCAGAATATCCTCATGCTATGCTAGAAGAAATTCTGAAACCTACGCATGGTATTATGGTTTATCAGGAACAGATTATGCAAACTGCTCAATTAATGGGAGGTTATAGTCTCGGAAGAGCTGATGTTTTGCGACGTGCCATGGGAAAGAAAAAACTAGAAGCGATGAAAGCCGAACAACAAGAATTTGTTGCAGGTGCTGTTAAACAAGGTATTGATGAAAAGAAAGCCAATGAAACATTTGAGATAATGGAGAAATTTGCTCAATATGGATTTAATCGTTCACATTCAGCAGCATATTCACTTGTGGCATATCAAACAGCCTATCTTAAAGCTCATTATCCTGCTGAATATATGGCAGCAGTGCTTACACATAATCTAAATGATTTAAAAAAAATCACTTTCTTTATTGATGAATGTAATCGTTCGAAAATTCCTGTTTTAGGTCCTTGTATCAATGAAAGTGTTATGAATTTTACAGTAAACAAAAAAGGTGAAATTCGTTTTGGAATGGCTGCTATTAAAGGAGTTGGGGAGGCTGCAGTCTTTGCAATTATTGAAGATCGTGATAAAAATGGCTTTTATAAAAATATATTCGATTTAGCTAAAAGAGTAAACCTCAAAGCAGTAAACAAAAGAAGTTTGGAGGCATTGGCGTATGCAGGAGCTTTCGATACTTTTGAGGATACTCACAGAGCACAGTATTTTTATCAAGAAAAACCAGAAGATGTCAATTTTCTAGAAAAAGTTGTACGTCACGCATCTCAATACCAAAATGGATTAAATTCTTCCCAACATTCACTTTTTGGTGAAAGCGAAGAAACAGAGGTACAAGACCCTCCAATGCCAGAAATTGCAGCTTGGTCAAGAGTTGAACAATTAAAAAAGGAAAAAGAAATTGCAGGTTTCTATCTTTCAGGTCATCCATTAGATGATTTTAAACTTGAAATTCAAAATTTTTGCAATATTGAGTTAGAACAACTGAATGAAGATATAAAAAACTTAAGAGGTCGTGATTTAAAGTTTGCAGGCATCATTTCATCCGTTTCTCATCGAACTACCAAAACTGGAAAACCAATGGGCTCTTTTACAATAGAAGATTTCAATGGGTCTCATAATTTGGCCCTTTTTTC
>CAZUCB010000091.1:0-7559 GCA_964618755.1 uncultured Bacteroides sp. | reverse complement strand
AAAAAACACAAAGGTAAATGCAAATTAATAGTCCAAATAATTGATCCATCTGAAAAAATTTATATCAATCTTTTTGCTAGAAATACAAGCATAGATGCTGCTGAATTTGCAAAAGCTTTCAACGACAACAAAGAAATTAGTTTTAAATTAGAATAATTAATTCGATTTTTAAAATAAATATTCTTCTTTATGTATTGAACAATTAAAAAAATGTTGTATGTTTGTAAAAGAAAAAAATAATTAAACAATTTTAAAATTATAATTATGGCATTAGCAATTACAGATGGAAATTTCGAGGAAGTTGTCCTAAAATCAGACAAACCAGTGATTATTGATTTATGGGCTGAGTGGTGTGGACCTTGCCGAATGCTTGGACCCATCGTTGAAGAAATTGCAAAAGAATTTGAAGGAAGAGCAATCGTAGGCAAGTTAGATGTTGACAGCAATCCTGCTACAACATCTCGTTATGGAATTAGAAATATTCCTACTATATTATTCTTTAAAAATGGAGAAATAGTTGATAAACAAGTAGGTGCTGTTCCAAAAAATGTTTTAATCAGCAAACTTGAGGCTCTTTTATAGCCCTTAAAACCATTCATGGTAGAAAAAAATATTAGTCAAAACCAAATCGAACAATTTGGTTCTTTAGAATTTATTGCCAAACAAGTTGTTGAAGGTTTTATTACAGGGCTTCACAAAAGTCCGTTGCATGGTTTCTCTGTTGAATTTGCCGAACATCGTCTATACAATACAGGAGAATCTGTTAAACATGTCGATTGGAAATTGTTTGGCAGAACCGATAAGCTTTTCGTAAAACGATTTGAAGAAGAAACTAATTTACGTTGTCAGCTTGTAATTGACAACTCTTCTTCTATGTATTATCCTTTTAATCAAGAGGTAAGTCTTGACAAACCTAATAAAATTTCTTTTTCAGTATATGCTGTTGCTGCAATCATGTATATGCTTCGAAAACAAAGAGATGCAGTAGGCTTGAGTGTTTTTGCAGAAAATTTAGAAACACATACTCCTTGCAAATCTACATTAACTCACCATAAACTCATTTACAATAAATTAGAAGAACTTTTAGTGCCTATTTCCACAGAATTACGAAAAAAAACTTCTGCTGCTGAAGCACTTCATCTAATTGCAGAGGGTATTCATAAACGTTCACTGATTATTATTTTTAGCGATATGTTTGAAAACACAAGCAAAAACGAAGTTATGTTTCAAGCACTTCAGCATTTAAAGTATAATAAACACGAAGTCATTCTTTTTCATGTCACTGATAAAAACAAAGAATTAAACTTTGAATTTGATAATCGTCCCTATAAATTTATTGATGTTGAGAACAGTAAAGAACTCAAAATAAATCCGTTGGAAGTAAGAGAAAATTATATCAATTCTATAAAAAACTTTGAAAAAGAGCTTAAAACTCGATGTGGACAATACAAGATAGATTTTGTTGAAGCGGATATTAATCTCGGGTTTAATCAAATATTGTACCCTTATTTAAAAAAGAGAGAGAAATTATATTAGTAAACGTTTTAATAACAATTATTTATTGAATAAATTTTCACTTTAAATATCGAGAACTCATTTTTTTGTATTACATTTGCAAAAAAAATTGACTTTTAATTATTAATATTTTAATTTATAATACTATGAAAAACAAGAGTATTAAACTTTTAACAGCCTTATTTTTAGTAAGTGTGTTGATTTCGGGGTGTAATAGCCTTAAAAAAATGGTGAAAAAATACGGTGAAGTTAAATATGAAGTTAGTCCAAATCCATTAGAAGTACATGGTGATAAAGTAGCTGTAACTATTAAAGGGAAAATACCTGCAGGCTATTTCAATAAAAAAGCTGGTGCTTTTATTCAACCTGTTTTAAAATACGAAGGTGGAAGCACAACTCTAAAATCTTTTTATCTTAAAGGTGAAAATGTTGAAGGCGAAGGAACTGTTATTAATAGTAAAACTGGTGGTTCATTCACATATACTGATGTAATTGACTACAAACCAGAAATGAACAAATCTCAATTAGTAGTTAATCCTGTTGCTCACTTAGCTAAAGAACCTATTAAAGAAAATGCTTCGAAAGAAAGCGTTAAAACATTAAAAAAAGCTGTTGAATTAGGCGAAACTAAATTAGCTGATGGCTTAATTTATACCTCTCAAAGAATAAAAACTACAGGAACCGCAATTTTAACTCCTGACGGATACGAAAAAGAAACCATTCTTGCCAAAAAGGCTACTCTTTACTTCCTAGTAAACACCTACAATCTTAATTTTAAAATTGACTTAAATAAAGCAGTTGAAGCCCAGTTAGGAATTAAGGAATTAAACGATTACATTTCTAAAAATTGGGCTATAAAAAACATAGATATTACTGCATGGGCATCGCCTGAAGGTGAAGAAAAAAGAAATGCTGGTCTTTCTGAAAATAGAGCAAAAACAGCTAATAAATATACAGAAGAACAACTTGATAAATTTATTAAAGAATTAGCTAAAAAAACCAAAACCAAATTCAAAGATTTAAAGAAAGCTGTTACTTATAACCTTAAAGCTAATGGCGAAGATTGGGACGGTTTCCTTGCATCATTGGAAAAATCTGACATTAAAGATAAAAGCACTATGATTAATGTTATTAAAGCTCAGGTTGACAGAGATAAAAGAGAACAGGAAATGAGAAACATGACTGTTGTTTTCCAACAAGTAGAAGACAAAATCCTTCCTCCATTAAGAAGAGCAGAAATCTTAATTAATTTCCTTGAACCTAAAAAATCAGATGAAAAAATTGCATTGTTATCAACCACAGCTCCTGATTCATTAGACAATAAAGAACTATTGTATGCTGCTACCTTAACAAAAGATTTAAACACACAATTAAAAATATACAAATCTACAACCAATATATATCCAAAAGATTGGAAAGGATATAACAATGCAGCTTATGTATGTATTGCTCTTGGAAATGCCAACGAGGCATCTTCTTTTTTAGAAAAAGCTAATACCTTATCTCCAAACAATTCTGCAGTTATTAATAACTTAGGTGTAGTTTCTTTAATGAAAAAAGATTATAAAGCTGCAAAATCTTATTTTGAAACAGCTCAGAAATTAGGTGCTAATCAAAATTACAATTTAGGTGTTATCATGATAAAAGAAGGTAATTATGCAGCTGCTGTTAATTCATTTGGAAAAACATCTTGTGATTATAATGTTGCATTAGCAACTTTATTAAATGGTAATAATTCTTCTGCTAATACCGCAATTGAATGTGCGGCAAAAGATGCTCAAACTTATTATTTAACTGCGGTTATCGCTGCAAGAAATAATAATGCAAACATGGTTTATGATAACCTTAAAAAAGCAATAGCTCAAGATGCTTCTTTTAAAGCACAAGCAAAAGAAGACTTAGAATTTGCTAAATTTGCAAATACAGCTGAATTTGAAAATGCTATTAAATAATTTATTTATAATTCCTTAAAAAGAGGCTGTCTCAAATGAGACAGCCTCTTTTTTTATATCTTATTATTGAGATAACAATAAATAAGCCAATGTGATATATTATACTTGAATTTCTAACAACTCAGAGCAACAATAAATTCTTTAGATTAAATTACAAATCGCCAAATATATTTAGCAAGAAGTGTGAAATTTCCAAGTTCAAAATTTCCTGCATTTGTTTTAATTCTTTGGTTTACTACAAAATAGAAATCACTACCAATTATCGGTATCCAATTGATACGGTAATTCAATAAAATTTCTTTAGATTCATTGTTCCATTGCCCATAAACACTATTGTTAAACTTAGGTGTGAATGCATATTCTATCCTACTACCAATATCATTTGTAATAAACTTTCCTTGAGGCAAATAAACTTCATTACGAGTCCAATCTGCTGTAATATTAAAATGTTTATTGGGATACCAACAAACGTTAATATAAGTCTCTGTTTTTGTTCCTGCAAAAAATTCGCCCCAACCCAAATAAGTTGAAACATAAAATTTTCGACTTTGATACGTTGAAATATCTATTTGATAGTGATTAGACCAATAATCTCCTTTTGGGATACTGACGGAATTATAAATATTAAAAGTTGAACTAAGATTTTCAAATGATTTAATGAAATTGAATGAAATATTCTCGCCACTTTTAGTCGTTATACCTAATGGTTTTATTGCATATTGAGCACTTTCTAATGATTTATTATCATCCGATAAATAATAAGTAATATTAATAGGTTTAATAAACAACTGTTTAATCCATGGAATAAATTTTGGGCGAGGCTTAATCTCTAGTGAAGTATTGTACATATTATAATTATCACGTTTTTTAAATCCTATTTCAGGATTAAACCCTGATTGAACAGAGGTTGCAACAAAAGAATAACTTATTAAATCATTAGGATATTGTAAATAAACTTCATAAGCTAAATTCTTCTTGTTGTTTTCATTTTTAGTTTGGGTTTGAGCGATTGCACCTCCAATCATTAAGTTTTTGTTTGCGAATAACTTAGATGTAGTATAGTTCAAATCAACACCATATACATAATTATAATGACCCTTTACATTTTTAGCAGTGGTTATAAAACCTATGCTAGATTGTTTTGAAATGTCTTGTTTAACCCTTATCAATGAATAATTTACTGAAGGAATATCACCTTTAGCACTTGTTTGCATTGAAAGAAATCCAAAATTTGTTCTATTTTCTTTACCTGTTATCTTTACACCTCCAATAATAGGTATTTGCTCTCCATTGGTTATACCTATTCGACGGCTATAAAAAGCACTCAAATTACCTCCAGCCATGCTAAAATCAAACAAATCTTTATTTTCGATAAAAAAAGTTCTTTTTTCAGGCATATATACAGAGAAACGGGTAAGATTAATAGGCGTTCTGTCTGATTCTACTTGCGAAAAATCAGTATTTACAGTTAAATTCAGTTTAGTAGTAGGTGTAAATCTGATATCAACATCTCCACCAATTTTTAAAGTTTTTTCTGTACCATTACTCGCTTGTTTCTGAAATCCAGTTGTTAAAAAAGGTTTGATTTCAATATTTTGGTTTCCTTTTATATTTTTTAAACCAACTAAAGTACCGCCCTGAGATATTTTAAAAACAGAGTAATTTCTTGACCAACCTTGCCAAGAAGCTTGTTCTTTCTTATATTTAATATTTCTTTCTATGTTCAATCCCCAAACTTGTAATGCATTATCCGGAAATTTTAATGTAGAAAATGGAATAATAATTTCGGCAAACCAACCACTATCATTGCGTTTTACTGCAACATCCCATACTCCATTCCATTCTTCATTAAAACCATTTCCTTCATCTGTAATCAAAGCATCACCTCTTAATCCACTGGGTGTTACTACAAAAAGAAAAGAATTTCGGTTATCGTTAAAAGTACTAATATTGATAATAAAATTGTCAGAAGTTCCCCATCTTCCATCGCGTGCCATATCTTTTGCCAATATTTTTTCAGGATGAGAGTCATAGCCCCATAAGCCAATGTAAAGAGTATTTTTATTGTACAGTATGGCTGCGTAGGTTGGTTCGCTAATAGCTTTGCCTTCTTCGGGATCACGTTGAGTAAAATTACTTATTCGTATTGCATTTTGCCACGATACTTCGTTGAAATGCCCGTCAATATTAATTTTTTCTTCTGTATAAAAGGTAGAAAGTGTGTCTGGTTTACTTTTTTGTGCCAATGAAAAAAATGGCAAAAGGGCTAAAATACAAATAATCAGTTTTCTATACATTGCTTAATTATAACAATTTGTGTATTAATTTATGTAATGAATTAAAAATGCCATGTCATTTTTTGTCATGCTGACGAAGGAAGCTTCTCATTTGATTGCGAATCTCTCATTTTATGAAACTCCTCGCTATTGCTCTTAATGACAAAACAACCTAAAATCAAAATAGGTAATACTACAATAATTTTTATCGTTCTCTTTATGGTACTAACTTCATCTACTTCTTAGTTCCAAATTCCATTAAAAATGCTTTGATAAAATCTTCCAAATCGCCATCCATAACGGCTTGTACATTTGATGTTTCAACACCCGTACGTAAATCTTTTACCATTTTGTAAGGATGCATAACATAACTGCGTATTTGCGAGCCCCACTCTATCCGCTTTTTTGTATTTTCTATTGCATCAATCTTTTCACGCTTTTTGCGAAGTTCAATTTCATATAATTGCGATTTAAGCATTTGTATGGCTTTTTCGCGATTTTGCCCTTGTGAACGTGTTTGCTGGCATTCAATTATAATTCCTGAAGGCTCGTGTTTCAATCGAACAGCAGTTTCTACTTTATTTACATTTTGTCCGCCCGGACCACCCGAACGAAAGGTATCCCAGGAAATATCAGCAGGATTAATTTCGATATTAATATTATCGTCAATTATTGGATACGCATAAACTGAAGCAAAAGAAGTATGACGTTTATTAGCTGAATCAAATGGCGATAAACGAACCAAACGATGGACTCCATTTTCGCCTTTCAGATATCCATAAGCAAATTCGCCTTCAAACTCAAGTGTTGCCGATTTAAAACCAGCAATATCACCTTCTTGTATATCAATGGTGGATACTTTACAATTGTTGCGCTCGCCCCAGCGAACATACATCCGCATTAACATTTCAGCCCAATCCTGACTCTCTGTTCCTCCAGCACCAGAGTTTATAGTAACAATAGCTCCTAAGCGATCTTCTTCGCCACTGAGCATATTTTTAAACTCTAAGTTTTCAAATAATTTCAACGTAATTTTGTATTGAGCTTCGAGTTCTGCTTCGGTAGCTTCGCCGGCTTCAAAAAACTCAGCCATTACCTTAAAATCCTCAAAACTTTGGCTGGTATTGGCAAAAGCATCTGTCCACAATTTTTTATCTCGGATAGATTTTAATACTAATTCTGCTTTTTTTGAATCGTTCCAGAAATCCGATTCGTGGGTAATTTTTTCTTCTTCTGCTATTAAATTTAGTTTTTGATCAAAGTCAAAGAAACCTCCTTAGGTCGCCGACTCTCTTATCCAAATCTTTTAAAACTTCCGATATAATCATAAGATGATTTGATTTTAAGGTGCAAACTTACATATTTTTTAAACAATATTAAACCAAATAGATTATGATACATCTAAATCATATTAATCTAAAAAAAACATATAATATGAGAATTTTAAAAACGGTGACAGTTATTGCACTGCTAATAGTCAATTTTTCTGCAATTGCACAGCAAGCTGAAAAGTATGGGAAAACACCTGAAGAAAGAGCAAAACGTCAATTAAAAGCCATAAACAAAGAATGTAGTTTAAACAATGAACAAAGTATAAATATTGAGAAAATACTGTTAAACACTCAAACGAAGTTAGCTAATTTAAAATCAACAAAACCAACACAAAAAGGTGATAAAATAAAAGAATTTAAAGCAATTATTGACAAGCAAAATGATGAAGTAGCTAAAATATTAAGCCCAGAACAAAATATTAAATATCAAGCTCTAGTGGAAAAACAAAAAGAGAAGATACTTAACAAAGTGAAGGAAAAGCAAA
>CAZUCB010000090.1:0-11340 GCA_964618755.1 uncultured Bacteroides sp. | reverse complement strand
TCAGAATTAAAAAACGGGTAAAATCTATGCTTATTGTTTTTGATTTGATATTAAAGGGAAAAGTCATTGAAAAAATACTCTCAATGACTTTTCTGATTGCGGAGGAAGGGGGATTCGAACCCCCGGACCCACTTTTGGCAGGTCAACTGTTTTCGAGACAGCCCCGTTCGACCGCTCCGGCATCCCTCCAATAGGCTGCAAAGATACAAATCTATCAAATAGTATTCCTTTAATTTTGATGAAAATTTATGTAAGTTTGCAAATTAATCAGCAAAAAACAACATGAAAAAGTTTTATCTATACTTTATTCTAATACTAACAATTCTTTTCTCATTACCCTTAAAACTTTGCGCTCAAAACGATTCATTAAACACACAAAAATACTGGCATTACCGTCAGCGATTGAATTATTTTGTAATGCCAGGTGATCAAAGGGGCGAAAGTCAGATAGCTGGTATTCGCAATCGTTTTGATTTTGGAGCAGATGACTTAAATTTTGGTCAACATGGAATTTATTTTGGCTATTATATAGGCATGTTGGCTACTGAATTTAAACTACTGAATGATGCGAATGATGAATTGGCCAAACAAACCCAATATGAATTAAATTATGCCTTAAAACAATATATTACTTACCTCGATAAAACAGAATCTATACTTTATAAAAATATGAAAGATAGTTTCAATGGTTTTTTTGTAAGAGAAAGCGTACCTTGTGAATTTTTAAAAGATGAATCCCGTAAAAATTATTTTAATAAAGGTTTACAACCTAACAATAATTGGGATTATAACAAAAGTAGCAGTTTTGGAAGCCTACCCAAAGGTCATCCGGGTTATATTGTAAAAGTTTCTGAATGCGATACCATACCCAAAGCATTCAGTCAGGATGAAGCTATTGGTTTATTGTATGGATTAGCTTTGGTTTACAAGTGTATGCCAGAAAGTTCATCCGAAAAAATGCTATCGCGTGAAATAGCATTAAATATTATTGAGTATATTCGAAATTCATCAATGCTGTATGGAAAAACACTAAGTTTGAGATGGAGTGTTTTTCGTCCGAATGGTGATAAATTAAAAGCTCACGAAGGAGGATTGGCATGGTTTTATGCACATGGTTTTATGAGAGCTGGAAATTATTTTGATCCTAAATTTGACAACTTATGGAAAAAAATCACCCGCTATCCACAGGAATTATTTTTCCAACTAGGGCAATTCTTGCCAAACCCAAATGCTGATAATACTACCATGATAACAACATTAGCAGTAATTGGAGATTCTTGGAGAGCATTTGTTCCAGTAGTCGGCTTGGTATTCAAAATGAACACTTCTTATTTTGGTATCAAATCTAAAACAAAAAAACAAGATTGGGACACTTTCTATACTTTATCATGGAATGTAATACATGGGAAAAACAAAAAAATGAAAGATATTCTTGATAAAACTACAATTCAGCTGAATACTGCACCATACGAAGGTCCATATAATTATGGAATTAATAACAATCCTAAAGGAACAGGCTGGTCTTCTTCTTACAAATGGCATCACAAAAAAAATATGCAACTTGGCGAAGCTAATGGTATATTAGGAAATTACAATGGATTAGATTATATGGTATTACACAACCTTTATTGCATAGTTAAAGGTGTTAAAATACAATAATTATATTTCGAATAACTTAGATTTCTATTATTTTTAAGCGAATAACATTTGAGCAACTTAGGCATGAGATGTTACAGAGTTTCTCTTCCATACTACAAAACCAATTAATAACATATTTCCTAAACCCAGAAACCCATTTTGAGTAAAGAATATTGAAATTGTATGTCCCCATAAATCATGCCAATTACCCCCATAAAAAACATAAGCAACGATAAGAAAAATTTTTGCCCATATAGGAATTGATGGCTTTGAGAAAAGTAAAAACAAAGAAAACATTACAATTGGCAGGCTGAGTAGAAAATGTTCGCTATCAGTAACAGTAATAATTGGAATCACTGCAATAGCCAATAAATAGATAAAAGTAAACCGCTGAATTTCTGAACTTATAGGGATTTTTTGTTTGTTCTTATAAATAACCCATAAAAAAACACATCCTATCAATAAAAGAACAATCAAACTATATACAAAACCTTGTTGTTGCATTCCTCCAAGTGACAAAACTTTATTTATCCATGCATAAATAGTATCCGCACTGCTACTGATACTCGAATTATGCCCCTTCATCGTTTCCCCCCATGCTTTTAATAATGAATTGTTGGCTTCAAAACCCAGAAATAAAGCAGGTAGAAACAAACCAGCTACAAAAGTAATAAGCATTGATACTGAAGTTTTAAATTTCCTAAACAATAATAATACTGGTAGCAAAACAATAAAATGCAGTTTAAATAATAAACCAATACCCATTAATATTCCAGAAGTAAATTGTTTATTTTTATATATTTTTTCTAGACTTACGATATATAAGAGCAATAAAATTAAGTTTACATTTCCAAGATGCAATTCTCGATAAAAATGATTAAGAAGAATCAATGTTGTCAAATATAGTATTTTAGATTGTTTTATAGTATTAAAATTAAAAACCTGATTTAGCAATTGAAATGTTTTATACATAAGTAGTATAATGGCAGCAGCTACCAGAAAATAATATACAATTGCAGCAATTATAAATGGAATATAATAAAAAATGGTAAATGGTAATAAAGCAAAAGGCGAATATTTATAGTAGCCTGAATCCAATCCAAAAGGAATACCGTAAATAGTATTGCCATTAATAAAATTCTTCATACCAAGGTAATACACCTTAAAATCATTTAATTCAAAGCGATTGTTTTTTAACTGGAGCATAAAAAACATAACAAAAAACATAGCAAGTACCCAAGCGAATTTAGGGAAATGCAATTTTATTTTCTTTAACATAATATATTATAATTCAATACTTAAACCATCATAAGCAAACTTAATAAAAGATGGCAATTCTTTTTGAACTTCTTTATGAAAACCCATCATGTGACTAATATGTGTTAAATAGGCACGTTCAGGTTTAATAATCTTCAGTAAATTAACAGCTTCGTCGAGTGAAAAATGCGATACATGCTTTTTCTTTCGCAAAGCATTTAATACAACTATTTTTGATCCTTTAATTTTTTCAATTTCTTTATCACTGATAAAGTTAGCATCTGTTATATAAGTAAAATCTTTGATTCTAAACCCGAAAATCTTAAGTTCTAAATGCAATACTTCAATTGGAATAATTTTTATATTGTTGATTTCAAATAATTTGTTTTCAATTGTATGTAAGCTAATTTCAGGTACTCCAGGATATTTATATATTGCAAATGCATAAGAAAATTCATTTTTAATTGCAACCTGAACATCTTCACGAGCATAAACATCAATGGCTTTTTTTTGAATATAATTAAAGGCTCTTACATCATCCAAACCTGCAATGTGATCTTTGTGAGCATGAGTAAGCAATACGGCATCAAGATGTTTCACATTTTCTCTAAGCATTTGTTCTCTAAAATCAGGCCCAGCATCTATTACAAATACATTTCCTTGCATTTCTATCATTACAGAAGAACGCAGTCTTTTATCTTTAAAATCTTTTGAAACACAAACTTCGCATTCACAAGCAATTACCGGAACGCCTTGGGAAGTTCCAGTGCCTAAAAAAGTAATTTTCAATTTTTATATTTTTTTTGTAAAAATAAGAAAAAGGAATTTATCATTTGTTAAAATAAAAGAATAAAAATAAATAATTAAAATTTATATCAATTTTCTTTTTAATTTTACGAACGATTAAAAAAGAAACTATTTTATTTTAAATACAAAGTGAATATATTTAGCAAAATAAAAAAAATTACAGGTAATCATTATCTTAACAAGCACTTACCCAAAAATAAACGCTTCAGGAAAATTGTAAACCTTGACGAAGCCAAAACCATCGGTATCATTTATGAATTGATAGATGAACAAACCTATAATCATATTAATCGTTTCATTAAACTATTACAAGACAAACAAATATCGGTAAAAGCTATAGGGTATTTCGATGGAAATATTCGACCTATTTATGCTATTGAAAAGCTATCTTTAGATTATTACGATCGAAAAGATTTAAACTGGTATGCAAAACCAAAAGGAAATTATGTTTCAGATTTTATTAAAACCGATTTTGATATTTTAATTGATTTATCATTGAATGATCTTTTTCAAACGAAATACATTTCAGGATTATCGAAAGCAAAGTTTAAAGTTGGAAAAGATGGAGAAAATAATAAAGCTATTTTCGATTTAATGATAGATATTAATCCTAAAACCACTTTAGATGAATTCATTACTTTAATCATACATTATTTAAGTATTATAAACAAAAAAGAAAATGAAAAAAGCACTTAAAGGATGTGGTGTAGCAATTGTTACCCCATTTCATAAACATGGTACTGTTGATTTTACTTCTTTAGGGAAATTAGTTGAACACTTGATTGCAAATGATATAAATTATATTGTTGCTTTAGGTACAACTGGAGAAACTGCTACTCTATCAGAAAAAGAAAAGCTAGCAGTTACCGACTTTATTGTTGATACTGTAGCTAAACGTGTACCTATTGTGCTTGGAATTGGGGGTAATGATACTCAAAAAATTATCGACCAAATCAAAGATTTCAATTTTGATGGGATTGATGCTGTGCTATCTGTAGCACCTTACTATAATAAACCCCAACAAAGAGGTTTATATTATCATTTTAAAAGTATAGAAGCAGTATTACCTATACCAATGATAATTTACAATGTACCAAGTCGTACTGGTGTTAATATAACAGCTGAAACTACATTAAAATTAGCCAATGAAATACCAAGTATTATTGGTATTAAAGAAGCATCAGGAAATATGATGCAATGTATGCAAATTATAAAAGATAAGCCAAAAGATTTTTTAGTAATTTCTGGAGATGATGCTCTTACATTGCCTCTTATTACTGCTGGTGCTGATGGAGTTATTTCTGTTGTAGCTAATGCATTTCCAAAAGAGTTTTCTGAAATGGTGCAAATGGCATTATCTGCAAATTGCAGAAAAGCTAAAGAGCTTCATTACAAACTGTTTGAATTTACCAATGCAATTTTTGAAGATGGTAGCCCTGCTGGTATAAAAGCGGCTTTAGAAGCACTTGATATTTGTCAGAATAATCTTCGCTTACCTTTAGTAAAAGTAAACAAACAAACCAATACTACTATACAAAATCTTGTTAAAGAAATAATTGGATAAAATGTTGGTTTTCTTTTTTGAAACTAATATTATAATACCAATAGCGTCCAAAACGAATAAAAAAGAAAGGAGAAGATTTAACTCAAAGAATTATCTTTGAGGTGAACAAAAAACCCTTTCTCATGGCAAATGTATCACTTTTCTCACAAATTATTTCAAAATTAGATCGATTAAAATTTTCAAAACTTGTAAAAGAAAAACAAACAGACAAGCATCAAAAGGGCAATAATACTTGGACTCATTTGGTTTCTATGTTATTTTGTCAGTTTGCTAAGAGTAAATCAGTACACGGTATTAGTAATGGACTTCGCTCAGCAACAGGGAATTTAAATCATTTTGGGATTCAGAAAACTCCATCAAAATCAAGTATTAGCTATCAAAATAAGCATCGTAATTGGGAATTGTTCAGAGCATACTATTATTCACTATTAGGAAGTTTTGGACAGCAGGTAGGATTTAAGCAAGTTAAATTCATGATTAAGTCAAGAATATTTCTTTTAGATTCAACTACCATAAGTTTGTGTTTAAGTCTATTTGATTGGGCAAAATACCAAACGACTAAAGGAGCTGAGAAAATGCACACTTTACTTGATTTTGATGGGAATTTGCTAGCATACATTAATATTACGAATGGTAAAACTGCCGACAATAAAGGAGTATATGATATTCCATTATTAAAAGGAAGTGTTATTGTTGCTGACCGATTTTACAATGATTTCTCATATTAAATATTTTGGACAGCAAAGGCGTTTATTTCGTGATTAGACACAAAGAAAATATTCAATTATTAAAGAAAATGAATTGCCGGAAAATAGGCATCTGCATATTCTTATTGATGAAATGATTGAACTTTAAAATGCATCATCGAAAGATAAATGCAAAAAAATAAGAAGAGTAGTCATAAGGGATGATGTAAATATGCAAACTATAGAACTTATTACAAATCAAATGTCTTGGACTTCAAATACAATTTGTGAATTATAAAAAAGTCGGTGGCAAGTTGAAATATTCTTTAGAGAAATTAAGCAACTATTACATATTAAGTCGTTTATTGGAACTAGTGAAAATGCTGTTATGATACAAATTTGGACTGCTCTAATAATAATTCTAATTCTTAAAGCTCTAAAAGTAATGGCTAAATTTAAATGGCATTTATCAAATCTAGTTGCATTTATAAGATTAAACTTATTCGTAAAAATAAATCTGCAGCAATGAATAGACAAACCTTTTGAAGAAAACTACGATCCACCTAAGCAAATAAACAGGGGGCTTTTTTAAAAAGGTAAATATATATATGTTTTATTCAACAAAATCAATAGTTTTGTTGAAAGATAAAATTATTATAGGAAAGTATTGGTTTGTTATAGTTTGTTGACTTAAATCAATATTAATAAAATCTGCTTTATAAGCATCAGTATGATAAATTTGTCCCTCAGCATCAATAAAAATAAAACTAAAAAAAATAGTAGTTGTGTTTTCATAAAAGGCTTATAACGTATTAGCGTTTTATTCATAGTTTCCATATAAAAGTAAATAAGAAACATAATAAACATTAAATTAGGATAAAAAATATTAATAGGGAAAGAGGAAATGATGAATAAAACCAAGTTGAACTAAACCGCTATTGGCATTCTATTCTATTTTATTTTTAGTTGTATTGGACACTATTATTAGTCTTTGTATTTCTTATTAAAAAAGTTTTTTTATCTAACACTATTTAAAGGTTTGTTTGCTGTAAGTATGTTTTATAAACCCATCAGCATCTAAGCCTTTATTAGCATTTAAAGTTTATATGCTTACCTGCCTTCAAAAATTAAATGGCAAAACATTATTTTTACATTTACATACAACCATTTCTTATCTTTGTGTCTCTTTATTAAAAATAATTGGATTAGGTGGAAGTGAGTGTTGATTCGGTTTGCGATTTAACAATGGAAGAACTCGAATTGCTTGAGGGATGTATCAACAAAGAACGTCTCAAGCAAAAGAGGCTCTATTATAAATATTGCGATGCAATGTTTACCTTGGCGTATCGTATACTGAACGACCGCGACGAAGCCAATGATGTGCTACAAGATGCATTTATACAAGTATTTCAAAAGATAGATCAATTCAGGAGACAATCAACTTTGGGTGCATGGATAAAAACCATCGTAGTTAGAACCGCCATCAAACATTTCAAAAGCATAAAAATATTTGACACCTATCAACAAGATAAACACGATACCTACAATTTCAGTACAAATGAAATAGATGGAAAAATTTTAGAAAAAGTAATATTATCGTTGCCCGATGGATGTAGAACTATATTTATACTTGCCGAATTGGAAGGTTATAAACACAGAGAAATTGCCGAAATACTCAATATATCAGAAGGAACTTCTAAATCGCAACTATTTAATGCAAAAAGAATATTGAAACTAAAACTTAAAAACGAATACTTATAATGGGAAATTATTCAAATAAGGATTGGTCTAATCTGCCTACTCATAAGCCCGATGTGGATTTATGGGAAAGGATAGATACTGAGCTTGATTTGGAATCTGTTTCCAATAATCTGGATCAGCTTCCCGAGTATTCGCCTAAGCTAAGTCTTTGGAATTCGATAAATTTAAAACTATCATTTTATCAATATCTCAACTATTTTTATGTTGCAGGCATTGGAATTATTGCCATTGCCATGTTCTTTGTTTTTACCAATAAATCCAACAATACAGTTAAAACCCAACAAGCTGTAAAATTGCAAAATGAATTAACAACAAAACTAAATAAAATAACTAAACAAGAAATTGTATCCATTGCACCTACAGCAAAAGTTTCGGATAAGAAAAATATAATCGCTAATGCTGAAAGCAAAGAAAACAAAGATGAGATCCTAAAACTAACAAAAGTTGATTCAGAAAAACTTTCAGCAAACCAAACCAATAATATGTTGCTCCCTAAATTAGTTATAGCTAAAAGTTTAAACAAACCTATTATTGACAATCAAATTACAAAACCAGTGCTTACTGAAAAGAAACAAGTTGTAAACGAACAAGTAACCGAAAATAACAACTCAACCCAAGTTAATACAAATGCCGAGCAAATATCTGCAAACCCAACAAACAATGACATTGCAAATAGCTTGATAGTAACAGAACAAAAAAGCATTAAAAATGAAGAAAGCACTTCAAAATCAACGATTAAAAGTTTAGATACAAATCAAAAAAATACCGAAACTACACCTAATGAAGTTAGCGGAATAGATCCAAAAAGAGTAAATCTCAAATCAACCAATAACCCAATCCACAAAGGTTTATATACGATAGGTATTGATTATACATTTAGTAAAATTTACAATCAAGATAAATTTTCTTATTCCGATAATAATACAATAGGGCAATATGGTATCAGTATGAAATATAATTATTCAAACTGGATATTTCAAACAGGCGTTAATTACAGCAGGTTTTCCAATCAATTTAATTACAATTCCGATCAACAGCAAGTTCAGTTCAAATCCTATACCTATGTTGATTCTATAATTTATAATCAACAGGGAAATATTATTCAATACGTAACACATCCGGTAACATTACGCGATACAGTTTTGTTTCAACAAACTTTAAAAGCAAGTAAAAATTATTCTTTACTAAATATACCCGTAATGTTAGCCTATCAATATGGATTCGGGAAAGTTTCAGTTTCATTAAAAGCCGGAGTATTATGTACTTTAATTATATCCGAAAAAGAAACAATAAGCTTACCCGAAACACCCAATCTTACTGTTGTTAAAATTTATTCTGATGGATATTCAATTAATAAAGTGAATTGGGCAGGAATTATATCCGCAGAAGTTGACTATCATATTAACAAAAACTGGGGTGTTTCAGTTGAGCCAATGATGCAATATTATTTCAAACCATTGTACAACGGAATGGATATAAATAGCAAGTCAACCAATCAATCACCTTATTTGATAGGTATTAAAACAGGATTATTCTATAAATTTTAAGGAAACCTTGATATGATGAATAGAAAAATAATATTTGCATTTATTGTATTGTTTCTGGCATTAAGTTCTGCTTTTCCTCAAACAAATATGGATTGGAAATGGGTTAGAACCGAGGGAGGGCAGCAAACACAAAAAGCTACATCTATTGCCATTGATGTCAATAATGATGTTGTAATTGCAGGAACTTTTACAAGTGATTTTATTTTATTAGGAAGCAATAATGTAATTTTAAGCAATAATGATTCAATAGGATATGCATCCAATTTTTTTGTCGCCAAATACAATCAAAACGGTCAGGTTATATGGGCTAAAAAAGCTTTTTGCAACACAGCAACATCGTCAAATAAAATATTTACCGATAATAATGGAAACATATATGCAACAGGTTATTTTAATTCAAATAATACTGTTAACACTACAATTTCTTTTGATGGAGTTACCACACACTCTCATTTAAGTGGAAAATCATTTTTGGTAAAATATTCGCCTCAGGGTCTTACAGAGTGGGTATTATTTGTTAATACAAAATATTGGGGTAATGATACAATTTCGAGTGTAAAATGGGATCAGAATACCAATTCGTTAATAATAGCTGGTTATTGTTTGGGAGATACAGTAAAAGTTGGGAATTATAATATTATCAACTCTGGCAATAGTTTACATTCATCTTTTTTAGCAAAAATTTCACCTCAACAAGGAAACGTGGTTTGGCTAAAAAAAACAGCAGGAAATGCTTACATTAATAAAATAAATGAAATTGCTGTTGATACTTCAGGCTCAATTTATACGGCAGCTTCTTTTCTTGGGAATTATCTGGTGTTATCCTCTTTTGATTCAATAACAAATACCAATCCTTCATCCTCTGGATCTTTGCTTTATGACGGGTATTTTGCAAAATACGATAAAAATGGAATATTACAATGGTATAAGAAAGGAAGTTGCAGTTTAAATGATGAAGCTACTACTATAACTTGCACCAATAATAATCATTTGGTAGTAGGAGGGTATAATAATTCAACAATCTTATTTAACAATGGTGTTTCCTTAATCGGTACAAATTTTATTTTGGAATATGATTTGCAGGGAAACTTTATCAATGCTGCAAATTTCCCTACAACTATAAAAACTATTAATGCATTTAAAAATGGAAATGGTTTTACTATTGGTGGAACATTTACCTCCGATAGTATAACTTTAGGTAATATAAATTTAGCTAAATATAGTAATCCTGGCTCATTAAATACCAATATTTTTATTGCACAATCCAATACTTTCGGAACTTATAATACAGCTATAGCTGCTGGCGGTTATGCTTCAAGTATTTTAAACGGTGTTGTAATAGGAGATTCTAATAAGATTTACATTTGTGGATATTTTAATCAACCCTCAATCTATTTCGGGGCAACACAATACAATGCAAATGGTATTTCCGATTTGTTTTTAGCAAAGCTAGATACTGGTTTTATAATTCCAACACCTTTAAAATACAATTTAGGAGGAACTGTATTTGCGGGGACATTACCAGTTGATCATGCAATTGCCTATTTATATGATATAAATATTAATATAATCGATAGTTGTAATATCGACACATTGGGTTTTTATCATTTTTACCAAATTCATTCAGGAAACTACAAAGTAAGTGCAAAACTGCTTCCAAATTCCATTTTATATAATCAAAATTATATTACAAGCTATTATCCAAATAAAACAAGTTTCGAAGATGCTGATACTATTTTTTTAAATACCAATAGATGGCAAAGAGATATTCAATTACAGAAAGCAAATGCTATCAACGAAAACAGTCTTAATTCGCACAACTTAAGTATATCCAAAATTTATCCCAACCCAGCAAAAGATGATTTGTATTTATCATTGAATAGCACTTTAAATGATGATTATAGCGTTGAAATAATAAATGCGAATGGACAATTGCTCTTTTCACAAAAGTATAATCATATAACTAAAGATAACACTATCAATATAAATATTAGTTCATTAAATTTAGGGTTGTACCATCTGCTTTTAAGAGATGCTAAAGGAAATCTTACGAATGCAAGATTCATTAAAATCAAATAGA
>CAZUCB010000089.1:2454-11359 GCA_964618755.1 uncultured Bacteroides sp. | reverse complement strand
TATGAAAAACAAAAACTACATTCTTTTTTCTTTAATTCTTGCTTTCTTGCCTCTTAATCCTCTTAAGTAGAAAATGCGTGCTCTTCTTACAACACCATGTTTATTAACTTCAATTGCGTCAATAAATGGTGAAGCTATAGGAAAAATTCTTTCAACGCCAGTATTTCCTGATATTTTTCTAACTGTAAAAGTTTCGGTAGATCCGCTACCACTTCTTTGGAGTACAACTCCTTGAAATTGTTGGATACGTTCTTTGTTACCTTCTTTGATTTTATATGAAACTGTAATAGTGTCGCCTGCTTTAAAGCTAGGAAATTCTTTTCTTTCCACTAGGCTTTCAACATATTGCATTAATTCCGGCTTGCTCATGATTGCTATTTTTTTATTGTTTTTTAGGGAGTGCAAATTTACAGATAAATTTTATTAATTTGCACCCATTATTAAAAATATTTTTTATAAAGTCATCATTTTTAAAGTAGTGACTTTGGGGTTAAACAGTTATTTACTTTTTAACTAAATCAACTACTGCTTTAAAAGCGTCTGGATGATTCATTGCTAAGTCTGCTAATACTTTTCTGTTTAAACTGATATTTTTTTTGTGAATAGCACCCATAAATACAGAGTAAGATAAACCATAAGGCCTAACACCTGCATTAATACGGGTAATCCATAAGTTTCTGAAATTACGTTTTTTTACTCTTCTATCTCTGTATGCGTATTGCAAACCTTTTTCCAAAGAGTTTTTTGCTACTGTCCATACATTCTTTCTACGACCAAATTGACCTTTAGTCAATTTCAGAAGTCTTTTTCTTTTTGCTCTTGAAGCAACTGAATTTACTGATCTTGGCATTTTTTTTGTTTTTTTGTTTAAGCGTTCCTGGTTTTTTTAGGACTCTTTTGTGCTACAAACAAGGTTAATACTAATTGTTTTTAATTACTTTGAAAGCATTTCTTTTACTCTTTTCTCATCCGCTGTATCTACTGTAGTACTGTAAGTTAAATTACGTTTACGTTTAATAGATTTTTTAGTCAGGATGTGACTTTTGTAAGCATGCTTTCTTTTTACTTTCCCAGTTCCTGTAAGAGTAAATCTTTTTTTAGCACTGGATTTGCTTTTCATTTTTGGCATTGCTGTGATATATTAATTAATGTTTATTTTATTATTTTTTTGGTGCAATAATCATCATCATTCTTTTTCCTTCTAGTTTTGGCATCATTTCTGGTTTGCCAACTTCAAATAAAGCTTCAGCAAACTTTAAAAGGATTGTTTCTCCTTGTTCTTTATATATAATGGTACGACCTTTAAAAAACACATCTACCTTAACTTTTGCACCATCAAGTAAAAACTTTTTTGCATGATTTAATTTAAATAAAAAATCATGATCATCGGTTTGTGGTCCTAGTCTTATTTCTTTTACAACAATTTTAGCCGATTTAGCTTTAATTTCTTTTTGTTTTCTTTTTTGTTCATAAAGAAACTTTTTGTAATCAATAACCTTACAAACCGGTGGATTAGCTGTTGGAGATATTTCAACCAAATCAAGTTCAAGGTCATATGCTATTTTTATAGCGTCTTTGAAATTATAAATACCAGGTTCAATATTTTCACCAACAACACGAACTACAGGTGATGTAATTTTGTTGTTTATTTTGTGTAGATCCTCGTTTTTTTTCTCTAAAGGCCTTTGTCCTCTATTTCTGCTGTAAAATGGTGTAGCTATAGCTGTGTTCCTCCTTATTTAATTTATACTCTATTTTATATTAACCAATTAAACTAAAAATTTCATCATTGATAATTTTTGCAAAAGATTCTATTGTAAAACTACCTAAATCTCCTTCACTTTGTTTCCTAACTGATATAGTATTTTCATTTTCTTCTTTTTCTCCAACGATAATCATAAACGGAATACGCTGAAGTTCAGCATCTCTGATCTTTTTTCCTGTTTTCTCATTTCTATCGTCAATGCTGCCGCGAAGGTCGTAATTTTTTAGCAAATTTAAAACTTTTTTTGCATATTCTGTGTATTTTTCGCTAATCGGCAGAATAATAAACTGTTCCGGTGTTAACCAAAGCGGAAACTTACCTGCGGTATGCTCAATTAATACTGCAACAAAACGTTCCATTGAACCAAATGGTGCTCTGTGAATCATTACCGGACGATGCTTTTGATTATCGTTCCCAACATATTCTAATTCAAATCTTTCTGGTAAATTATAATCAACTTGTATGGTGCCTAATTGCCATTTTCTTCCAATAGCATCTTTTACCATGAAATCAAGTTTTGGGCCGTAAAATGCTGCTTCACCGTATTCTACAGTTGTTGATAACCCTTTTTCCTGGGTTGCTTCAATAATAGCATTTTCAGCTTTTTCCCAATTTTCATCACTACCAATGTATTTTTCTGTATTATTTTTATCTCTAAGTGAAATTTGAGCAGTGAAATTTTTAAAATCTAATGTTTTAAAAATGTATAATACAATATCAATTACATTGATAAATTCTTCTTTTAACTGGTCGGGACGACAAAATATATGCGCGTCATCTTGAGTAAATCCTCTAACTCTTGTAAGTCCATGTAATTCACCACTTTGTTCGTAACGATAAACAGTTCCAAATTCAGCAATTCTTACTGGTAAATCTTTGTATGAACGTGGTTTAAAATTATATATTTCACAGTGATGTGGGCAGTTCATTGGTTTAAGGAAAAATTGTTCCCCTTCTACTGGCGTTGAAATAGGTTGAAATGAATCTTTTCCATATTTTTGAAAATGACCAGAAGTTTTGTATAATTCAACATTACCAATATGTGGACAAATAACTTGTTCATAACCTGCATTTTTTTGAATTTTCTTTAAAAAATTCTCAAGTCTTTCACGTAATGCAGCACCTTTAGGTAGCCAGATTGGCAAACCCATACCAACTTTAGCAGAAAAAGTAAAAAGTTCTAACTCTTTACCTAATTTACGATGGTCGCGTTTTTTTGCTTCTTCAAGTAAGACAAGATATTCTGTAAGATCTTTTTGTTTTTGGAATGTAATTCCATAAATACGAGTAAGTTGTTTACGTTTTTCATCTCCTCGCCAATAAGCTCCAGCAGTATTAAGTAGTTTTATTGCTTTAATAAAACTAGTATCTGGTATATGCGGTCCACGGCATAAATCAATGAATTCACCTGTTTGATATAAAGAAATAGTTCCATCTTCGAGACCATCAATCAATTCAAGTTTATATTCATCACCTTTACTTTTAAAATAATCAAGTGCTTCAGCTTTAGAAATGTCTTTTCGGGTAAAACCTTGTTTTTGATTGGCTAATTCTAGCATTTTATCTTCAATTTTTTTGAAATCATCAGAAGAAATGCTGTAATCCATAAAATCGATATCGTAATAAAATCCATTTTCTATATCAGGACCAATGCCGAATTTAACACCTGGGTATAATAATTCAATGGCTTCTGCCATTAAATGGGCTGAAGAATGCCACATAGCTGCTTTTCCTTCAGTGTCGTTCCATGTATATAAACGTAAATGAGCGTCATTATTAATAGGACGGCAAGCATCCCATATTTCTTCGTTTACTTTGGCTGCTAAAACATTACGGGCAAGTCCTTCGCTAATACTTTTGGCTATTTCAAGAGCGTTAGTTCCTTTGTTATATTGTCTTACAGTATTGTCTGGTAAAGTAATATTAATCATGGTTTTCAAACTAAAAATTGAAATTCTTTTTTATGTTTTTGCTTTTCTGTTCAAAAAGGAGTGCAAAATTAATCATTTATCTCATTTCTACAACGATAAATCAAAACTATTTTTTATTATTGATATTAATGTAACTTTGTATTTTAATTATTGTTCAGAAAAATGCTTGAAATATTTGCTGTAAAATTAGTTGATAAAGAGATTTTTGAAGAGATTAAAAGTTTATTAATCCGTGAATTACCTTCAGATGTTGCAACTAAATATTATGATTATAAACATTCTGATAGTTTGCAAAGATCATTGATTGCTGAACTATTAATAAGAAAAATTTTATCCTTAAAATTAAATTTAATTGGGAAAAATATTATTTTTCAAAAAGGACATAATGGGAAACCTTATTTAGTAAATAATCAGATGTATTTTAATATTTCACATTCAGGTAAATGGGTAGTTGGTGCTTTTTCTGATATTGAGGTTGGAATTGATATAGAATTAATTAGAGAACCTAATTATGAAGTTGCAAAACGTTTTTATTCAAAAGTAGAATTGGAAAAATTAAATAGTATTGATGATAAAAATTTAAAGAAAGAATATTTTTTTGACCTTTGGACGTTAAAAGAAAGCTATTTAAAAGCAATTGGAACAGGTTTGACAAAATCTTTAAGTAGTTTTACTATTATCACTTCAAATGAACAAATAAAGTTGTTTGATGACTCGCCAATAAATAATATTTTTTTTAAGCAATATCAATTTGATAAAGAGTATAAATTAGCTGTTTGTTGTTTTGGAAATCAATTTTGTGAAGAGATAGATATTCTCGGTATTGAGACTTTATATTAATTTTCTAGTTAAATAAAAATATTAAAAAAAAAGGGAAGTTTTTGCTTCCCTTTTTTTTATTTAAAATAAGTTATTGTATAATAATCTTTTCAACTTTTGTAAAGTCTTTATTTATTAGTTTTACGAAATAAATACCTTTAGCATGTTTTGATAAATCAATATCTTGGGTGTAAGTTGGTTTGTTGTTTGTAAGTGTTTCGGTATGAATTACCTTTCCTTGAATATTGATGATTTGTAAATCTAAATTACTATTTATTTCATTGATATTAATTGTAATAATACCTTTACTCGGATTTGGATAAATTTTATAATTTAATGATTTATTATTTTCCTCAACACCTGGGAAAACTGAAAGGTGATAATTAATTGAAGCTACCCCATTACCACATGAATTACGTCCTCTTACTGTTAACTCTCCAGGTGTCGCTGTATTACTAAAACTGATTGTAACACTATCTGCAGTGGTTGTATCATTAGGTGAAAAGTTAGCTCCTGTTCCTGTAAATGACCAAATATAAGAGTTTGCTCCTGAAATTGGTGGAACGTGATAAGTTATAGTTTGTCCTTGCCATAAATAATTTACACCTGTTATGTTTCCCGAATTAGTTGGTAAAGGACTTATTGTGATTGGATAATTAGCAGAGTTTGGTCCATCAGCACAACTACGTCCTTTAACTGTTAAATTTCCATTTGTTGCAGTAGTACTAAAATTGATTTTAATACTATTGGTAGTTGTAATATTGGTATTAGGATAATTTACTCCAGATCCAGAATAATTCCAAACATAATAACTAACTCCAGGAATTGGTGGTACTGTATAGGTTACACTATCTTTTCCTTGGCATACCGTTGATGTTCCAGTAATATTTCCAGGTGTAGCAGGTACTGCAGAAATACTAATAGGAAAGTTTGCAGAGGCTGCTCCAAAACCACAAGAATTTTCACCTTTAACAGTTAAATTACCTGGAGTAGCAGATAAAGTAAAGCTAATTGTTATACTATCACTAGTAGTTGTTGAAGAAGGTATAAAAGTATATCCTGTTCCAGAATAGAACCAAGTATAAGATGTTGCTGTTGAATTCAATGGGATATGATATACAACATTTCCTTGCCCTACACATGCAATAGCAGGTCCTGTTATTGGTCCTGAAGCAGTAGGTGGGTTGTTAACAGTAATAGGATAATTTGCAGAAACTGTACCATCACCACAAGAATTTGTTCCTTTAACTGTTATATTACCAGAAACAGCAGAACTCCCATAATTAACAGTGATTGAATTAGTAGTACTTGTACCCGTAGCTCCTGAAGGTAAAGTCCAGACATAGGAAGTTGCATTATTAATTGATGGAACCGTATAGGTTACATTATTTTGTCCTTGGCATACGGTAGCAGTTCCTGTTATTGTACCTGCTGCAACGGGTAATGGACTTACATTAATTAGATAATTTGCAGAAACAGTTCCACTGCCACAATTGCTAAGTCCTACGACTGTTAAATTACCTTGAGTAGCAGCTGGACTAAAATTAATAGATACACTATTGGTTAATGTGTTAGATGTAAAAGTTGCCCCAAATCCAGAATAAGTCCATAAATAAGATGTAGCATTATTAATAGCAGGAACAGTATATAAAACATTATTTTGCCCTTGACAAACTGTAGAAGTTCCAGTTATAGCTCCAGCAGCCAGAGGAATAAAATTGAAATTTATTGGAAAACCAGCAGAAATTACACCATCGCCACAAACATTGCGACCTTTTACTGTTAAAATACCAGCAGTAGCAGTTGGACTAAAACTAATAGATACGCTATTGGTGGATGTAGTAGATGTAAAATTGGCCCCAGTTCCAGTATAAGTCCATATATAAGATGTAGCATTGTCTATAGCAGGAACAGTATAAATTATATTATTATCTCCCTGACAAACTGTTGGTGCACCTGAGATTGTTCCTGCGTTAACTGGGACGGAGTTTACATTAATTAAATAGTTTGAAGAGTACAATCCGAAACCGCAAGCATTACTACCTCTTACTTTTAAATTTCCAACGGTTGCTGTAGGGCTAAAAGTGATTGTTACACTATTGGTATTTGTTGAAAGTGGAAATGAAGCCCCAGTTCCTGAATAAGACCAATAATAAGTAGTAGCATAGTTTATAGCAGGTACTGTGTAAACAACATTTGTTTGACCTTGACAAACTGATGCAGTACCAGAGATTGCTCCTGCAACGTCAGGTAGAGGATTTACTATAATTGGGAAGTTAGCAGAAAACGTACCATTACCGCATTCATTATTCCCAGCAACAGTTAAATTTCCAGAGGTAGCAAGTGCAGAAAAATTGATAGAAATATTATTTGAAGTTCCTGAAATAAATGCTCCATCTCCTGAATATAGCCATGTATATGATGTTGCTCCTAATACTGCTGGAACACTAAATTGGAAACCTGCTTGTCCTTGACATACGACTGATGTACTGCCAGAAATAGTTCCAGGACTCCCAACTAAAGGAAGAATAGTTATCGTATCATTGCTTGAACTAAAACAATTTAAAGAACTACTTGCTAAAATAGAATATGTTCTTGCAGCAGTTGGTTTTGAATAAACTTTTGAAGCATTTGTTCCAGTTAAGTATGGGATAGTTGCCGCTGAGTCAATAAATAATTCAGTAATAGGAGACCAAACAATAGATGTGTTTTGATTGCCAGTAAGACTTACATTATCAATTCCCCAGAAATAGCCAGATGCATCTTTATAATTAAACCTTATTTTTAAGTTTGTTTGATTTATGTAAGAAGAAATATCAATAGAATCTCTAGTAAAAGAAGATATACCACCTTGATTGGATTTATATACTTTAATTGGCACCCATGTAGCTGCATCATCAGTAGAAATTTCAACCATTGCACTGTCAGTATTGTAACGGTAATAATGCCAGAATTTTAAAGCTAAAGAAGTAACTCCTGTTGTATTAATAGATGGACTTACTAATTTCGTCATAGTGTTGGCTCCGTTTCCAATCGCATTACTATTTGATAAGTAAAATTGAGAGTTATCATTGCTATGCCATGTTCCAAAAGTACTATAAACTAAACCATCTGGAGTTAATTTCCAATTAGCTGCTGTAGAATCAGGTCCAGTAGATGTATTTGAATTTGTCCAAGAGTTAGAAGTTCCATTAAAGTTCTCTGAGTATAATATAATGTTAGAAATAGTTCCCCCGTTTGTAGTTAATACTTGAGTTACTCCAGGGCAAATAGATATTGACGATGGTGTAATGGATAGAGGAGAAGGAGTTGGGTTAACAGTAAGTGTAGTTGTTGCTTTATTTGTACAAATTGATGACGAATTATTAGCAGTACAAGTATAAACAAAAGTTCCATTTAAAGTTGGCTTAGCATATACTGTAGTTGCATTAGCTAAAGCAACATAAGGTGTAGTGCATGCAGCATTGGTATATAAGTTAGTGATAGGAGACCAAGTATAAGAAGTGTAATCAGTTAGTGTTGATGTTACGGTTAATGTTGCAATTGAGTTACCGCAAATGGTTTGGTTTGCACTTAGAGTTAATGAAGGAGGAGCTGAATAGGTAATAGCTACTGTGGAACGTGTACTCGAACAAATAGGTGTGTAATTAAATCTTATTTGAGGTCTGTTTTGAGAGGTGGCAAAAACACCAGTTCCAGAAGTTGATCCTGTAAATGCCAAAATATTAGCAGCTGTTTCATTATCTTTACTATAGCTTTGACTCGAATAATTTGTAGTTGGATCTACTTTTACTGTGGCAGAACTATTACCACCACTATTGGCATTACTCCAACTTAAAGAAACAATAATATTTGAGGTACCATCCCAAATAAATGGAGTTGTAAATGTAAGGTTAAGTGTTCCAGCACTAGGTGTGACAATTCCAGGACTATAAACAGTTGTTAAACCGCCTTGTATGTTTGCAGTTGAAGTAAAATTAGTTAATGTGGTGTTCCCCATTTGGATATTAAAACCATTATATGTTGTTCCACCAACAGTTATAAAAAGACTTAGTCCATTAATAGATCCTGGTTTAACGTTTCCAGCCGTTAATTCTGCCGCTGTAAAAAGAAATTGTGATTTTATGCCACCAAATCCTCCATTAAAAGGAGTGTAAACACCATTTGAAGTATTTGCACCGTTGCCAATAGTTGCTGTAGTTGGGGTATTAACAAAATCTGCGCCAACATAATAATTTGTATTACTGTTAATAATAGGAGTAGTATATGTTGTCCCTGTTCCTAAGCTACTACCACCAGTTGCAGAAGAATACCATCTTATAATTGACCCTGAATTTGCAGTGGCTTGCAAAGTAACTGTGCCTTCTCCACAGCGACTTGCAGGAGTTGT
>CAZUCB010000089.1:0-2354 GCA_964618755.1 uncultured Bacteroides sp. | reverse complement strand
TAGCAGGCAATACTGTAATGGTTGATGTTGCTGTATTGCTACAAAAAGATGCATTGGAAGCAGAACAAGTGTAGGTTGTAGTACCAGCAGTAGAAGTTTTTAGATAAAGAATATTTGCTGATGATCCAGCTACATAAGGAGTAGTAGCTGTGGCATTTGTGTATAATCCTGTGGTAGGAGTCCAAACATAAGAGTTATAATTAGCAAGATTAGAAGTTACACTTAAACTTGTAATAGCATTATTGCAAATCGTATTACTAGCTGTAATAGATAAAACAGGTGCAGGTGAAATGGTAGCAGTAACTTTTGCACGTGGGCTTGAGCAAACTCCCTGACCTGAAAAAACAAATTTAGGACATTGTGAATAGGTAGCTAAATTACTTGTAACATCATTAGAAATAGTAGCTGAATCTACTGCAGTAGTTGAATGAACTTTAATAGAAGATATATAAGATGTGGCATCTGTTTTTACTGTTCTGCTCATGGTAGCAGCAGAAGCCGAATTTGCATGACAGAATTCCAATACAATATTTGAAACACCATCCCAATTGAAAGGTGTTGAAAAGTTTAGAACATTTAATCCTAATGTTGGCATATAAGACGCATTCGTATAAACAATATTTGAAAGGGAAACAAAATTAGTCATGCTTGTTGCAGTTGTAGTACCGATTTTTACAAATAATTTAATCATTGGCAAAGTTCCTATAGACGTAACATCTAAAGCAACAGATTTGATATTTCCAGCACTTAATCCTGCAGCTTGTAATTTATCTGCTGTAATTAAATGTTGGATGCGGATATTGCTTTTTTCAGAATAAAAAGGATTAGGATATGAAGCTGAAGTGGATGCTCCTGCACCTATTGCAATACTTGCTGTATCATAAGTTTCTCTTCCAACATAAAAATCTGTAGTTGAAGAAACGCTTGGAGTGGTAAAAGGAGATCCTGTACCAAGTCGTGCTCCTCCTATTGGATTATAATACCAAGCAAGTGTTCCTCCTGTTAAACTTGCAACAGCAGACAGACTAACACTTCCTGTATTACAACGAGATGCAGGAGTAGTAGAAGCAATATAAGTTGGAAAAGTAATTTTAAAAGGGTTAGAAGTTGTAGTTACAGGTCCATTTTGACATGTTACATCGCATTTATAATAAGTTGAATCAATAGGAGTTGCAATATATGTTGATGCTGTAGCACCTTGAATATTTGTGTAAGTTACACCATCAGCAGAGCTTTTCCATTGATAATTGATACCTGTTTGTGAAATTGAATTCTGTAAAGAAAGTGTTGTTGGATAGCCTAAGCATAAATTATTTGCTGAAGCAACTGTATTGCCAGGGTTAGGTGTAGTACAAGTGTAAATTGGAATTCCTTCAAATTCATCAGCACCTATATCCGTTGTTGATCCACCACCAGTGTATCCGGTTTCGCCCCAGCGAATATTTCCATCAAAGTCATCAGAAATAGCTGGTGATGTAATACTAATACCACCGCTTTCGCATCCTGTAGAAATGGTAGTTTGTAAATGAAGATTGTATGGTGTGGTTGTAGTGTTAACAAATGGAGGTAATTGACTAATAGACGCATTGTCTCTTCCTATTGCTATTGTTTTGAATGTATCAAGAACTTGACTGGCATTTGTTCCATCATAAAAAATTAAATTACTTGCAGAAGGAGTTCCTGCATAAAAACAGTTATAATCAGATGTTGCAGCATAATATGTTGCATTATACAATCCTGATAATTTAAATGCAGTGGTCAATCCTGTAGCCCCAGCAATTGAGTTGTTTACAATAATATTGTTTCTAAAATCACCTGATGTAGTTGCTGATTTATAGATACCTGCACTTCCAAATGTAGATGCAGATGAACTTGCATCTAAATATATCGTATTATAATAAAGATTTTGAGTAGTTCCACCAAGATTAATCCCTATTACTCCGGTTACATTTGATGATGCTGTTGCTTTGATATCTGAAATAAAATTGTTGTAAATATTTCCAATTCCCCCTAAATAAGTGATACCAATTGCTTGCGTACTTGCACCAGTAGTTGTTATATTATATATGCTGTTCTTATAAATATTTGCAGAAACACCTAATCTTGCTGAAAATCCGGTAACGTTACCACCTGAACTTAAAGAATAAATGGTATTCTTGTAAATTTCTTTTGTTCCAGTTGATGTAGAATCCTGAAAAGCACAAAGTGTACCTGTACCATTATGAATAAGATTGTAAATAGTATTATCATGGTAAGCTTCTGTAATAGCAATAGTAGCAGCATTGAAATATCCATAAAAAGTAGAAGTGCCTGAGGCTGAATTGTCGCGAATAGTATTTAAATAAAAATCAATA
>CAZUCB010000088.1:9258-11362 GCA_964618755.1 uncultured Bacteroides sp. | reverse complement strand
TCTATTGTTATTCAATTAACAATTCGCTAAAAAACAATTCGTTATCGAACATTTTTAATTGCAAAATGTTTATACTATTTATAAAATAATTTACAGGAATTATGATAAAAAAATTGCTGATAGCCAATCGAGGCGAAATAGCAGTAAGGGTAATGCGTTCGTGTAAGGAAATGGGTATAAAAACGGTAGCAGTTTTTTCGGATGCCGACCGCAAAGCCAAGCATGTAAGATACGCTGATGAAGCTTATCATATTGGTGCTTCGCCTTCTTCAGAGAGCTATTTAAGAATGGATAAAATTATTGACGTAGCTAAAAAATCCGGTGCCGATGCCATACATCCGGGTTATGGATTTTTATCTGAAAACGGTGATTTTGCTCAGCTATGCGAGGATGAAGGTATTATTTTTATTGGCCCTTCGCCTTACGCCATTCACACCATGGGCGACAAGATTACAGCCCGCCAAACAATGATGGAAGCAGGCGTTCCTGTTGTACCCGGTACCAAAGAAAAAATTACTTCCGAAAAACGTGCATTAGAAATGATTCGCGAAATTGGTTTCCCTGTAATGATTAAAGCTTCTGCCGGTGGTGGTGGTAAAGGGATGCGAATGGTTAAGGAAGAAAAAGAATTATTAAGCGCTATCCGTGGGGCTCGTTCCGAAGCAAAATCTTCATTTGGAGACGATGCAGTTTACATCGAAAAATATATTTCTTCTCCTCATCATATCGAATTTCAGATTTTAGCCGATAAACTAGGACATACTATTCATTTGTGCGAAAGAGAATGCTCTGTACAACGCAGACATCAAAAGGTTGTTGAAGAAACACCATCGCCACTGATGACTGCCGAATTGCGGGAGAAAATGGGAAGAGATGCAGTAGCAGCAGCTAAAGCTGTTAATTATTATGGTGCTGGTACGATAGAGTTTTTGGTGGATGATGATCTTAATTATTATTTTCTCGAAATGAATACACGCTTACAAGTAGAGCATCCAATTACCGAAAGGGTTGTGGGTGTTGATATTGTTCGCGAACAAATTAATATTGCAAATGGTTTGCCATTAACCTATCAGCAAGATCAAATCAAACAACGGGGTCATAGTATCGAATGCCGTATTTATGCTGAAGATCCTGACAATAATTTTATGCCTTGCCCCGGTATTATTAAAGAAATTGTAGAACCTTTGGGCTTGGGTGTTCGTACCGATGGCTATATGTACGAGGGATTTGAAATTCCTATTTTTTATGATCCAATGATATCAAAGCTGATTGTTTGGGGCGAAACCCGACAGGAAGCAATATTCCGCATGAGAAGAGTATTGGATGAATATAAAATTTCCGGCGTTAAAACATCGCTTTCGTTTTTAAGAAGTATAATGGAAACTCCTGCTTTTGTAGATGGCAAATACAATACTCATTTTATTGAACAAAATCTTGATTTCTTATTAAGTAAACGTATTTGCGATACACATTGTGAAGATATTGCAATGATTGCTGGCTTTGTAGAATATTTGACCAAATTGAAGAAAATACAACCAACAACTCAATTCGAAGTATATACCAATAAATGGAAAGACGTTGGTAGAATTAAAGCAGCTATGCGTATTTAATCATCTAAATAAATTTTAATTATGGAGTTTGAAGTAATTATTGGCGAACGTACTGCTAAAATAAATTTGCTGGAGAAAACAGGCAATATGCTTAGAATAGCTGTTGATGATACTATTTACGAATTAGACAGCGTTACCACCGGAAATGGAGTATATTCAATAATTTCCAATGGCAAATCTTATGACATTGATGTTGTGCAAGGACAAAGCAACAAACATTTTATTGTAAATTCTGACATGAATGAATATAAAATTGAAATCGTTGATGCTGAGAGCCGATATATAAAAGCCATGAACAAAGCCAAAGGTTTTGATGAGGGCAATATTATTTTCTGCCCTATGCCGGGTAAAATTGTTAAAGTATTGGTTGCTGTTGGCGATACCGTTGAAACTGGACAAACATTAGTGATTGTATCAGCCATGAAAATGGAAAGCGAATTTAAAGCATCAAAACCGGGCATTGTAAAAGAAATCACGGTAAAAGAAGACGACAC
>CAZUCB010000088.1:3556-9158 GCA_964618755.1 uncultured Bacteroides sp. | reverse complement strand
ATAATTTGTTTGATAATAAAAAAATAAGTCAATGTCAACATTAGAAGAAAAATTCAAAATTTTTGAAGATAAAAATAAAGCCGCAGAATTAGGCGGAGGCATTTCGAGAATAGAAAAACAACATCAAGGGGGTAAGTTAACTGCGAGAGAAAGAATTGAAATCCTTTTAGATAAAGGTTCTTTTGTAGAAATGGACAAATTTGTGGTTCATCACAATTCCAATTTCGGGATGGAAAACCAAAAAATATTGGGCGATGGCGTTGTTACTGGGCATGGAAAAATTGACGGAAGGTTGATTTATGTATTTTCTCAGGATTTTACGGTATTAGGAGGGAGTTTGGGTCGTGCCAATGCGGATAAAGTAAAAAAAGTAATGGAAATGGCTATGCGAATGGGTGCTCCAATTATTGGACTGAATGATTCGGGTGGTGCTCGTATTCAAGAAGGAGTAGATAGTTTGGGTGGCTATGCCGACTTATTTTATCTCAACGTTATGGCATCAGGAGTCATTCCTCAGATTTCGGCAATATTAGGACCTTGTGCCGGTGGTGCGGTTTATTCACCAGCATTAACAGATTTTATTATGATGGTAAACCAAACCAGTTATATGTTTGTAACAGGGCCTGACGTAATAAAAAGTGTTACACACGAAGAGGTTACAAAAGATGATCTTGGCGGTGCCCGCACACACAATGCTACCAGTGGTGTTGCTCATTTGATTGCTGACGATGACGAACATGCCATGATGATGCTTCGCGAACTGATTAGTTATCTTCCTTCCAACAACATGGAAGATCCTCCAATGAAAGTTTGTACAGACGATATTCATCGTAAAGATGAAAGCCTTGACACACTTATTCCTGCAGATTCTAACAAACCTTATGATATTAAGGAATTAATTACTACTGTTGTTGACGATCATCGTTTCTTCGAAATTCAGCCACTGCATGCCATGAATATTGTGATTGGTTTTGCCCGTTTAGGTGGCCGTTCGGTGGGTATTGTTGCCAATCAGCCTGCACATTTAGCTGGTTGTTTAGATATAACCTCATCTGCAAAAGCTGCCCGTTTTGTAAGATTCTGTGATTCTTTCAGCATCCCAATCATTACTTTTGTAGATGTTCCTGGATTTTTACCCGGTACTACTCAGGAATTGGGCGGCATTATTAAACATGGAGCCAAGTTATTATACGCTTTTTGCGAAGCAACTGTGCCAAAAATTACTTTAATTACCCGTAAAGCTTATGGTGGAGCTTATGATGTTATGTCGAGCAAACATATTGGGGCTGATGTAAATATGGCTTATCCAACTGCTGAAATCGCAGTAATGGGTTCTGAGGGTGCTGTAAATATATTATACAGAGATGCTTCTCTAGAAGAAAAATCACAATATTTGGATGATTATCGCGAAAAGTTTGCAAGCCCATACAAAGCAGCCGAACGTGGTTATATTGATGAAATTATTTATCCAAAAGATACTCGTTACAAATTAATTGAGGCTTTGGAAATGACACAGAACAAACGGGCATCCAATCCACCTAAGAAACATGGAAATATTCCTTTATAATTCGAAATAAACGATAGAATATTTGAATATCTTTTAGATTGGAGGCTAATAAAATAAATAGGTTCTTTGAGAAAATTATAAATTTACAATTTTCTCATACACTGCTTTTCCTGTTTTGGTTTCGTTACCATACAACTCAATAAACTCAACAGTTGTGTACATTTTAGGCTTTGCCGTTACATAAATTTTACTTAAGTAAGCGTCAGCTCCGTTTATTTTTATCACAGCATGAGAATTTCCTTTGCTATCAATCAAAACCAATATTTTTCTTTTATCAAAAGCTTTCAGCGTTAAATAGATGTTCCCCAATGATGTTTTTTCAAAACTAAAACCATAAGCCATACGACGCTGAATATAACTTAATTCTGATCTTTTACCATCTGTTGCATAATCCATCCAGTAAGCATCAATAGGGTTGTCTAAATTTAATGTTCCGTTGTTCTGGATATTGGCATCATAACAAACTGTATTTTTATTCATATTGCGTTCAATCACAAACAAACGTTGATTAAGTTTTTTTTCATTTGCATTCTTGCTATCATTATCTATTAATGCATTTTTATGATCCACTAAAAAATTTCCTGTAAATATTGAAATATTTAAAAAACACAATATGAGTATTTTATTCATAATCAGACAAGCTTATTATTTTTTTGCAAAAGTATAAAAAAATGCAACTCAGTTTTTAGTTTTTTCAGCTTTCTTTTTTGTTAAAAGTTGATAAAAAACAATTTGTTATATAAAAGTTTAATGAATTATTTAAAAAGAATGTATCTTTGTACGTTAATTACTTATGTTAATATGATGTTGAACAAAAACTTTTAAATAATTACATATGAATCTAAAAACTAGAACTTCTGGAATATTTTTAATAATCGCTTTTTTATTAATTTCTCCATCACTTAGTGCCCAAAAACAAGCAAAAATAGGTTGTATAGGATTCTACAATCTTGAAAATCTCTTTGATACTATCCAACAAGACAATCTGAATGGTGGAGAATTTACACCAGATGGAATATATCGCTGGAATACTGAGAAATACCATAAAAAATTAAAAAACATGTCGGAGGTAATTTCGAGAATTGGAGATGAATTAGTAAAAGGAGGTCCGATTATTTTGGGCGTTTCCGAAATTGAAAATAGAAGTGTTTTGGAAGATTTGGTCATACAACCAGCCTTAAAATCTATGAATTATGGTATTGTTCATTTCGATTCTCCTGACAGAAGAGGTGTTGATGTAGGTTTAATTTATCAAAAAGCACATTTTAAAGTTACCAAAAGTTATCCTGTTGAAGTGGAAATGCCAAATGATACAAGTTTTCGTACTCGTTCACAATTAGTTGTCAACGGTATTTTTGATGGAGAACCAATTTGGATAATTGTAAACCACTGGCCTTCACGTAGTGGCGGTGAGAAAAAAAGCGAGCCAAAACGAGCCAGAGCTGCTCTGGTGTGCCGTTCTATTGTTGATTCTATTATGCAAAAAGACCCAAATGCCAAAATTATTATAATGGGCGATTTAAATGACGATCCTACAGATAAAAGTTTAACAAAATACTTAAATGCTAAAAAAACACTAGAAGATGTAAAATCAGGCGACTTGTATAATCCTATGTATAAATTATTTAAAGATGGAGTGGGTTCATTGGCATATAGAGATTCATGGAATTTATTTGATCAAATTATCGTTTCCTATCCTTTAATAGAAAAAGATAAAAGTTCTTATAGATTACATCAAGCTAAAGTTTACAATAAAAGCTATCTAACAACAAAAGAAGGACAATATACCGGTTACCCAATGCGTACTTTTTCAGGTACTACTTTTACGGGTGGCTACAGTGATCATTTTCCTTCGTATATTTTTTTAGTAAAGGAAAAATAGAATTTCTTGAGATATTTTAACAGACTTATAAGTAATAAGTAAAATCATCTATCGTTATAGATAAACTTTTTAATTTTTGTTATTTAAGAATATAATATTAATAAAACTCACAAACCTATGTCAGACAGCATAGTTATTATTCCAACATACAACGAAAAAGAAAATATTGAGCGAATCATACGCAAAGTCTTTTCACTTCAACAGTCTTTTGATGTGTTAATAATAGAAGATAATTCGCCAGATGGTACTGCCAATATTGTAAAAAAGCTTATGCAGGAGTTTCCCGAAAAGCTTTTTATTGAAGAGCGAAAAGGGAAACTTGGATTGGGAACGGCCTATATTCATGGGTTTAAATGGGCAATTAAAAGAAATTATTCGTATGTTTTTGAAATGGATGCTGATTTTTCACACAATCCTGAAGATTTATCCAGATTGTATGATGCTTGTGCCAACAAAGGAGGCGACGTTGCAATAGGTTCGAGATACATCAATGGCGTTAATGTGGTTAATTGGCCCATGGGAAGAGTACTCATGTCTTATTTTGCTTCTATTTATGTGAGACTTATCACACGAATGAAAATTATGGATACCACAGCCGGTTTTAAATGTTATCGTACAGAAGTATTAAAAGCCATTGATTTAGATAAAATTAAATTTATGGGCTATGCTTTTCAAATTGAAATGAAATTTACTGCATGGAAATTAGGATTTAATGTGGTAGAAGTTCCTATAATTTTTACTGATAGAACAGAAGGTTCTTCAAAAATGAGTAAAAGTATTTTTAAGGAGGCCTTTATTGGTGTGCTTAGTATGAAAACAGCAAGTTGGTTTAAGAATTACAAACGTTTACAATAATCCGAAGACCGCTTGATGCGGTCTTTTTTATAAATTAAAATTATGAAGCAATCGTGTTATTTAATTCTTGAAGCAAACATTGTAAATGAAGGTTTGATAAAAAAGGGGAATATTGCAATCGAAAACGGTTTCATTGTTGAGATTTCTTTCGATGGACAAATAGATGATTTCTGCAAAAAATATGCTGATTTTACCAAAATCAATGCCGAAGGGAAGTATCTTTTACCAGGAATTATTGATGATCAAGTGCATTTTCGAGAACCTGGTTTATGCTACAAAGGTGATATTTACTCTGAAAGCAAAGCCGCTGTGGCTGGCGGTATTACTTCATTTATGGAAATGCCCAATACAAATCCTCAAACGCTTACACAAAATTTGTTAGAGGAAAAATACACATTAGCTGCTGAAAAATCCTTAGCAAATTATTCTTTTTACATGGGTGTTTCCAACGATAATATCGAAGAAGTTCTTAAAACAAATCCTCGCAATGTTTGTGGTATTAAACTTTTTATGGGTGCATCTACAGGGAATATGCTGGTAGATAATCCAAAAACCTTGGAGAATATTTTCTCCAAATCAAAAATGCTAATAGCTTTGCATTGCGAAGACGAAAAAACGATTCAAAAAAACTTAGAAATATATAAGGAAAAATATGATGAGGAAATTCCTATACAATTACATCCACTCATCAGAAGCCGTGAAGCATGTTATATATCTTCCTCTTTTGCAGTAGAACTTGCTAAAAAACACAATACTCGCATACACATCCTACATTTATCAACAGCTGAAGAAACAGAATTGTTTGACAACACCATTCCATTAAGCGAAAAACGAATCACTGCCGAAGTTTGTGTTCATCATTTATGGTTTTCTGACGAAGATTATGATAAAAAAGCCAACTTCATCAAATGGAATCCGGCAATAAAAACGACAAAAGACAGGGACGCTTTGCTGGCTGCCGTTTTGTCTGATAAAATTGATATAATTGCTACTGATCACGCACCTCATACTTTTGAAGAAAAGCAAAATTCTTATTTAAAAGCCCCTTCAGGTGGACCATTGGTACAACATTCTTTGGTTGCAATGCTTGATTTATTTCACCAAGGTAAAATTAAAATTGAGAAAATTGTTGAAAAAAGCTGTCATAATCCTGCTATTTTATTTGGTATCGAAAAAAGAGGTTTTATTCGTAAAGATTACCATGCCGACATTGTGTTAGTTGATATTGATAGCCCATGGAAAGTGCAAAAAGATAATATATTATACAAATGTGGCTGGTCTCCTTTTGAAAATCATAC